>DATBSL010000350.1:0-5622 GCA_036559805.1 Vicinamibacteria bacterium
GGCTCGTCGCGCGGGATCACTCCCGACTCGATCAGCTTGATCGCGCACGCGAGCGTCGTGCCGCCGGCGGGCTCGGTGAAGATGCCCTCGGTGCGCGCCAGCCGCTCGATCGCGGCGAGGATCTCCTCGTCGCTGGCCGAGGCCGCGGAGCCGCCCGAGTCGCGCACTACGCGGATCGCGTACGGCCCGTCCGCGGGGTTGCCGATCGCGATGCTCTTGGCGATCGTGCGCGGCTTCTGCGGCTGGAACGTGGTGGCACCCGACAGGATCGCGCGGGCGACCGGGTCGCAGCCCGCGGCTTGCGCCGCGTGGATGCGCGGGCCGTCGTCGCTCACCAGGCCCAGGTCGATGAGCTCGCGGTAGGCCTTCCAGACCTTGGGCAGGATGGTCCCGCCGGCGACCGGGATCACCGTGTGCTTCGGCAGCCGCCAGCCGAGCTGCTCCGCGATCTCGAAGCCGTGGGTCTTCGCCCCCTCGGTGTAGTACGGCCGCAGGTTCACGTTCACGATCGCCCAGCCGTACTCGTCGGCGATCTGCGTGCAGAGCCGGTTCACGTCGTCGTAGTTGCCGCGGATCTTGACGAGGCGCGGGCCGAACACGAGCGTGGCCGTGACCTTCCCCGTCTCGAGGTCGTGCGGGATGAAGATCACGGCCCGCAGCCCCGCGGCCGCGGAGTGCGCGGCGACGGCGTGGGCCAGGTTGCCGGTCGAGGCGCAGCCGACAGTGTCGAAGCCGAACTCGATCGCGCGCGTGATCGCCACCGCGACCACCCGGTCCTTGTAGCTCGCGGTCGGGTAGTTGGCGCTGTCGTCCTTCAGGTACAGCTCGGGCACGCCCAGCTCGCGGCCGAGCCGCTCGGCCCGCACGAGCGGCGTGAAGCCCGAGCGCGGGCCGGCCTTCGGCTCGCCCTCGATCGGCAGCAGGTCCTTGTAGCGCCAGAGCGAGCGCGGGCCGGACTCGATCGAGGCGCGCGTGACCTTGCCGCGCATCGCGGCGTAGTCGTAGGCCACCTCGACGGGTCCGAAGCACTCGTCGCAGATCATTCGCGCGGTCACCGGGTACGCGGTTCCGCACTCCTTGCAGGCGAGTCCTCTCACGAAGCTCATGAACCTTCATACAGGGGGTGCTGCGCCGCACCCCCCGTACCCCCCCTTCAGGGTATCGAAAACGCGTTGATCGACCACGACCGGCTGCTGGCGTTTTCGATACCCTGATCGCTCACAGGAGTGAATCCCGCTCGCTCGCAGCCTTTGAACCGCCGAGCTTAATACGTCGGGACGGCCGGGTCCACTTCCCGCGACCAGGCCAGGATCCCGCCCCTGAGGTTCAGCAGCCGCCGGAAGCCGGCCTTGCGCAGCTGCCCGATCGCCTTGGCCGAGCGCATCCCGGACTTGCAGTGCATCACGTAGGTCTTCGAGGAGTCGAACTCGTGCAGGTGCTCGCTCAGGCTGCCGAGCGGGACGAGGCGCGTCCCGGGGATTCGGCAGATCTCCCACTCGTGCGGGTCGCGGACGTCGATCACCTCGAGCGCCTCGCCCGCGTCGCGGCGCCGCTGCAGCTCCTTCGCCGTGATCTCCTCGACGGCCTCGGACTCCTCGCCGCGGCCGATGCCGCAGAAGGCGACGTAGTCCTGCAGCTCGCGGATCGTCGGGTTCTGTCCGCACAGCGGGCACTTCGGGTCGCGGCGCAGCTTGAGCTCCTCGAAGCTCATCGCGAGCGCGTCGTAGAGCAGCAGCCGGCCCACCAGCGGCTCCCCCACTCCGAGCACGATCTTGAGCGCCTCGGTCGCCTGGATCGTGCCCACGACACCCGGCAGGATCCCCAGCACGCCGCCCTCGGCGCAGCTCGGCACGAGGCCCGGCGGGGGCGGCTCGGGGTAGAGGCAGCGGTAGCAGGGGCCCTTGTCGGGCCAGAAGACGCTCGCCTGCCCTTCGAAGCGGAAGATCGAGCCGTAGACGTTGGGCTTCTTGAGCAGGTAGCAGGCGTCGTTCGTGAGGTAGCGCGTCTCGAAGTTGTCGGTGCCGTCGACGATCACATCGTAGCCCTTCAGGATCTCGAGCGCGTTGTCCGAGCTCAGCGACGTCGCATGGGTCTCGATCGCGACGTGCGGGTTGAGCGCGTTGAGGCGCGCCGTAGCACTCTCGAGCTTGGGCTTGCCGATCCAGCTCGTGTCGTGGACGATCTGCCGCTGCAGGTTGCTCTCGTCCACCACGTCGTAGTCGACGAGGCCGATCCGGCCGATGCCGGCGGCCGCCAGGTAGAGCGCGGCGGGCGAGCCGAGGCCGCCGGTGCCCACCAGCAGCACGCTGCCTTCCTTGAGGCGGCGCTGCCCGGCGATCGTGACCTCGGGCATGATCAGGTGGCGGGAATAGCGCGCGATCTCCTCGCGCGAGAGCTCGGCGGACATCGAACCTCCTCGGACGGCTATCGGGGAACCCCGCTCCTACAGTACCCGAGAGCCGCGCGGAGGGGCACCGGCGCCCCTCACGGCCGTAATGGGGGGCAGGCTCCGGATTACTCGTCGTGGCGGCAGTGGCTCAGGGGCCGATGTCAAAATACAAGACCTGACCCCGGCCGTGGGTTTATCGCAGGCGGGTGTCGACGCTCATCCGGCCGCCCGTGGCCGAGGCGAAGAAGTCCTGGAACGCGCGGCGGAACGTGTCGAGCTTCGAGATAGAGGCCGAGTCGGCGCTGCGGCCGGCGCTCGTCACGTAGATCCAGGCCTGACGGTGGTCGCGCGGGCCGCTGCCGGCCGCCGGGCTGCGCGCGCCCATCGCCTGGACCACGGCGCCGATCGTGACCTCGCGCCGCGACCCGGTCAGGCTCACGCCCGAGCGGGGCGAGCTCTCGCGGTCGACGCCGAGCGACGGAGGGTCGGTGATGGTGGGAGTCGCGACGTAGAAGGTCGCGGGCACGTCGCCCTCGGACAGGACCCCCATCGAGTAGAGGTCGAAGGGCGAGTAGCGCAGCGACGGGCTCCCGGTGCGGAAGCTGCCGCCCTGGTCCGCGATCTCGTTGCCCTCGAGCACGGAGGCGTCCGAGTCGGTGAAGAAGCTCCAGTGCGCGAGCTGACGGCCCAGCCAGGCGTCGTTGGGTCCGCCGCCGTCGCCGAACTTGAGCGTGGCGCCCCAGCGGTGGCCGGTCTCGTGGGCCACCAGCGACAGCGTGGTGTTCTCGCCGTTGACGCGCTGATTGGGATCCGCCGGGTACTTGGTGAGCGTGTCCATCAGCACGACGCTCGCGAGCCGCCCGCCGCTGCCGTACTCGGAGGCGAGGTTCACCTGCTCCTGCCCGATGCCGCGGATCTGGTTGCGGACCGTGCTCTCGAAGGCGAAGGTGTCGTTGTCGGTGACGCGCGTGTCGCTCCAGAACACGAGCTGGTCGTAGTCGTCGCCGAACTCCGAGTAGAACAGCCGCGCGGCGCCCACGAGGTCGAGCGAGCGCTCGCTCGCGAAGCGCTCGCCCACCGCCGCGGTCCCGCCCGGTGTCGCCGCGTTCGCACCCGAAAGGTCGACGGGCGCGAAGCCCGCCGTTGCGCCCGGCGACAGCGCGACCACGGCGTCGCGCAGCGTGGTCGAGGCGTCGAAGCGCAGCTCCACGCTGCCGCCCGGCAGGAGCGTCGCCTGCGCGGTCACGCGGCCGGAGTTGTCGAAGTCGGGGACATTGCACCACGTCACGTTGAACGAGCTCGCCGTCGAGCTGACGAAGACGCCGCCGCCCCGGCTCGGGTCGAGGTCGGCGAAGAACGCCGCGACACGCGGCGGGCCCGACAGCACGCGGCCGAGCGAGCGGTCGTCGGTCGCGCTGTCGCCGCGGGTGAACGTGATGTTGCCGTCGGAGTTGACGAAGGCCGTGCCGCGCGAGGCGCCGAAGAAGCTGAAGGAGAACGCGAGCCCCTCCTCCGAGCTCGCGTCGTCGGCCAGGCTCACGCGGCGGCCGAAGTCGCCGCGGAAGTCGGCGCTCATCCGCACGACGTCGTAGCCGCCCTGGCCGTTGGGCTCGAAGCGCAGGCCCACCCCGTTCAGGTCGAAGTTGTTGGCGCCGACGACGAGCGAGCCGTTGTCGTTCAGGATCGCGATGTCGCCGGAGCGCGGCGCGAGCGAGGCCGCTGCCGCGGGCGACGCGTCCGCGCCGGCGAACGCGCGCCCGCCGCGCGCGATCTGGTGCAGCGCCACGAACTCGCGCGGGTCGCGGTCGTCGTAGCCGAGCGGGCCGGCCTTGGATCCCGGCGCGGCCGCGGCCGCCGTGGCCTCGGGGAATGCCGCGAGCGCCGCCGTGCACGGGTTGGTGGAGCCCGACCCCGACGGTGGCGGCGTCGAGCCGGGCGGCGAGCCCGAGGCCGGTTGCCACGGCTCGCTGCCGCCGCCGCAGCTCGGCAGCGCGAGCGCCGCGGCCAGCAGCAGCCGGAGGGACACGGTGCGGGCCGCGGGCACCGGCTCAGCCTTCACGTGCCGCGGCCGGCTGCGCCGCGTAGGGATCCACGGGCCGCGCGTAGAAGTAGCCCTGGCCCCAGGGCACGCCGAGCTGGCGCAGCACCTCCACCTCTTCGCGCGCCTGGATGCCTTCCGCGATCACGGTCGCTCCGAGTCCCTGGCCCATGTCCAGGATCGCCTTCACCACCTGCTGGCTCACCTTCTTCTGGTGCACGTCGCGCACCAGAGCGATGTCGATCTTGAGATAGGCCGGCTTGAGGGTGGCGACCGTCTCCAGCCCAGAATAACCGGCGCCGACGTCGTCGATGGCAAAAGAGAAGCCGAGGTCGGTGAAAGAATGCATCGCCTCGCGGTAGATGTTGAGGTTCTCGATCACCTGCCGCTCGGTGATCTCGAGCGTCACGGCGCTCGGCGCGAGGTCGGGGCCGAGGTACTCGAGGACGCCGCGGCCGAGGAAGCTCGTGTCGCGGACCGTGGCGGGCACGGTGTTGATGAAGAGCCGCTCGCGGCGGCCGAGCACGTGCCAGTCCACGAACGCCTGGCGCCGGCAGGCGCGCTCGAGCTCCTCGGTCACGCCGTAGCGCCCCGCCTGCCCGAACAGCACCATCGGCAGCTCGACGTCCGAGCCGCGCGGCCCGCGCGACAGGCCCTCCCAGGCCACGACGTTGCCGCTCTCGAGCTCGACGATCGGCTGGAACGCGGTCCAGATCTCGCGGTTCTGGATGATCTCGAGCAGCCGCTCGCGCTGGTCGCGCTCGCGGATCCGCACTCGCATCAGCGCGCAGGCCGCGGCGTCGTCGACGAGCCGCAGGATCTGACGCTCGGGGCTCTCGAGCGGGCTCCACAGCACGACCCCGTA
This sequence comes from Vicinamibacteria bacterium, assembly GCA_036559805.1. Classification (GTDB taxonomy): domain Bacteria; phylum Acidobacteriota; class Vicinamibacteria; order Fen-336; family Fen-336; genus DATBSL01. Next base: position 5,293 of record DATBSL010000350.1, read on the forward strand.
GCCGCCCACCAGCACCGGCCGCTCCCTGAGGTACGGCAGCGTCAGGCGGCCGACGCGCGGGTTCAGGTACTCCTCGACGCGCGCCACGAGCTTGCGCAGCGTGGCCGAGCGGAACGGCGTTTCGCCGCGGCGCGGGCCCGAGAGGAACAGCAAGAAGCGGTCGCCCTCGCGCTCGTCGCGGGTGACGAAATCGTCCTGGCGGAAGTTCTCGCGCATCGACGAGAGCAGCGGGTCCACCTGCTCGCGCAGCGCGCGGAACGCCGCGCCCCCGAAGCTCTTCTCGATGTGCGCGAGCGGCGCCAGATCGACCAGGATCGCGGCCAGGTAGCC
>DATBSL010000351.1:0-10106 GCA_036559805.1 Vicinamibacteria bacterium
CGGGCGTTCTCGACCACCTCGGCGATCTCGGCGCCGCTCGCGTGGGCGTAGCAGTCGGCCGCCTCGCGCGCCTTGCCGCCGAGCAGCTGGTAGACCGGCATTCCGGCCTGGCGGCCCTTGATGTCCCAGAGCGCCTGGTCCACGCCGCTGATCGCGTTGTTGAGGACGGGGCCGTTTCGCCAGTAAGAGCTGGCGTAGAGCGCCGCCCACGTGTCCTCGATGCGGTCGGCGGGCTTGCCCAGCAGGAACGGCTTCAGGTAGCGGTCGACCGCGGGCACCACGAGGTCGGCGCGCTGCGTGAACGTCGCGCAGCCGTACCCGTAGAGCCCGGCCTGGTCGGTCGTGACCTTGACCACGACGAGCCGCAGCCCCGCGGGCGCCGTGGCGATCGCTCGCACGTCGGTGATCTTGGGCGACGGCAGCCCGCGCACGGCTTGCGCAGCCCGAGCCTCTGCGCGAACGGCGCGCGGCCCCAGGAGGCCCGCACCCGCGGATCCGACGGCCGCCAGACGGAACGCCTCGCGCCTGTCCATGAGCTTCCTCCCCCGGCGGAGCCGCCGGTCGCGGCGTGATGCTACACCGCGGAGAAGTGGCATCATCCGCAGCGGAGGCGACGTGGACGCGACCGCCTGGGTTCCGATCCGCTGGCCGTGCGGACCGCTCGAGATCGAGCGCGTCAAGGCCGTGCCTGGCGTCACGACGAGCGACGTCCTTGCCTTGCGCCAGTGGTCCGAGCCGGCGCTGCTCGATCGGATCGCGGGCTCGCCGGTGAGCTGCCTGGTCGTGCCGTGGGCGGAAGGCTCCGAGCGGGACGGCGAGCACCAGCGCAGCCTCGTCCCGCTCCTCGCCGCGGCGCGCCAGCGCGGGCTCGCGCTGGTCGGCTGGAGCGGGGAGAAGGCCGACACGCGGCGCGCGCTCCAGGCCGCGCGCGACGCTGGCCTGGACGCGATCGCCACCGGAGCGGCCGACGCGCCCGCGGATGCGGCCGTGCTCCGCTTTCGCGACCAGTGGCTCGCCGACCGGTCGCCTTCGGACTTCGTGGGTGCGTTCGGACCGGCCTGGCCCGGACTCCGAGTCACGACGTCGGGTGACGTCGACGCCGAGACCGGCCCCACCGGTCCGCCGTGGCTTAACTCCAACGCCTGGTACGTGCGACTGGCGCGTGCGCTCGTGCAGCCGAAGACGCTGTGGCTGGCCTTCGAGCCGCCCGAGATCGGACAACCGGTCGCAGCCGTGTCCTATGCGCAGGCCGTCGCGGACTCCGCGATCCACGGCGGGCGCTGGCTGGTGTCGCTCGACCAGCGCCTGCGCGTGGCCCTCGCCGCGGACACGGCGTCCGCGCGCGCCACCTGCGCCGCGCTCGCGCAGAGCCTCGCCTTCTTCGAGGCGCACCGTGCCTGGGCGGGCTACGACGCCGTCGGGCAGCTGGGCGTCGTCTCCGACTATGCAGGCCCCCACGCATTCCTCGCGTTCGAGGTGCTCAACCTGCTCGCGCGCCAGGGCAGCCTCGCCCGCATCGTCGAAACACGCCGCGTCCACGAAGCCACGAGCCTCGAGGGCCTCGACGCCGTCCTGTACGTAGACGCTGCCCCACCGGATCGCGACGTGGCCCGCAAGCTATACGCATTCGCCGAGGCGGGCGGCGCCCTGATCACGCCTCCCGGCCGGGAGGAGCGCGGCGCGCCGAGCGAGGGCCCGTGGCTGCCGGGGTTCCGTCTGCTGCGGCACGGCGCCGGGCGGCTCGCCGTGGCGCGCGAGGACTTCGCGGATCCGTACCGGCTCGCCGAAGACGCGCAGCTCGTGATGAGCCACCGCCACGACCGCCTGCGCATCTTCAACCCGGGCACGTCGCAGTCGCACTACCTCGCGAGCGGCGACGGACGCGCGGGCGTGCTGCACACGCTGTCGTACCAGGCTCCCGGAGCGCGCACGCCGACCGGGGTCTGGTTCCGACGCGCGTGGAAAGAGGGGCAGGCGTGGAGCCTCGACGGCGCTCGGCCCGTACCGGCCGCACGCAGCGTCGCCGAGCCGGGCGTCGAGTTCCAGCCGCCGCCGGTGTCGGTATACTCCGCATTGGAGCTGCTCGGGTGACGGGAGAGAGGATGCGCCAGGCGCACGAGCTGTCGCGCAGGCGGTTCATCGCCGGCGGAGCGGCGGCGGCCCTCGGCGCGGGCCTGGGGCGTGCCTCCTGGGCGCGCGCGGCGCCCGCCGCGACTGTGTCGATCGCGAAATGTGGAAGCTACGGACCCGAGCTCGTGCCCGCACTCGCGCGCATGTTCGACGAGCTGGGCGGGCTCGGCCGGCTCGTCAAGGGCCGCACCGTCGCGATCAAGCTGAACCTGACCGGCGCGCCCTCGATCCGGCTCGGCAACCGGCCCGCCGGCCTCGCCCACTGGGTGCACCCGCGCGTGATCGGCGCCGTCGTGCACCTGATGGACCGCGCGGGCGCGCAGCGCATCCGCCTGCTCGAGAGCGCGTGGGCCACGGCGATGCCGCTCGAGGAGTACATGTACCAGGCCGGCTGGGACGCCTCGGAGCTCGTCTCGGCGGGCCGCCGTATCGAGCTCGAGAACACCAACTGGCTGGGTCGCGGCACGGACTACCACCGCTTCGACGTGCCGCGCGGCGGACTGCTGTTCCCGTCGTACTACCTGAACCACTCCTTCCACGACTGCGACACGTTCGTCTCGCTCGCCAAGCTCAAGGACCACATGACGACGGGCGTCACGCTCAGCATGAAGAACTGCTTCGGCAACCTGCCCACCACGATCTACGGCGACCACGTGCCGAAGGACCGGCCCGAGGAGCGGCCGCACAGCGGGCGCGGGCGCGTTTTCCACCAGGGCGGCCGGCAGCCGGCGAGCCCCGCCCCGCCAGAGCTCGATCCGGCGTCGCCGCGCCACGAAGGCTACCGGCTGCCGCGCGTGGTGGTGGACGTCTGCGCCGCGCGGCCGATCGACCTCGCGATCGTGGACGGCATCGAATCGATGGGAGGAGCCGAGGGGCCCTGGGGCGGCGGCGAGGCCTGCCGCCCGGGCGTACTGGTCGCAGGCACCAACTGCGTCAACACCGACGCCGTCGCGACCGCCGTCATGGGCTACGACCCGATGGCGAAAGGCGGCACGCCGCCCTTCTATTCGTGCGACAACTTCCTCGAGCTCGCCGAAGCCCGGGGCCTGGGCTCGCGCGATCTGTCGCGGATCGAGGTCGCCGGCGCGCGGATCGAGGACGCCCGTTTCGACTTCGCGCCCATGCTGCGCAGCCGAGTGCGCCGCAATCTCCCCGACTACCCCGGCAAGCCCCCGGCATGACCGCGCTGCGCCGCAGAAGCTTCCTCGGGACGGCGGGAGCGGCAGCACTCACGCCCGTACTCGCACCTCAGCGCGCCGAAGGCGCACCAGCCGACTGGCCCCCGAGCGAGGGCCGCGACACGCCGAAGCTCTGCCTGGGCATCGGGTCGAACGCGGACGACGCGCAGATGCGCCGCTTCAAGCAGATTGGCGTCGACCACGTGTTGATGGGCGGACCCCGGGTTCCCTGGACCGAAGGGGCGCTCGGCGCGCTCGTCGGACGCTTCCGCGCGGGCGGCCTCTCGGTCGTCAACCTGATGATCTCCGGCTTCCCGAACGCGCTCTACGGCCGGCCGGGCCGCGACGAGGAGATCGAGAACGTCAAGGCCTCGCTGCGCGCAGCCGGAAAAGCGGGAATCCCCGTCGTCGAGTACAACTTCTACGCGCACCGCCTGACCGAGGGCTACTACGAGGAGCCGGGCCGCGGCGGAGCCGGCATGACCGCCTACGACTACGAGCGCTCGAAAAACCTGCCGCCGCTGTCCGAGGTCGGGACGCACACGCTCGACGCGATGTGGGCCAACGTCACGTACTTCCTGAAGGCGGTGGTGCCGGCGGCCGAGTCGGCCGGCGTCCGCCTCGCACTGCACCCCAACGATCCGCCCGTGCCGCTGAGCCGCGGCTCGCAGCAGATCATGGCGATGCTCGAAAGCTGGAAGCGCTTGGTCATGATCGTGGACAGCCCGGTGAACGGCATCACCTTCGACTGCGGAGTCACGCGCGAGCTGGGCGAAGACCCGGTCGCCGTGTGCCGCTGGTTCGGCGAGCGCGACCGCATCAACCACGTCCACTATCGCAATGTCCGCGTGCGCACGCCCTACGTCGACTACACCGAGGTCTTCCCCGACGAGGGCCAGGTGGACATGTTCGCCGTGATGAAGGAGCTGGTCCGCCAGAAGTACCCGCGCGGCCTCTACCCCGAGCACCCCCGCGCCCTGGACGCCGACCGCGAGCGCCCAGGTTTCAACCCGTACTATCCCGGCGGCGGCGAGTACGCGGGCCTGGTCTACAACGTGGCCTACACGAAGGCGATGCTACAGGCGGCGCTGTCGGGCTGAGCGCGTAGCGCCTGCCGCATTCGTTCGCTATTTCAGTCGGCGAACCGCTCCCGCGTCGCCACGCTGCCCTTCGGGGGTGAGAAACCAGTACTGCATCGTGTCGCCCGTCATCTGCCACTCTACGACACGCTCCTTGCCGACACTCGACGGATCGGTTGCGTGGAGCACTCGCCAGCGCACCTTGGACCCCTCGCAAGCCCCCTCCCAACTGCCGGCAGTCGCGCTGCTTTTGTCTGGGGCCGTGCCAATCCAGACAATGAGGTACTTCCCGTTGGCTTGCTTCGAGACTATTGTGTTGCCCGGAAGGCTGGGCGGGATGTATTCCCACGCGCCCACCAGTGCATCGCAGGATGAGGGCGCGGCTCCGGCAGAGTCGGCAAGCAGCATACCGACACCGAGAACGAGGCAGACGCCCGCTAGGCTCATGCGCATAGGCCCTCCATCAATTGGCTGACTGGGCAGTCAGTCTACGCTCAATTTGTCATGCCGGACGAAGCGCCTTCGTCTGCTTCATCCCCTTGTTCTGCGGCGCCGACGCCCGGCCTCCCACGCCTCTACTCCGCCGGAAACCACGCGGAAGACCGGGTGAGCATCCGGCCTCCGAACGCGGTGAAGTCCCGCCAGCCATGCAGTATCGCGGACAGCCAGCTTCGCTTTGAGGTGCTGCCACTCGTATTCAAGTTGCCCAACTGTAGCCCCAAGGCGAATCCGGAGGGCAGGGCGGGCGATCCTGCGTTGGTCGAACCGATAGCCACGACGCGTCGCTTCCTTGTGAAGCGCGACAAGGTAGCACCCGATGCTCGCGACGGGAGAACGTGACTCACGAAACCGGATGAGCTGTGGGTGTCGCGTGTATCCAGTCGTCCGGCCCCTGAGCACTGCCTGAGCCAGCAGCGCCTCTCGCCACGCAGCTACCAGGCCCCGAGCGTCAAGGTACCTCGGGTGAAGTGTCCACAAGCGCATGGTCGCCCGATCATCGGGCAGGAATGGCCGCAAGGGCCAGTTCCTGAGTATCAAGAGTGCTGGGTCTCGGACTTCTGGCGACTATTCGATCTTGTACTTGCCCAGGTAGTAGCTTAGCGCGCGCTGGCTGATGCCCAGCAGCTCTGCTGCGTCCTTCTTCACCCCCTGAGCTTGGCGAAGAGCGCGGCGGACGGACTCGCGCTCGGCCCACTCGACGTTTTCGTGGAGGCGGGCCGAGGGGAGGCCGGGCGCGGCGGCGCCCGTGGGGGGCTCGGCGATCGAGATGCCGGCCGCGTCGATCACCGGGCCAGTGGCTAGGACGACTGCGCGCTCGATCGTGTTCTCGAGCTCGCGCACGTTGCCGGGCCAGTGGTACGCGGCGAGGCGCTCGCGCGCCAGAGGCTCGATGCCCTCGATCGCGCGCCCGGTGCGCTGCGCGTGCTTGCGCACGAAGTGCTCGACGAGCAGCGGGATGTCGTCGGGCCGCTCGCGCAGCGGCGGCAGCGCGATAGGGATCACGCTCAGCCGGTAGTAGAGGTCCTCCAGGAAGCGGCCCTCCGCGACCATCGCGCGAAGGTCGCGGTTGGTGGCGGCGATCACGCGCACGTCCACCGCGGTCGTGCGCTCCGAGCCGACGGGCTCGAACTCGCGCTCCTGCAGCACGCGCAGCAGGCGCGCCTGCACCGCCGGGCCGAGGGTACCGATCTCGTCGAGGAAGAGCGTGCCGCCGTCGGCGAGCGCGAAGCGCCCGCGGCGGTTGGCCGTGGCGCCGGTGAAGGCGCCCTTGACGTGGCCGAACAGCTCCGACTCGATGAGCGGCTCCGGGATCGCGGCGCAGTTCACCTTGATGAGCGGCATGTCGCGCTGCGCGCTCTTCGCGTGGATCGCGCGCGCCGCGAGCTCCTTGCCCGTGCCGGTCTCGCCCGTGATCAGCACCGTGCTCTTCGAGCGCGACACCAGCTCGAGCTGGCGCAGCGCCTCCTGGATCGCACGGCTCTTGCCCACGATCCCGTAGTGGCCGAACTCCTCCTCGCGTTCCGAGAGCAGGTAGCGGTGCTGGCGCCGCAGGCTCTGGTGCTCGAGCGCGCGCCGCACGGCGACGAGCAGCTCCTCGACCTCGAACGGCTTCTGCAGGTAGTCGAACGCCCCGAGCTTCATCGCCTCGATCGCGCTGTCGACCGTGGCATGCGCGGTCATCATGATCACCTGCGGCCGCTCGGCCTCGCCGAGCGCGGCCGCCAGGTGGCGCAGCAGCTCGAGCCCGGTCTTGCCCGGCATGCGGTGGTCCACCACGAACGCGTCGAACGGGCGCTCCGAGAGCAGCCGCTCCGCCTCGGCGGCGCTCGAGGTCGCCACCACCTCGTGGCCGTCCTCCCGCAGGGCGCGGCCCAGCGTCTTGAGGATCCCGGCTTCGTCGTCGGCGAGCAGCACGCTGCCCCGTGCGGGCTTGGTCATCGGTTCTCCGCGGCGGACGTGTCGGGCGGGGCGGCCGGCAGCTCGATCTCGACGCGGGTGCCCGCGCCCGGCCGGCTGTCGAGCCGCACCGTGCCGCCGAGCGCCTCGATGTTCTTGCGCGTGATCGCGAGCCCGAGGCCCGTCCCGGTCCGCTTGGTCGTGAAGTATGGCTCGAACAGGTGCGGCTGGTCGGCGATGGCGACTCCCTTTCCCGCGTCCTCGACCCAGACCAGCACCCGGCCGGCTTCGAGCGCGCGGCTGCCGATCTCGACGCTGGCGTGGCCCGCCGCGGCGCCGGGCTCGCGGGCCGCCTCGAGGCTCTCGCGCGCGTTCGCCACCAGGTTGACGAGCGCGGCGCGCAGCCGCTCGCCGTCGGTGACGAGCCGCGTCGCCGCCGGGTCGAACGCGAAGCGCGCGCCCACCTCGGAGGCACCCTCGAGCGCGGCGTGGGCCGCGTCGCGCGCGACCGCCGGGAGGTCGACGCTCGACGGCTCGATCCGCAGCGGGCGGGCGAAGTCGAGCACGTCGCCCACCACGTGGTCGAGCCGCACCACCTGTGTGTCGATGTCGGCCGCCGCCTCGCGCACCTCCTCGGGCGCGGCCCCCTCGCGCCGCAGCGCGCGGAGCGACCCCTTGATGATCATCAGCGGGTTGCGCACCTCGTGCGCCACCACGGTCGACAGCCGCCCGAGGGCAGACAGCCGCTCGCGCAGCGAAGCCTCGCGCTGGAAGCGCGCGATCGAGTCGGTGAGCGTGCCGAAGGTGCGCGCCACCACGCGCGCGTCCTCGTCGTCCCAGGCGCGCCCCGGGCCCAGGCTGCGCCCCAGGTTGCCGGTCGCCGCGATCTCCTTCATCGCGTCGGTGAGCGCGGCGAGCGGCCGGGTGACCGTGCGCGCCAACGCCCAGCTCAGCAGCAGGCTCACCGCCACGGCCACGACGGCCGCGATGCCGAGCGCGTCGCGCAGCGTGCGCAGCGGACGCAGCGCCTCGGCGCGCGAGCGGAGCACCAGCACCTGCGGGGCGCCCGCGACGTCGCCGAGCGTCGCGCGCGTAGCGGCATAGTCCTCGCCCGCCACGTCGAGGCTGCGCTCGCCGGCCTGGGCCACCAGGGCCGCGTCGAGCTCGCGCGGCAGCGTGGAGGCGAAGACGCGGCCCGCCCGCACCACGGCCACGTGGCTGCCGGTGAGCGCGTTGAGCCGCGTGGCGAAGGCGTCGTCGAGCGCCACGCCCAGCGTCAGGTGCCCGAGCAGCTCGGGCGACTGCTCGCCCAACACGATCGGCACCGACACGGTTTCCAGCAGCCGGCCGTCCTCCACGCTGTAGGCAGCCTTGCCGCTCGCGGGCCAGCCGGCGGCCGGCGCCCCCAGCGCCGCGAGCGCGCGGCCCTCCCGATCCATCACCGCGAACAGGTCCGAGCGCACGCTGGTGCGGTACTCGCGCGCGACCTGCTCGACCGTCGGCGGGTCGCCGGTGGCGACGGCCGCCTTGAGCTTCGGCAGGTCGGCGATCAGCGAGGCGCGCTCGGTGGCAGTCTGGATCAGCGTGCGGTGGTACTGCCCCACCAGCCGCGCGGCCTCCTCGAGCCCGCGCGTGAGCTCGGCCTCGGCCTCCTGCGCCACGCGCCCCGTCACGAACAGCACGGCCGCGGCCAGCGGCACGACCGCCACCACCGCGGTGGCGGCGAAGACGCGCGAGCGCAGCGACGCGAGCGGCCGGGCCATCACTCGAGCGCCAGGTCCAGATCGAGCGGCGCCCCGGACTCGACGCGCACGTCGCGCCGCTGGCGCACCTCGCCGTCCCACCACAAGGCGAGCGTGTAGAGGCCGGGCGGGATGCCGTCGAGGCGGTAGCGGCCGCTGTCGTCCGTGACCGCGAAGAAGCGGTGCGCGAAGACCAGGATGTACGCGCTCATGTGCGAGTGGATCTCGCAGAAGACGCGCACGACACCCGGCTTGTCGAACACCACCGATCGCGACTGGCCGCGCGGGTAGCGGCCGAGGTCGAAGCGGCGCGGCTTCGAGAGCGAGAACACGTTGTGGTAGACGCGGTCGCTGTTCGGGAACGCGACCGTGCTGCCGGCCGTGATCGCGACCACCGGAGGCAGGAACGTCTCGTTGCGCTGGTCGAGCACCGCGCGGCCGGGCGGCGGCGGCTCGAACGCGGGCTGAGGTGCCGTCTCGAGGTAGACGACACTGCGCTTGCGGTCGACGGCCTCGCGCGGGCCCGGCATGCCGAGCTCGGCCACGCCGGGCCGCTCCGCGGGAAGAGGCGCGCTGCGCTTCACGTCGACGCGCCCGCGGATCGCTCCGGGCGCGGGCGCGGGCGGGGGCTCCTGCGCGGCTGGAGCCGCGCCGGCGCCAAGCATCAACACGACGAGCGCGGCGCTCAGAACCACAGCAGCACCTGGCCCGCCAGGAGGTCGCTCTCGCGCACGCGGCCGCCGTCGCGGCTGTTGTGCTGCCAGGAGCCCTTCAGCAGCAGGCGCCGCACCGGGCTCCAGCCGGCGCCGAGCTCGAACCGCGTCACGTGCGCGTCCCACTCGCGCGGACCGAGGCTCGTCGCGAGCTCGTTCATGCGGAGGTGCTCGGCCCGCCCCGCGAGGTAGATGCCCGGAAGCAGCTTGAAGCGCGCCTCGAGGAACGCACCCCCGGCGCCGAGCGGGTCCTCGATCAGCGTGGCGTCGACCGCGGGCAGGTGCCAGCGGGTGAACACGGCTTCGCCGCGCACGATCCACGGGCCCGCCGACCACTCGAGGTCGACGCCGAAAGCCTGCTGCCGCCATGTCCCGTGCTCGTCGTAAGGAAGTGCGGCGAGCGCCGAGTCGGCGACGAATGCGCCGGTCGCCACGGAAACGCCGGCCACGAAGCTGGGAGCGGGCGTCCAGGCGAGGCGTGCCGAGAGCTGCTTGCCGCCGTTCTCGTCCTCGACCTCGGGGTGGCTGAGCGTGCCCTGCGTCACGGCGACCGCCAGCGAGAGCGGCCGCACCCCGGCCCGCAGCTCGATGCCCGCGTCCCAGCGCTCGGCGTTGACGAGGGGCAGTCCCGGGCCGTTGGCGGTGTTGCCGATCGGATAACGCACCAGCCAGCCGCGGCCACGCTGCCCCACCAGCTGCTCCGCGCTCGCGGGCAGCGCGTCGTCACGGACCGTGGTGAGGTACTGGTAGGCGAGCGGCAGGCTCGGCAGCGGGTTGTCGAGCGCGTAGCGCCGGCGCGGAAACGCGCCGAACACGGGCGGCACCAGGCCCGCCTGCACGTCGAACTCGCGCGACTCCCACGGCCGC
>DATBSL010000352.1:0-9040 GCA_036559805.1 Vicinamibacteria bacterium
AGGTCAAGGGATCGTACGGCGAGACGCCGTACAGGAACGTGGAGAGCGTGCGCCCGAGCGTGAGCGCCGCGACGACGCCCACGCCGAGGCCGACCAGCACGAGCCGGACGCTCTGGCCGAGCACGAGCCCGAAGATGTCCCGCCGCGTCGCGCCGATCGCGACGCGCACGCCGATCTCGTACCGCCGCTGTGCCGTCGCGTACGCTACGACGCCATACGTCCCGATCGCTGCGAGGAGCAGCGCGCAGCCGGCGAAGGCCGCGAACAGCCACATCATCGAGCGCGGCTCGTCGACCGAAGCCGCCACGACGGCATCGAGCCGCCTCACCTCGCCCACCGGCACGTCCGGGTTCACGCTCGCGACGAGGCCGCGGAGCGCTACCGACATCTCGGCCGGCTCGGCCGAGCTTCGCACCAGCAGCGACATCGAGCGCGGCAGGCGCCGATCGAGCGCCACCCCCTGCGCGTAGGGCATGTAGAGCGAGCCCATGATCTCCGCCGGCACGCGGCCGCTGAGCGCGTAGTGGCGGACGTCGCCCACGACGCCCACGACCGTTCGCCAGTTGCTATCCCAGACGACGCGGATGCGCTTGCCGACGGCGTTCTCGCCGGGCCAGAAGCGCTTCGCCGTCGAAGCACTCACGACGACGACGCGAGCCGCGCCCTCGCCATCCGCGGCCTCGAAGCTCCGGCCCTCCACGACGGGAATCCCGAGCAGTCCGAAGTACGACGGCGTCACCGTCCCGGCCCACAGCAGCGGTGCTTTCGGGTTCGCCTGTTCGATCGGGTGACCCTCCAGCTCGACCGGCAGGAGCGGCTGCTGGCCGCGCAGCGGGACAGCGTTGGCCGCCGCCGCGTCCGCCACGCCGGGAAGGCCGCTCGCGCGACGCACGAGCTCGTCGTAGAGCGCGACGCACGCCGCGGGCTCGTCGCAGGTCGCGGGGTTCGGCGAGACCTGCACGGCCAGCGTCCGTTCCGGTCGGAAACCGGGGTCCACGCTCGTCAGCCCCCAGAGCGTGCGGATCAGCAGGCCCGCACCGACGGCCAACACGACGGCCAAGGCCACTTCCGCGGCGATGAAGGAGCTGCGGAGCGGCGTGGTGCCCGATCCCGAAGCGCCCGAGCGGCGGCCGCCGGCCTTGATGGCGTCGGCGAGATCCAGCTTCGTGGCGTGAAGGGCCGGTGCTATGCCGAACAGCAGGCCGCACAGCACCGCGAGCGCGGTCACGAACGCCAGCACGCCGCCGTCGATGGCCACGGACGCGAACCCGCCTGCGTCCGCAGGGAGCAACGACTGCAGGCTCGAGAGCAGCCCGTGCGCGAGGGCCACGCCCAGAGCACCGCCCAGGAGCGAGAGCGCGACGCTCTCGGTCAGCAGCTGGCGCAGGATCCGGCCGCGGCCCGCGCCCAGCGCCGCGCGCAGGGCGATCTCCTTGCGGCGCGCCGCCGAGCGCGACAGCAGCAGGCTCGCCACGTTGGCGCAGGCGATGAGCAGCACGATCCCCACCGCGGACTGCAGCACGAGCAGCCGGCGGCGCACGTCGCGCACCATGTCCAGCTGCAGCGAGAGAGCCGTGGCGCCCTCGTTCCAGCTCGGGCTCGGCCACGGGAAGAGCGTCCGGACGCGACCGATCATCGCGCCCAGCTCGTCCTGGGCCTGGGCGAGCGTGACACCGGGCGTCAGGCGCGCGACGAGCGGCATCCAGCCGAAGCCCCAGTAGTCTTCGCTGCGGCTCGGGTCGAGCCGCAGCGGCACCCATAGCTGCGCGCCCGCCGACGGGAAGTGGAAGCCGGCCGGCATGACACCCACCACCTGGCGCGGGACGCCTTCGAGCACGATCGAGCGTCCGAGGATGGAGGCGTCGCCCCCGAAGCGGTTCTGCCAGAGCGACTGGCTCAGCAGCACGATCCCGTCGCGGCCCGGGCGGTCGTCGCCCGCCTCGAAGCCCCGGCCCAACACGGGACCGCGACCGAGAACGGAGAACAGGTTCGCCGAGACCGTGGCGCCGACGAGCCTCACCGCTTCACCCGAGCCCGTGAGGTTGAACTCCTGGTCCGCGCTCACGCCGGCGACCTCGAGCGTGCGGCTCTGGGACTGCATCGCTTCGACCGCGCCTTTCGGGTAGAAGCCGGTGAGCCGCACGAGGCGGTCCGCCTGAGGGTACGGCAGCGGCCGCAGCAGGATGGCGTTCACGAGGCTGAACATCGCGGCATTGCCGCCGATGCCGAGCGCGAGCGACAGCACCGCCATCGCCGTGAAGCCGGGTGTGCGTGCGAGCACGCGCAGCGCATAGCGCGCGTCCTGCAGCAGAATCTCGAGAGCGCGGAAGCTCCAGGCCTCCCGCGCTTCCTCTCGCACCGCCAGCGCGTTGCCGAACCGAAGCCGCGTCGCACGGCGCGCCTCTTCGGCGCTCAGGCCGTTCGAGCCGTAGTGCTCCTCGCGCCGGGCGAGGTGGAAGCTCACCTCCTCGTCGATCTCGCGTTCGAGCCGACCGCGGCCGACGAGAGCCCTGGCGCGCGCCCACCCCGAGTGAACGAGCTCGCGAAGCGCCATCACGCCGACGCCATGATGCGGGCGATTCCGGAGGTCATCCGCGCCCAGTAGCTCGCTTCGTGCACCAGCTGCTTGCGGCCCTCGGGAGTGAGCCTGTAGAACTTCGCTCGCCGGTTGTTGTCCGACGCGCCCCACTCAGAAGCCAGGAGGCCCCGCACTTCGAGCCTGTGCAGCGCCGGGTAGAGCGCCCCCTCCTCGACTCGCAGAACGTCCTCGGAGGTCCGCTCGATGAACTCGGCGATCGCGTAGCCGTGGAGCGCCCCGCGCGAAAGCGTCTTGAGCACCAGCATGTCGAGGGTCCCCGGCAGCAGCTCGCCCGGCGCGCTCTTTTTCGGCTTGCTGAACATCGAAACCGCCCTCCCCCGTTGCGTCCTAGGACTGCCGGAGCGCCGTCATCGGCGCGACGCGCGTCGCTCGCAGGGCGGGCACGTAGCCGGCCAGCAGGCCCACGCAGGCGAGAACGAGCGCGACGCTCGCGAACGTCGCCGGGTCCAGCGCCGTCACGCCGAAGAGCTGCGCCTGGAGCACGCGTGCCAGCGCGACGGCGCCCAAGAGCCCGAGCGCGATTCCGGAGCCGACGAGGCCGAGCGCCATCCGCAGCACCATGCGCACGACGTCGGCCCGCTCCGCGCCCAGCGCCATGCGGATCCCGATCTCGTGCGTCCGCCGCGACACGGTGTAGGCCACCACGCTGAAGACGCCGAGCGCGACGAGCGTGAGCCCCGTCCCGGCGAACACCGACATGATGACGAGGCTCAGCCGCGGCTCGGCGTACTGCCAGCGGTCGAGCACGTCGCTCAGCAGCTCGACGTTGGTGACCGCCACCCGCGGGTCGACGGCCCAGACCTCACGCTCGAGGCCGTTCAGCAAGGCGCGCGCGTCCCCCTGGGCCTTCAGCAGGATGCCGCGCCCGTAGCCGGCCGTCACCGTGTGCGGGATGATCGCCTGGGGCAGCGCGGGCTCGCGGATTCCCTGATTGCGAAAGTCCGCCACGACGCCCACGATCTCGAACACCGGGTCCGCCACGGGATCGGGCTGCATGGTCGCGAGCCCGGTGAGGTCGATCGCGCGGCCCAGCGGATCGATGCCATCGAAGTAGCGCGCGACGAGGGTCTGGTTGACCACGGCCACCTTGCGAGCGCCCGCGACATCGGCCTCGTCCAGCAGCCGGCCTCGCAGCAACCGGGCGCCCACCGTGCGGAAGAAGCCCTCGCCCACGATCTGGATCGACGCCGGCTCGGGCTCAGAGGCGCTGCCGGGCAGTCTCATCAGGGTGCCCGAGCCGAAGGGCGGCGGCGACGTGCCGGCAGTGCTCACGGCGACGACACCCGGCAACGCCGCCAGGCGAGCCGTGACCTCGTTCGCGACTCGGCCCGCACCCGCGCTCTTGTACTCGCCGGGCGGGAACGCGAGGCGCGCGATCAGGACCCCCTTGGGCTCGAAGCCCAGCTCCACGTTCTGGAGCTTCATGAAGCTGCGAATCAGCAGGCCGGCGCCCGAGAGCAGGACGAGCGACAGCGCGACCTCGGACACGACGAGGACGCCCGCCAGCGGACGTCGCCGCGCGCCGTCGCCCGCTCCTCCCTTGCCGGAGCCCTTGAGCGGCTCGACGACGTCGCGACGGGCGGCGCGCAGGCCCGGCACGAGGCCGCACAGGACGGACGTCAGAACCGCCACGCCGAGGCTGAACGCGAGCACCGGCCAGTTCATCCGGATCACGGCCTGGCGCGGGATGAGCCCGTCGGGAATCGCCGCGACGATCCCCCGGATTCCGAAGTGAGCGAGGACGCAGCCGAGCACGGCTCCCAGCAGCGCCAGCAGCAGGCTCTCGACCAGCATCTGCAGCACGAGGCGCGAGCGGCCCGCGCCGAGCGACGCGCGCACAGCCAGCTCACGCTCGCGACCGATCGCGCGGGCCAGCAGCAGGTTCGCCACGTTCGCGCAGGCGATCAACAGCAGCAGACCCACGGCCGCCGCGAGCGTGTAGAGCGTCTGCCGGAACGACCCCACGGTGCTGTCGATCATGCTGTCGACTCGCGCCGTGAAGCGCTTGGGGTACCGGTCCGGGTACACCTTGGCCAGGCGCTCGGCGACGAGGGCGACCTCGGTCCGTGCCTCCTCGAGGCTCACACCCTGCCTGAGCCGCGCCTGGAGCATGTAGGGCCGGCGACGCTCCTCCTCGTTGGCGCGGTCCAGGACCGCCGGCAGGTAGACGTCCGCGCCGAGCTTGTAGAAGCGCGGTCCCATCACCCCGACGCACGTCCTCGCAACGCCGTTCAGGACGAAGCTCTTGCCGATCACGCCGGGGTCCTTGCCGAAGCTCACGACCCAGGCCTTGTGCGTCAGTACGAACACGGGCGGCGCGCCCGGCTGGTC
This sequence comes from Vicinamibacteria bacterium, assembly GCA_036559805.1. Classification (GTDB taxonomy): domain Bacteria; phylum Acidobacteriota; class Vicinamibacteria; order Fen-336; family Fen-336; genus DATBSL01. Next base: position 4,931 of record DATBSL010000352.1, read on the forward strand.
GTCCCCGGCCTCGAGCGTGCGGCCGAGGGCGGCAGGCGTGCCCAGAAAGCTGAAGTTGTTGACCGTCATGAACCCGCCTGCGAGCTGCTCCGCGCCCGCGGGCGTCGTGTACACGACGTCCATGTACCCGCCCCCGATCACGTCCTCGAACGAGCCGACCTGCTCCTTGTAGTCGAGGAACTCCGGCACCGGGAACATGCGCCGCCCTCCCCGCCCCTTCCCCGTCTCGTCGCGGATCTCGATCGCCACGAGCCTGTCGGCCGAGAAGTCGAACGGGTCGAGCAGCACGTTCTGGATCACGCTGAAGATCGTGGTCGCGGCGCCGATGCCCAGCGCCAGCGTCGTGACGGCGAGGAGCGCGAACGCCGGCTGCTGGCGCAGGCCGCGCACGCCGTAGCGAAGGTCCTGCGCCACGAAGCGCGCGAGGCGGCCGATCCCCTCCACGGGCCCGAGGTTCCACATGTCGCGACACTCCTCCTTGAAGGCCGTGAAGTTCCCGAAGCGGCGGAGCGCGGCGTAGCGCGCGTCCTCCGAGCCGAGCCCCGAATCACCGTAGTGCTGCTGGCGCATCGCGAGGTGGAAGCGCAGCTCGTCATCGAGATCGCTCTCCATCTCCTCGCGCCGCAACACGGCGCGGAGCCGCACGCGTAGCGAGTGGAGCCGCTCGCGCAGAGAGCCGATCTTCATTTCCCTGAACACACGCCGCTTCGCTTCCCCATAATCGCCTTAGGGGAAGATGCGGCGCGAGGCTGGAAAAAGCAAGCCCTAGTTGCGCGCCCTCTCCTCCAAGAGTCCACTTGAGGAATCACGGGCAACAGCAAACAGCCAGTCGTTCACAGGGGGGTCTGGGGGGACGCAGGCCCCCCAGAACAAGAACGCAAGCGTGGACGCCCCCCTACGAAGATCCCCTTGAAGAGTTACTGACCGCCGCTCCCCTACGAAGATCCCTTGAAGAGTTACCTGACTACTTCGCGAGCTTCGCGACCTTCAGCTCCTCGAGCCGCGCGATCATGTCCTCCGCCGACGTCGGCGGCTTCACGGCCTTGTCGATCGCCACGATCTTCCCGTCCTTGTCGATGTAGAAGGTCCAGCGCATCGCGAAGCCGCGCTCGGGGTGGACGACGCCGTAGGCGTTCGCCGCCTCCTTCGTCGGGTCGCTCAGGATCGGGAAGTCGGCCTTCTCCGACTCGGCGAAGGCCTTGTTGCCCTTCTCGCCGTCGACCGGATCCGTGCTGGCCATGAAGTAGGCGACGTCGTAGGTGCGGATCTTGTCGCCGTTGGCCGCGAGCGACTTGCACTCGACGGTGCAGCCCGAGGTGAACGCCTTGGGGAACCAGGCCAGCACCACGGCCTTCTTGCCCTTGAAATCGGAGAGCGTGTAGGTCTTGCCGTCGCTGCCGACCATGGTGAAGTTCGGCGCCGGGTCCCCCACCTGCAGCTCCGCCGCGAAGGCGGACCCACCCGCCAAAAGCGTCGCGAGAACGAGTCCGATCGCAACCTTCGATACCGCCTTCATGCGCGCCTCTCTTTCAGAACGGACCTCGAAAGCCCGAGTATATGCGCTACTTCAGGTAGCCGAGCGCCGCCAGCACGGCACGGTCCTGCGCGTCGAGGCTCGGTGCCGCGTGGCCGCGGCTCGGCACGAGCCACATCGAGACACCCTCGCGCGGCGCCGTGGGTGGCGCGAACAGCCCGTCCACGTGCTCTACCTCGGGGAACAGGAACGGGAGCGTCTTTGCCTGCACGCCGCTCGCGGCCACGCGGACCTCGGGCGCGTCGAGCTTCCGGGCGCCCTTCTTGCCGTCGATCCAGACCGGGACGCCGTGGGGCCGCGTCAGGAACTCGACCTCGCGCGGCCGCCCCGGGCCCGGCCGCAGGCTCAGGACCAGCACCTGCCCGCCTTCCGTGACCTCCGCGCGCTCGCTCGAGCCCAGCCCCGTGCGCTCGAGAACCTCGAGCCACCCCGCCGTGCGCAGGCGCAGCTCGTAGCGCGCCTCGCCGTCGGCGCGCACGCGGTGGCGAAACGCGCCGAGCGAGACGGCGCCCTCGGCGGCCTGCTTCAGGGCCGCGCCCAGCGCGCTCGCGCCGACGGGCTCGCCGCGCCGCTCCCCGGGGTCGCCGCGCAGGTCGAAGACGCGCTCGGCGCTTTCCGGGTAGACGTGACGGACGTACTTGGCTTCGCTGGTGCGGGCGCCGTAGACCACGTGCTCCCGGTACTTGCTCTCGAAGACGGCGATCCGCTCCTCGCCCCGCTCGGCGAAGCTCTCGTCGAGCGCGCGCCCCGCGATGCCCGAAGGCGGCGCGAAGCCCTGGCTCTTCAGCACCGTCGGCAGCACGTCGACGAGCTGCACCTGGCGCGCGACGCGCCGGCCCGCCTCGCGGCGGCCGGGATACTTCACGATCAGCGGGACGCGCACGAGCTCGTCGTAGAGCGCGTGGCCGTGGACCCAGCCGTCGTGGTCGAGGAACTCCTCGCCGTGGTCGGCCAGGAACACCACGAGCGCCTGGTCGTAGAGCCCGCGCGCGCGCAGCCCGCGCAGCAAGCGCCCGAACTCGCGGTCGCCGTAGGCCACGGCCCCGTCGTACTGCGCCACGATCCGTTCGCGGTCGCGGGGCTGCTTGTAGTCGGAGGGCTCGGAGGCCGGAACTGCCGGCTCGCCCGCGCCGCGGAACCTGGCGTCGAACGGCGGCGGCGGCCGGTAAGGCGTGTGCGCGTCCATCGTGTGGACGTACAGGAAGGTCGGCTGGCCCTTGCGCGCGTCGAGGAACGCCAGCGCGTCGTCCACGACGTTCGCGGCACGGTGGGGCTCGCGCGGTGACGCGAAGTACGAGAAGCCCTGGTCGAACTGCATGTTCCGCGCGAGCACCAGCGAGTTCGCCACCACGGCGCCCGTGGCGTAGCCGTGGTCGCGCATCCGTTCGGCGAGCGTCGTTAGGCCGGGATCGAGCGGCGTGTAGAACTGCAGGCAGCCGTGGTCGCGCGGGACGAGCGACGTGAAGAGCGAGGCCACGGAGGGCTTCGTCCAGGAAGACGACGCGATTGCCTGGTCGAAGACGACCGCGTCCTTCGCGAAGCGCGAGAGCTCCGGCGCGGTGTCGCGCGAATAGCCGTAGAGCGGCAGGTGGTCGGCGCGCAGCGTGTCCACCAGGTAGACCACGACGAGCGGGCGCGGGACCTCGTCCTCGACCGTGATCGTCGGGTCGCCCCAGAACGCGCGATCGGGAGCGCCCGCGTCCTCGTAGCCCGTCGTCTCGAGCAGGATCTCGACGTTTCGGCCCTCATGGCCCGAGAGGTCCACCTCGAGCGGCTGCCACTGGCGGTGGGCCGGACGGTTCGCGGGGTCGACGAGCCGCGAGACCAGCGTCTGGTAGCGGCCCCCGTTGCGGGCGCTCACGCGAAACTCGACGGCGCTACCGTCCTGATGGCGTCCCGGTATCCCGGCCGCGAGCGCGAGGCGCCCGCCACGGGGCACGTCGACCACGAAGTTGTATCGGCTCGGCGGCGACGCCGGCAGCGCGGCGTGCACGACGTTTCGGATGCGCTGGGGCCTGCCGATCGCGGCGCGCGGCGTCGGCGCGCCCGCGGCGTGCGCATCCCCAAGCCGGGCGCGGCCCGATCGAAGGAGATCGATACCCTTCGGCCGGCCCGTCCAGCCCTCCGCCACGATGCCGGCTACCGCAAGCAGCGCGGCACCCGACGCCAACCGCATTCCAGGCCTCACCGGCACTCCCGCCAGCGAACGAGAACGTGCGACTCGCGCCGAAGCCTCTGCCGAAGTGCCCCCAGCCGACGACCGGCCTCTCTCTGCGTGCAGGCTCCCGTGTAGAGGGAGCGGCCACGGCGAGTTGTTAAGAATTGCGCACGCGCGGAGTCGCCGCGCGCCCGCTACCGCGCTCCGATGCTTTCGAAGCCGAACGCGATAGGATCGGAGTCATGCCGACACAACCGATCCGTTCGTATGGCACGAACTCCGCGAACGCGCCGCTCGCCCCGTTCGAGATCCAGCGCCGGGAGCCGGGCGCGCCGGACGTGGAGATCGAGATCCTCTTCTGCGGTGTCTGTCACTCCGACCTGCACCAGGCCCGGAACGAGTGGCACAACACGGTCTA
>DATBSL010000353.1:0-13187 GCA_036559805.1 Vicinamibacteria bacterium
GAGGTCGAGGTGGTTGGTCGGTTCGTCCAGCAGCAGGAGGTTGCTGGCGTTCAGCAGCATCTTCGCGAGCGCCAGGCGGTTGCGCTCGCCGCCCGAGAGCACTCCGCACTTCTTGTAGACGTCGTCGCCGGAGAACAGGAAGCCCCCGAGGATGCTGCGGATCAGCGGGGCCATCGTCAGGGAGCTGACCGACGACATCTCGTCGTGGACGGTGCGGGTCGGGTTCAAGATCGCGGCCTGGTCCTGCGCGAAGTAGTCGAGCACCACCTGGTGTCCCAGGCTGCGCGAGCCTGAGCTCGGCGCATCGACCCCGGCGAGGATGCGCATCAGCGTCGACTTGCCGGCGCCGTTCGGGCCGACGAGCGCGATGCGGTCGCCGCGCTCGATCATGAGGTCGAGCTGGCGCAGCACGACGTTGTCGCCGAACGCCTTGCGCGCGCCCTTGAGCTCGAGCACTACGCGCCCCGGCCGCGGCGCCTCGGGGAACTTGAAGCGGATCTTCTTGCGCTCGGGCGGGATCTCGATCCGCTCCACCTTGTCGAGCTGCTTGATCCGGCTCTGGACCTGCTTCGCCTTCGTCGCCTGGTAGCGGAAGCGGTTGATGAAGACCTCGGCCTTCTCGATGTCCTCGCTCTGGCGCCGGTGCGCCTCGCGCAGCCGGTCCATGCGCGCCTGGTGCTCGACCACGTAGTGCGAGTAGTTGCCGTGGTAGTCGGTGAGCGTCTTGAGGCCGACCTCGGTGATGCGCTTGACGGTCGCGTCGAGGAAGTAGCGATCGTGCGAGACGAGCACCACCGACCCCGGGTAGTCGGCGAGGTACTCCTCGAGCCAGTTGCGCGCGGGCAGGTCGAGGTGGTTGGTCGGCTCGTCCATCAGCAGCAGGTTCGGGCGCGCGAGCAGCAGCTTCGCGAGTGCGATCCGCATCTGCCAGCCGCCGGAGAACTCCTCGGTCTTGCGCTTTTGGTCTGCGAGCGAGAAGCCGAGGCCCTTCAGCACCTCCGCGACGCTCGCGTCGATCTCCCAGCCGCCGAGCTGCTTGAAGCGCTCGGTCACCTCGGCGTAGCGCTCGAGCAGCCGCTCGTGCGCGTCGGGCGTCGCGTCGGGGTGGGCGAGCGCGTCCTCGATCTGGTGCTGCTCGGCCTTGAGCGCGAGCAGCGGCTCGAAGGCGAGCACGACCTCGTCGTAGACCGTCCGGCCGTGGTGGACGATTCCGTCCTGCGGCAGGTAGCCGATCGTGGTCTCCGAGGCCATCCGGATCTGGCCGGAGTCGGGCTCCTGCAAGCCCGCCAGCATGCGCAAGAGCGTCGTCTTGCCGGATCCGTTCGGCCCCGACAGCCCGATCCGGTCCCGCTTCTTGACGTGCCACGACACGTCGTCGAAGAGCACGCGCTCGCCGTACCGCTTGTTGAGGTTCTCGACGTGGATCATGCGGCGAGGTTCAGGAACTCCAGGCAGGCCTTTAGGATCATCGCCCGGTGCTCGCGGTCGCTGTAGTTGAGGCGATACTCGTTGATCACCTTGACCTCCATCTCCTCCCACTCCTTCCAGCAGGAGGCGCAGATCGAGGCGGCCACCTTCTCTTTGACGGCCGGGGCGAAGGGGATGCGGTGGGCGGGCGGTGGATCACCCGGCTTCTGGCAGCGGACACACGTCACGGGCATCGATCACTCCACAAAACCCTAATTATAGTTCGCCCAGCCATGACTTGCGACGATGGCGAGCCGCTGCCCATAATGGCCGGACATGGACACGACAGCCGGGAAACGCAGCTTCGCAGCCCTCTCGCTCTCTCCTGCGACGCTCCAGAGCCTCGAGGCGAAGGGCTACGAATCGCCGACCCCGGTACAAGAGGAGGCGATCCCGAAGGCGCTCGCGGGGAAAGACCTCGTGGTCCAGTCGCGCACCGGCACCGGCAAGACCGCGGCCTTCGGCATCCCGATCGTCGAGAAGGTCGACGCGCAGCGGGACGGAGTGCAGGCGGTGGTGCTCGCGCCGACGCGCGAGCTGGCCATCCAGGTGGCGCAGGAGATCACCGAGCTCGGCCGCGGGCGGGGCGTGAAGGTGCAGTCGGTCTACGGCGGCGACTCGATGGAGCGCCAGCTCGAAGGCATCCGGGCCGGCGCGCACGTCATCGCCGGCACGCCCGGCCGGGTGCTGGACCACCTGCGGCGCGGGACGCTCGACTTCTCCGGCGTGCACTTCCTGGTGCTCGACGAGGCCGACCGCATGCTCGACATGGGCTTCGCGGTCGAGATGGGCCAGATCATGGAGTTCGTGCCGGCGGAGCGCCAGACGATGCTGTTCTCGGCGACGGTGCCGATCGGGATCCGCGGCCTGATCTACCACTACATGGCCGAGCCCGAGTGGGTGCTGCTCTCCGAGGACCAGATCTACGTCAAGGAGGTCGAGCACGTCTACTGCATGACCTCGCGCCTGCACAAGGAGGCGACGCTCTACCGCCTGCTCGAGTTCGAGAACCCGACCTCCTCGATGATCTTCTGCAACACGCGCGAGGAGACGCGGCTCGTGGCCACCTTCCTGGGCAATCGGGGAATGGCGGTGGCGATGCTCTCGTCCGACCTGCCGCAGAAGAAGCGCGAGCAGGTGATGGCGGGCTTCCGCGAGGGGCGCATCCGCCACCTGGTGACGACCGACGTCGCCTCGCGCGGGATCGACATCGAGGACCTCTCGCACGTCTTCATCTTCTCGACGCCCGACTCGCCGGAGCAGTACATCCACCGCGCCGGGCGAACGGGTCGCGTGGGCAAGAGCGGGCGCGCGATCAGCCTGATCGGGGCCTTCGACCTGATGAACTTCAACCGCCTGGTGAAGCGCTACCACGTCGAGGTGAAGGAGATCTCGGTTCCGACCGACGAGGAGGTGCAGGCGCGCAAGGCCTCGCGCATCGTCGAATCGCTGGCCGACGCCGGCAGGCGCCTGCCGCTCGAGGACTTCCTCGAGCTCGGGCCGGCCGCGCGCGCGATCGCCGCGCACGAGCTGCGCGACCGGATCGTGGCCTTCCTGCTGCTCGGCCACCTCGCCGCGCAGGTGAAGCCGGCGCCCGACGAGGACCAGGCTACCGCCGAGGCGGACCCCCTCGGCGCCGAAGCCGGGCAGGGCCGGCGCGACTTCGGGCAGGGTCCGCCGCGCGGCGGGTTCGGCGGCGGAAGGCGCCGCCGACCTAACCGTCGCTGACCAGGCGGCCGCGTTTGATCCGCGGCGCGACCTAGGGCATCGTCATGGGAATGTCACACGCCTACAGCGACGATCTGGCGGCCCGGCTCACGGCCTATCAGGATCGGCTCGAGGCGGCCGAGAAGCGGGGCGCCTCGAGCTTCGCCCAGGCCTGGGACGACCCGCCGCCGGGAATCGGCGTCCACGAGATCGACAGCGAGATGCGCGTGCTGCGCGCCAACGCCGGCGACCTGCGGCTGCTCGGCTACTCCCGCGAGGAGTTCGTCGGCAAGCGCGTGCTCGACTTCATCGTGATGACCGAGACGGCGCAGCGCTCGATCGGGCGCAAGATCAGCGGCGACCTGCAGCTCAAGCCCTTCATGCGCACGTTCAAGCGCAAGGACGGCTCCGCCGTCGCCCTGGTCCTGCTCGACCGCTACCTCAAGGACGCGAAGGGCCAGGTGACCGGCCTGCGAACGGTGCTCGCCGAAGCGGACAAGTCGACCGCGGGGTAACAGCCACCCGGGGGGTCTGGGGGGTGCTCCGCACCCCCCAGAACAGGAACGCCAGCAACCAGCCTGGCCGTTCGTGTTCCACCCCGGGATCCTCTTGAAGAGCCCGGCGACGCGGCCAGGAGCATCGGACTGCGAGCTTGCTGCCAGTGACTCCTCAAGATCGGCCGCCGAAGGGGGAGGAACGGCAACGGGGCTGTTGCCTCCTTCTTTCCAACTGGGGGGCTTCGCCCCCCAGACCCCCCTAACGAGACCCGCTAACCCTTCGACGGAGCCAGCGCTCGAAGAACCAGTTGGCGAGGCGGTAGGCCTCGCCGTCGCGCGCCAGGTAGCCGAGCATCGAGAGGCCGTAGAGCGGGGAGTCCAGGTCCTCCTCCGGGCGAGTGAGGGCGCGGGCGAGCTCGCTGCGCGTGCGCGGCCCCTCGCGCGCGATCTCGCTGAGCGCGTCGCGCTCGATCGGCTCGAGCGTCGAGAAGTCCACGGCGAAGTAGTTCGCCACCATCTCGTCGGCCGCGAGCTGCTCCAGCGTCACCGCGAGGTCGCGGCTCTCGAACAAGCGGCTGGCGAGGAGCTGGACCAGGAACGGGTGGCAGGCGGCACGCTCCAGGATCGTGTCGGCGTCGGCGGGCGCGAAGCCGCCGCGCGCGAGCAGCGCGCGCCCTTCGGGCAGCGCGAGCGGCGTCAGGTACACCGGCGGGATGAAGCCCTGCAGGAAGGGAGAGGTCGGCAGCGCCACCTGCTCGTCGACCCGCGCCAAGAGGCGCGTGGCGGTGATCACCGTGCGGACCTCGCTGCCGCGCGAGATCACGCGCCGCAGCCGCGCCAGCACGCTCGCGTCGCCGCGGCCCACGACCAGCAGCTCCTCGGCCTCGTCCACCAGCAGCAGCAGCCGCCAGCCGCTGCGCACCGTGCGCCGCACCAGGCTCGCCAGCATCTCCGCCACCGGCTGGCTCTCGAGGTCTTCGACGAGCACGTCGGTCGCGCGCCGGAACGCCTCCGAGTCCTCGACGCTCGCCAGGAGCGTCTCCGCCAGACCGCGCGCGTCGCCGCTGCCCTGCAGGTCCCAGTACAGCGGGACGAACGGCGTCTCGCGGCTCTTCTGGACGCGGTGCTCGAGCTCCTTCAGCAGGCTGGTCTTGCCCAGCCTGCGTCCGCCGAGCACCCAGAGCGAATGGCGCTCGCCCTCGAGCAGCTCGCGCAAGAGCTCGCCGCGGCCGAAGAAGTCCTCGCCGCGCACCCAGCTGCCGGCGATGAACGGATTGCGCGGAGGGGACGCGACGCTCGCCATCAGCCGCCTAGTCTGCCACAGCCGGACGCTCGAGGGCGTCCGCGTCGGCCGCGCCGGCCTGCTCCTCGCCCGCGACCACGTGGCGCGCCGACTCCACGTCCTCGAGGCGGATGCTGCCGCGGCCATGCTCGAGCATCCGGCTCACCGCGTGCACGCAGAGCTTCTGGATCAGGTACGGGCGCTGCTGCGACAGCTCGAGCACGCGCTCGACGGCCTCCGGCTGCCAGCGGAAGAAGCCGGCCACCGGCTCGCGCACCAGCGCCTCGGCCTCGTCGCGGGAGAACGCGCTGAGCTCGACCTCGTCGAAGAAGTTGTACCAGGGGCTCACTTCGCTCTTCCAGCGCCGCCTGATGCCGACCCCGCTCATCACGGCGACCAGGCTCTCGGAGAAGCTCTTCATGAAGATGCCGCGCAGGCGCTGGTTGACGCTCTCGGAGTACTCGTTGAGCACGTCGACCTCGTCGATCAGCAGCGCCAGCTTGACGCGGCGCGAGGTGCGCGTCGCCAGCTCGGCGATCACGCGCTGCAGGTCGTGGCTGAAGTCGCGCACCTCGTAGCCCTCCGGGTCGGGGCTGGCGCGCAGCTCCGAGCGCGTCCGGGCGCTGATCTCGAGGCTGTCGAGCGTCTCCGTGATCAGCGCGTGGAAGAACGCCTGCTCGGGCACGCCCTGCAGGTCGACGAAGACGGGGAAGAACTGCCACTCGCTGCCCTGGTCGGCGGCCAGCACGCGCTTCAGGTGGTGCAGGAAGGTGGTCTTGCCGATGCGCCGCTCGCCCGTGATCATCAGGCTGTTGCGGTGCAGCGTGCTGAGCATGCGCGCCGTAAGCTTCTCGCGCCCGTAGAACATGGCGTCGTCGAGCACGGGCGCCCCGGCGATGTAGGGGTTGAAGCGCCGTCGGCGGGCGCGCAGGCGCCGCAACCGCTGCGCGCCCCAGCCGAGGCCGACGAGCGCCACGGCGCCCGCCGCCGCGGACGGGACGAAGTAGCGCGTCTCGTGGAAGCGCAGCCGCCGCTCGACCTTGAACGAGACCGAGCGCGTGAGTCCGCCGGAGTCGATGGCCGTGACCGCGATCTGGTTCTCGCCCGGCTCGAGCGGCAGCTCGCGCGCGAACGACACCATGCGCGACGGCTGCAGCGGCGAGCTCTCGGGCACGAACTCGCCGACGAGCTTCTCGCCGACGCGGAACTCGATCTTCGCGACGCCCTGGTCGTCGCTCGCGGCGCCCTGCAGCGCCAGCGTCGCGGATTCGAGCACGACACCGCCCGGGTCGAAGAGCGCGAGCGCCGGCTCCTGGTTGGGAAGCCAGCGCGCGACGATCGCCTCGCCGGTGCGGCGCTCGGCTTCGCTCAGCTGCTTGCTGGCGCGCGGGTGCTCCTTGTCGAGCTGCAGCACCTCCTGGTACGCGACCTGCGCCTCCGGGAAGCGGCCCGCCGCGAAGAGCGCGTCGGCGCGCGCGACGCGCCGGTCGATCTCGGCGCGCTCCTCCCGCTGCAGCCGCAGGCCCTCGAGGATCTGGCGCGCCCGCATCAGCAGGTCGCGCGCGTCGGTGTTCTGCGGGTCGGCGGCGGCGTCGGTCAGGGGCGCGAGCGCGGCCTCGAGCTTGCCGGCGTCGAAGAGCGCCTTGCCTTCGACGTACGCCTTCTGGCGCGCCGCGCGCGTGGTCGAGAGCATGATGCGCTCCTCGGCCGCGCGCAGGCCCTCGAGGGCGCGGGGGTTGCGCGGCGCGATGTCGAGCGCCTCGTCGAAGGCCAGCTTGGCTTCGTTGGCCTTGCCCTCCTCGAGCAGGCGCGCCCCGTCGGCGAGGCGCTGCTCCAGGCGCTGCGCGCGCGCCGTCGAATCCTGCGCCTCGGCCTGCGCCGCGCGCTGGCGCTCCTGCTCGCGCATCACGGTGCGCAGCGTCTCCGGGTCGAGGCTCTTGGCGAGCGCCTCCGCCTTGGCCAGCTCCGGCAGCGACTCGGCCCAGGCGCCCTTCTTCCCGAGCTCCTGCGCGCGCTCCAGCAGCCGGCGCACCTCGCCACGGGCACGGCTCGTCAGGCGCTGGGCCTGGCCCTCCTGGGCCTCGCCGCGCCGCTTCACGAGGTCGGCGAAGAGCGAGGAGTGCTTGCGGATGGCACCCTGCTGCTCTTCGCTGTTGAAGGCTTCCTGGGCGCCGATGTAGTCCTGCTGCTCGAGCAGGCACACGCCGATGTAGTAGTGCGGAAGATAGGGTACGAACTGCAGCCCGTACGTCTGGACGTTGGTCCCCGAGGCGGGCCGCAGCCGCAGCGCCTCGCGCATGTCCTTGACGCAGTCGCCCCAGCGCTTCGCGGGGATGTGCTCGTCGCGGGCCTTCAGGTAGTAGTCGTACCACTCGCGCGCCGCCTGCGCCGGGCTCGCGAGAGCCAGCGCGAGAAAGGCGAGCGCGACCTTGTGGCCGGCGCGCAAGCTACTTCTCGAACATCGCCGCGATGTGGGCCCCCCGCGCGGTCGCGGTGAACGGGTCCGTGGCGGTGCGCACCTCGGCCACCTCGATCGGGAAGCTGCGCGAGCGCAGCGTGCGCTCGAACAGCTCGCGGAAGCCCTTGGGCTTGGCCGTCCCGCCCGCCAGCACGATCGGCAGCGCCCGGTCGGTCTTCGGCAGCTTCTCGGCGCGCGAGATCGCCTTGCGCAGGGTGTCGACCAGCGACTCGACCAGGTCCTCGTAGTAGATGTGGATCGCCTTCTCGAGCTTGTCCTTGGGCGCCTTGCTCAGGTCGAGCCCCTCCTCCTTGATCGCCTTCACGCGCGTCGCGTGCTCGCCGACCGCCTCGCCGACGGAGCGGTCGATGAAGTCGCCGGCCTTGGGCAGCGACACCATGATCGAGGGGATCGAGAGGAACGCCAGCGTGGCGTTGCACATGCCGCCGCCGCACGAGATCCCGATGCCGGTGAAGTTGTGCTGCTCGAGCTCGGAGAAGATCACGGCAAGGCCCTCGTTGATCGCCATCGCCTTGTAGCCGAGGCCGCTGAAGTGCTGGCGCAGGCTCGCCTCGTGGTAGGTGAGCGCCGACTCGCGGCCCGGGGCCGCGGCGGGCACGGAGAAGGCGAGCACCTCGTTCGAGGAGCGCGGCTTCGGCACCAGGCTCTGCAGGATCGCCTCGAGTACCGGCCAGGCCTGCTTCTCCTTGGGGTTGAGCAGGCCGTCGGCCATCGGCCGGCGCGCCTCGGCGTTGAACATGTTCGCGAAGCGCTCGGTGGCGCTCCCGAAGATCACGATCTCGTCGCCGTCGCGGTAGTAGTGGATGTCGCTCTGCTGCTGGATCGTGCGCTCGGTGACCGGGGAGTAGGGCACGGGGATGAAGGCGTTGAGCTGCGACGCGCAGGCCACCTCCTTGCCGCCCCGCCGCGAGACCACGACCTTGCTGGTGCCGACGTCGATCCCGACGGGGTGAGAGCCGGCCTTCACCAGGTCTTCGATCTTCTCCGCGGTCTCCTCGGGCGATTTCCAGAGGTGATCCTTGTTCTCCACCATTTCGCTATCCTCCGCTGGCGGCGCGTTGCGCCTGCGCCGCCGCTTTCTCGGCCAGCTCCGCTTCCTTCGTCAGCTCGGCCAGCCACCGGTCGTAGGTCCTGACCCGCTCCTTGCGCTCGCTCTCGACGCTCACGCCGCGCGCCGCGGCCTCCGACGCCAGCCGCTCGGCGGCGTCTGCCGCCCCCGGCCACGGCTCTCCCATCACGCTCAGGAAGCGGTCGTCCCACGCGAAGCCGAGCCGCACCGCCGGCGACTCGGTCTGGTACTGGTCCGGCAGCGAGAACGCGTCGAACGGGAAGCCGCGCGCCCAGTCCAGGTGGTGCCCGATCAGGTGCTTGCGCGGGTTCACGCTCGCGAGACCGTGCGTCACGCACATCGTGGGCGCGATCTGCCACTTGTAGCGCAGGTAGTCGCTCAGGCTGCGGCCCGCTTCGAGCTGCGCGCGCGTGATCGGCAGGGCGCGGCCGCCCTCCCAGCGCGTCTCGAACGAGACCCCGATCGTGGGGCCGTTGAGGTTCAGGTAGAGGCGCTCGCCGTCCGCCCAGACCGACATGCCGGCGTGGTTGGCCTTGTCCTTCTCCTCGACGACGCGGAACACGCGGCCGAAGCGGTCGACGAGGTAGTGGTAGACCTGGTTGCGGCGCAGGTAGCGCAGCAGATCCTGGCTCGAGTCGCGCAGCTTCTCGTTGAAGGACTCCTCGAGCGGCCACAGGTCGCTCTCCGAGGTGTGGTAGACGATGCCGATCGGCCGGTCCTGGAGCTCCGTCGCCATGCCGCCCTGCGCCGTGAAGACGTGGTAGCGGCGCGGCTCGCCGCGCACCGCCCACGAGGTGTCGATGCGCAGGCCGTTGCTGTACAGCTCGAACGCCGCCCCCGAGTCGACGAGCCAGATCCTCTCGGGCGTCACGCCGCCGCGGGCCGGCGCCAGGTTGACGGCCGCCGTGGGCGCGGGGCGCGGCGTGGCCAGCGCCGTAGCCGGCGGCGCCACGTCGACGCTGCGGCCGAGCGGATAGCCCGCGAGCGCCAGGCCCGCCGCCGCCATCAGCAGCAGCGCGGCCGCGTTGACGGTCCGGCGCGCGCGGCGCGGCAGCGGGGGCCGGCTGCGCCGAGGCGGGTCGAGGGCGCCGTAGGGATTCTTCGAGAAGAGCGGCCGCACGTCCTCGACGCCCGTGAGGCGGTAGGCGGCCCAACGCAGCGGCGCGCCCGGCAGCACCTGGAGCCGCTCGTCCAGCGTCTCGAAGCGTTCCAGGGAGTAGCGCAGGAAGCGGAGCTTCTCGACGGGGTCGCGGATGGTCCGGCCCCTGGCCTCGAGCGCTGCGAGCGGGCGGCGTCCAAAGCCCGCGAGCGTGAAGCTCGGGGAGCGGCGTCGCGCCGGAGCAGCGCTTCGCCGTGCCGCGGCGGCTGGGGGCCGCGCGGCAGCGACACGTCGAGCCGGCTGAGCGCGCGCCAAAGTCCTCTCCGACCGTGAATTATAGGGTTCGGCCCGCGCCCGTCACAAGGCGAGCCCGGCTCGACGGGGGGGGAGCGGGCTTATAGAATCCCCCCTTCAGGATGGCAACCCAACGCGGGGCCGGCACCGGGCGCGACGGGCGCCGCGGCCCCCGAACCCCCGTCGACATCGAGGCCGTGGTGGGAGGGCGCACCCCGCGAGCGGGGCGTGTGGCCGACCTGAGCGTCCTGGGCTGCCTCGTCAAGACCGAGGCGGCGCTCGCGATGGGCGCGGTGCTGGACGTCACGCTCGGCCTGCCGGACGGCCCGTTGCGGGTGAAGGGACGAGTCGCGGAAGCGTCGCGCGACGGCGAGGCCCGCGCGGGGGAGACGAGCTTCGTGGCCGGGATCGAGTTCCTGGCGCTCGCGGCCGCCGACGAGGGCCGGCTGCGGGCTTTCCTCGAGGCGGAGAGCAAGCGGAGGCGGATTGCGCGCACGCCCCCTGCGTGAGGCGCAGGCGCGCGAGCTGCGTCCGCTGCTCGACGAGGAGGCCGCGCTCTGGTACTCGGAGCTGGGCTGGGACTTCGCCGAGGTGCGTGCCGCCGTCTCGGGCGGCATCGAGCGCGGGACGCTGCCGGGGCGCGTGGTGGCGGTCGGCTCGCGGCCCGTCGCCTACAGCTACTACATGGTCGACCCGTCGCGCGTCATCGTCGGCTCGATCTTCGCGACGCGTGCGATGCGCGGCCAGGGCCTCGAGGAGGAGCTGGTCGACGCGGTGATCGAGGACGCGCGCGCCGAGCACGCGGCCGGCCGCGTCGAGTGCCAGACGCTGTTCTGCACCGCGACCGGCGCCGACGGCCGCTTCGTGAGCAAGGGCTTCGCCTCGCGCGCCCGCCATTACATGCGGCGCGAGCTGGACGCGCCCGTTCCGGAGCCGAAGCCGCTGCCGCACGGGATCGTGCTGCGGCCGCTGAAGCGCGAGGACCTGCCCGCGGCCGCCGAGATCATCTACACGAGCCACCAACGAAGCGTCGACGCGGCGCTCAACATGACCTACGCGACCCCGTCGACCTGCCGCGCCTTCGTCGACACGCTCGTGGTCCGCTCCGGCTGCGGCCAGTTCGACGCCGAGGCCTCGCGCTTCGCGTGCGGGCCGCGCGGTCCGCTCGGCGTCCTCATCGCGAGCCGGCTCTCGCGCGCGAACGGCCACGTCTGCCAGGTGTCGGTCAACCCGGCGGCGCAGGGCAGCGGGCTCGGCGCAGCGCTCGTGGCGCGCGCGCTCCAGGCCTTCCGCGGGCAGGGCCTCGCGAGCGCCACGCTCTCGGTGACCGCGTCCAACGAGCGCGCCCACCGGCTCTACGAGCGGCTCGGCTTCAGCGTCCAGCGGGCGTTCGGCGCGCACGCGTGGGTGCGTCCCCCGGCAGCCATCGAGCTCTCGGCGTGAGCGCCGCGCTGCTGCTGGCCGCCGCGGCGCTCGCCGCGCCCGGCCGCGTCCTCGTGTTCCCGCCGGCGGGTCCGGATCGCGGCGCGCCGGGCTGGATCGGGGCCGCGGTCGAGGAGACGCTGCCGCGTTCGCTGCAGCGCGCCGGGATCGACTCCGTGCCGTCGTCGGACAGGCGGCGCGCGCTCGAGGCGCTCGGGATCACGACACCCAGCGTCACGCGCGCCACGGCGCTCCGCGTAGCGGAGGCGTTCGCCGCGCGCTACGTGCTCTTCGGCTCGTGGGACCTGGGAGGCGGACAGCTCGCGCTCACCCTGCAGCCGTTCGACGTGCTAGCGGCTGAGCTGCACGCTCCGCTCGTGGCCGCGGGGCCCGTGGACCAGCTCCCCCGCATCCTGTCCGACTTGACGCGGCAGCTCGCAGGCAGGGCGCCGCCCCCGGACGGCGGCGCTGCCTTCGCCGCCCTGCAGGCCCTGGGCGAGGGCCTCGCCGCGCGCGACAGCGAGGCGCGGGTCCAGGGGCTCCGGCGCGCGATCGCGCTCAGACCCGGCTACTCCGACGCGGCGCTCGCGCTCGCGCGGCTGCTGTACGACGCCTCCCGCTTCGCCGAGGCGCGCGAGGTCCTCGCGGGGCTCCAGGCGGGCCCGGTCTTCGAGCGCGAGCGCCAGTTCCTCGACGGTGCGTGTTTGCTCGGGCTCGCGCAATACGCAGAGGCCGACGTCCTCTACGCCGGGCTCGCGTCGCGCGACGCGACGCCGGGTGTCCTCGCCAACCGCGCGGCGGCGCGGCTGCGCGTGCTGCCGGGGCGCAACGGGGCCTCGACGCTTTTGCGCCAGGCGCTCGACAAGTCCCCGTTCGCCGCGGAGCTGCCGTTCGGCCTCGGCTGGGCCCACTTCGTCGAGGGCGACGTCGAGGCCGCCTCGTTCTGGCTGCGCGACGCCGTGCGCTACGCACCGAGCGACGCCCGTGCCCGGCTCGCTCTCTCGTGGGCGCTTCGCGGCACGGCCCAGGCCGACGAGGCCGACGAGCAGTGGCGCGCGGCCGCGGCGCTCGACGCGTCGCTCGAGCCCATGCGCGGGCCTGACGCGACGCGAAGGCTCGAGCGCGTGCTGCCGTCCGAGGCGTCGCTGGTGGTCGATCCGGAGCGGCGCGACCCGCGCCGCGTGCTGCGGGAGCGCTGACGGCCGCTGTTATCATCGAAGCATGAGCCCGTTGGCCGCCGCGCTGGTCCTGCTTCAGGCCACTCGTCCCCAGCCGCCGCCAGGCCTGAGCTGGGAGGATGCCGACCACGTGGCCGAAACGGTCGCGCGGCTCGAGCGGCGGCTCACGGCCGGCAAGCCCGCATCGCGCGAGCCGATCGCGGTGAGCGAGCGCCAGGTCAACTCCTACGTCGCTCTGACCCTCGCCGCCAAGCTGCCGCCGTCGGTGTCGGGGCTGAGCTTCCGCTTCGAGCCCGGCACGCTCGCGGCAAACGGGATGCTCGACCTCGACGCCGTGCGCTCGAGGCTGCCGTCGAGCGGGCCCGGCAGCCTGCTCTCGTTCCTGAGCGGCACCGTACCGGTCGCGGTCAGGGGGCGGCTCTCGGGGGCGAACGGACAGGGCCGGGTCGAGCTCGCGGAAGCCACGGTCGCCGGGATCGGCTTGCCGCCGGCCCTGCTGGCGCAGATCGTGGCGCAGGCCACGCGCTCCTCGAAGCGGCCCGGAGGCTTCGACCTGCTCGCTCCGTTCCCGCTGCCCTGGACGGCGGAGAGCGTGCGCTTCGAGACGGGCCGCGCCGTCGTCGAGTTCGCGCAGCCCGCCGCCCGCTAGACCGCCGGGTCCGATCCCAATAGACTGCCGACGGTGCAGGAGCG
>DATBSL010000354.1:0-6342 GCA_036559805.1 Vicinamibacteria bacterium
TACGACGACGTCAAGCAGCTCTGGTCGCAAACCGACGTCGGCTATACGCCGACGCTGGGTGTCGCCTACGGCGGCCTCGACGGCGATCACTACTTCACCGCCACCACCGACGTCTGGAAGCACCCGCTGCTGTCGCGCTACGTGCCGCGGCCGCTGCTCGAGGCGCGCACCGTGCGCCGCGAGACGGCGCCCGACGAAGACTGGAACGTGGTGACGGTCGCCCGCCAGGTCGCCGAGCTGTCGCGCGCGGGCGTCAAGGTCAACATCGGAGCGCACGGCCAGCGCGAGGGGCTCGCCGCGCACTGGGAGATGTGGATGATGGTGAAGGGCGGCATGACGCCGCACGAGGCGCTGCGCGCCGCGACCGCGAACGGCGCGCGCTATCTCGGCCTCGACGCCGACATCGGCTCGCTCGAGCCGGGGAAGCTCGCCGACCTGGTCGTGATCGACGGCGACGTGCTGAAGGACATCCGCGTCTCCGACCGTGTCACGCAGGTGATGGTCAACGGCCGCCTCTACGACAGCCAGACGATGAACGAGCAGGGAAAGGAGGCGCGCCAGCGCCGGCCCTTCTTCTTCGAGCGCGCCGTTTCCGGCTACGTGCCGCTCTCCGCCGACGCGGCCGCTCGCGGGAGGTGCGAGCACTAGTTAGCGGGGGCTCGGGGGGCGCTCAGCCCCCCGATGGCTGGTTCCGTTACTCTCCGACAGCGAAGGTCGAAGGGGGACGAACGGCCACGGGGCTGTTGCCTCCTTCTTTGATCTGGGGGGCGTTGCCCCCCAGACCCCCCAGGAGCGCGAGCCCGCCGGTAGCGAGCGATTCCACGAGCCGCTCGTGGAACTCGGCGTCCAGCAGGTAATAGCTCCCGCCGTCCTCGTCGGCTGCGGCGGCGAGCCCGTGCCCGGCCAGCAGCATGCAGAGCTGGCGTTCGCCGGCGCTCAGCTGCGTCTCGTCGACGCGCGGCAGGCCCTGCGGCGACGGCTCGGCCTTGCGCAGCAGCCCGCGGGCGAAGACCTGGCCGTCGGCGCCGTCGATGGCCGCGGCGGCCGCGAGCCAGCGCGACTCGGGAGCCCCGAAGACGAAGGGCCCGGACGCGTACGCCAGCAGGAACACGATCACGTCGATGAACGCGGCGAGCGTGAACGCGACCACGTGGCGGCTCGTCGGGGCGGCGAACAGCTCGTTGAAGGCGATCACGAGGTCCTCCTGGCCCGAGGCGGTCGCGTCGACGAAGTCCGCGTAGGCGGGCACGGCCGGGACCTCCACCTCGGCGCGGCTCGCGTCGCGAACCTCGCTCCAGGGGATCCGGTCCCACGCGGCGCGGAAGGCTCGCAGCTGCTGCTCGCTCGACTCGAGCGGCCGCAGGCCCGCGCGGAGCGCCGCGAGCTCGGCCGCGGAGGCGCGCAGGCGCTCGAGCGACTGCTTCGCGAGCGCGGCGTGGCGGTCGAAGGCGGTGTAGCGCAGGCCGGCGCCCCGGCCCTCGGGATAGCCGCCGCCGAAGCCCGCGGCCTCCCGGGCCACGGCCTCGCGCACGCGCGCGAGCCACGGGTCGCTGTCCGGCGAGCGCGAGATGAAGCCGTGCGCCTTCTCGGCCACCGTCATCTCGTCGAGCGCCAGCACGTGCTTTTCGCCCTCCGCGATCGCCGCCGTGAGCTGTGCCTGGGCGGAGCCGGCAGCTGCCTGCAGCGCGTCGTGGAGCCGCCGTTCGATCTGCGCCGGCCGCTCGCGCGCGGCGAACCAGGTGTGCAGGCTCACGTAGGAGAAGGCGACCGAGACGCACGCGGTGACGACGTACACGGCGACGAGCAGGCCGCGTCGCTCACGCGAGACTCCCACCAGCCACGCGACCAGCACCAGCGCCGACTGGATCCCGAGCGAGGCGAGGAAGGAGAACCAAGGCGACAGGTAGAGCGCCATGCCCTGCTGGGTGGTGTACCAGGACACGATCGACAAGAGCGCGCTCGAGACGAAGAGCGCGCCGACCAGGGCACGGCCGAGCCCTTCGTGGCCGCCGCTTCGCGAGAGCGGGAGTGCGGGCATGAAACCTCCTGAGAGCCGCTACGCGCGCGGCGGCGACGGAGTTCGCGAAAGCTCGACCTAGCCGGCCTCCGGGACCGGGGTCCCGGGAGCCTGCGCCTTGATCTCGCTGCGGCAGGCCGGACAGAAGGCCCAGTCGGGCTTCAGCGGGTAGCGGCAGGCCGGGCAGATGGCCGAGGCCAGGTCGCGACCACAGTGGGGGCAGAAAGCGCCCCCGTTCACCTCGCGCGCGCAGCCGGGGCAGGTGAGTCGGCGCGCGTCCTCCGGCCGCGCGATCAGGTAGACGACCAGGCCGACGAGCGAGGAGATCACGGTCAGGAACGCGAAGAGCGGCGCGCGGCGCACCCCGCGCTCGCGCGCGTCCACGTAGACCCAGGTCGGCAGCAGCACCCAGAGAAAGAGCAGTGAGCCCGCGGCGATCGCGCCGGCGACGCCAGTCAGGAGCTCGAGGCTGTGGTCGCCGCGGAAGTGGGTCGGCTCGCGCAGCGGCGCGCGCTTGAGGTACAGGCTGCCCAGCGGCGCGCCGTCCTCGGCCTTGAGCGGGACCGAGAGCACGAACGCGCTTTCGGGCTCCCAGCGGTCGAGGCGGAAGCGCCGCCCGCGCTCGACCAGCTCGGTGGCGAGCACGGCCTTGTCGTCAGACACGAGCTCGGGACCGATCTCGTCGCTGTCGTCCACGAGGCTCATCAGGAAGGTCTGCCGGTCGAGGAACACTCCTTCCTTCAGGCGCGGTGTCACCTCGCGGTCGTAGATCGCGTTTATCTTGCGGAACGCCGACTGCGGGACGCCGAAGGCGAACTCGCCCCGCGTGTCCATGGCCCACACGTAGAACGGGCCGTTCGCCTGCTCCTCGAAGTAGCGCGACTCGATCTCGCCCACGAGCGTCGCGTCCGCGGGGAGCTTCTTCACGCGCTCCGCGAGCTCCGCGAGATAGGCGCGCGAGGCCTCGATGCGCTTCTGCTTCGCGCGCTCCTGATCCTCGGCGTACTGGTCTCGCCGGGAATCCTCGAGCATCAGGCCGGACACCGCCGTCGTGGCCGCCGCCACCAGCACGACGCCGGCCCAGAACGCCAGCCGATAGATGAGCTTCTTCTTAGCCTGCATCACGACCTCCCGTTGGATTCCAGGATCAGCACCGGCGCGAGCGCCAGCGTGACGAGCGCTCCGAGCACGACCAGGCCGAAAGCGGCGAGCGAGACGCCCAGGAGCTCCGCGGAGAAGGCCCCCGAGGCTCCCGCCGGCAGGAGACCGAGCGTCGCCAGGCGCTCTCCGCCGGCTCGCGTCGCCCACGCCCCCGCCGCGAGGGCGGCCGCGCTCGGGATCGCGGCGAGCGCCCACTCGGCCCGCCGCGCGCGAGCCCGGCGCACGCCCGCGACGCGCGCCAGGACGCGCTCCAGCCCGTCGCGCGGCGGAGCCTCGAAGGCGCCGCGCGCGAGCGCGGCTTCGACGCCGCCGAGCTCCGAGACGAACCCGGAGCAGGCGCGGCAGTCCCGCACGTGAACGGCGAGCGCCGCCTGCTCGTGCTCCGGCGCCTCGTCGAAGTGCAGCTCGATCAGCGCGCCGGGCGAAGGGTGGTTCATGGCGCGCCCGCCTCGCGCCTCGCGAGCCGCGCGCGCAGTGCCAGCATGGCGCGGTGGAAACGCGACTTGAGCGTGCCCTGCGGCGATCCGGTGATCTCGGCGATCTGGGCGAAGCTCAGCTCGCGGCTGCAGCGCAGCACGAGCACCTCGCGCATGTAGTCGGGCAGCTCCTCGAGCGCGCTCGCGAGCGCTCGCCGGTCCCGCTCGTCGTCGAGCTCGGCGGCGAGGTGCTTTTCGCCTGCGCTCGCGTCCGGCAGGTCGAGCTCGGCCCCGTCGATCGATACGTGTGGCGTCCGGTGGCGCTTGCGAGCCAGCTCGCTGCGGGCGGTGTTGAGCGCGATCGCGTAGATCCAGGGCTTCACGCGGCCGCGCGCGGGGTCGTGACTTGCCGCCGCGAGCCAGACGCGGGTGAACGCCTCCTGCAGCCACTCTTCCGCGAGCTGACGCTGCCCACCGAGACGCAGCAGCACGCCGAACACCGGCCGCTCGTAGCGCCGGTAGAGGGCCGTGAACGCGTCCCGGTCCTGCCGCGCCACGCGCTCGATCAGCACCTCGTCCGCCAGCCGCGAGGCGGCTTCCGCTTCGGAAAGGCGCGCCGACGTGTCGTCGACCAGCAGCGGCAGGGGGATGGCGTGCGTGCTCAAAGTGCCTCGAGGATCAGTACTAGACGAGGCTCGCCAAGGTTGCAGATCCAAAACATTGGACATGACCGAGACTGCGATCGTGATCCCTAGCGGGCCTCGCTGGCGATCCAGCCCTCGACCTTGCTCCCGAGTGTCGCGAGCGGCAACGAGCCGCTGCCCAGGACGCAGCCGTGGAAGCGGCGCAGGTCGAAGCGCGGGCCGAGGGCTGCCTCGGCCCTGCGCCGCATGTCCCAGAGGCCGCGGCTGCCCATCTTGTAGGCGAGCGCCTGGCCGGGGATGTCGGTCGAGTAGCGCAGCGACTCGGTCTCGATCTGGGTGTCGCTCTCGATCAGGTGATCACGCATGAAGGCGACAGCCCGCGCGCGAGGCCAGCCGAGCGCGTTCATCCCGGTGTCCACGACGAGCCTCACGCTCAGGAACATGTCCATCGAGAGCCGGCCGTAGAGGTCGTAGGGGTCGGCGTACATCCCCATCTCCTCGGCGAGCCCTGACGCGTACTCGCCCCAGCCCTCGACGTACGCGGTGTCCCACAGCTCGCGGCGGAAGGCCGGCACCTCGGTGCTCTCGGCCGCGAGTGCTATCTGGAAGTGGTGGCCCGGAGCCAGCTCGTGGTAGACGAGGGGTCCGGCGGTGAGCAGCGACCGCTCCTCGAGCTTCGAGCCGTTGTAGCGGTAAAGCCCTCGGGGCTCGGTGGGGGACGGCGGCTCGTAGATCCCGAAGGTGAGGGCCGGCTCCCGCTCCGGGTCGAGGCGCTTCACGCCGTAGTCGGCCTTCGGGCACACGGCGAAGAAGGCGTCGAGCCGCGGCCGGATTCGCGCGTCGTAGGCCATCAGCCGGCTGCCGACCTCGTCCGGCGTTTTCGCGCGGAAGCGCGGGTCGCGCCGCAGGCGCTCCCGGAACTCCGCGGCCGTTCCGCTCCACGCGAGGCTGCGCCGCACCTCGGCCATCCGCGACTCGATGCGCGCGACCTCCTCGAGCCCGATTCGGTGCACCTCCTCGGGCGTGACCTCGAGAGTCGTGTGGCGCCTGACGAGCGACTCGTACGCGGCGCGCCCGCCGGGATACTGCGCGAGCCCGACGCTCTCGGGCGCGCGGGGGGCGAGCGATTGGAGCTCGGCGAGCAGCGAGGTGAGCGCCTGGCGAGCCGCGGCGGCTCCTTCCTCGCGCGAACGCTCGAACGCGGCCAAAGGCTCCGGTGCGAGGGTCGCGATCCGCGCGGCGTCAAGGGAGAACGGCGAGGACGCGCCCGTCGCGAGCGCGCCCTGGAGATACGCGGTCACGACCGGCAGCTCGTCCTTCGGCACCAGGATGCTTCGCTCGGCCTGGCCGCGAAGCCGCTCCGCGAGCGACGCCACGAAGCCAGGGTACTGACGCAGCAGCGCCAGGTAGCGGCCGGTGTCGGCCGGAGTGCGCAGCGGAAGCGCGCGGAACACCTGGTGAACCGGGCCGAGCGGGGAGGCGTACGGCGTGACCGCGAAGCCGAGCCAGTGGTCGCGCGGCGCGGCCACGTCGAAGCCGAGTCGGCGCTTCAGCAGCTCGTAGGACAGGCGATCCTCTCCCTGCAGCTCGCCGGCGCGGACGGCCTCGAGCCGCGCGAGAAGCGCCTGCGCTCCCCCGGCGCGGCGTTCGGCGCTCGCGGCCGACACGTCCGGCAGGCGGTCGATCGGCAGCCCCTGCTTGAGGCGCAGGAACGGGCTTTCCTCGCTGGCCCATTCGAGGTACTCGGCGCCGACGGCGCGGACGGTCGCTCCGGCGTCGATGGTCGGCGGCTGGGCGCTCGCGAGCATCGCGAGGGCGAGACAGAAAGAAGCGGCGACGAAGGCCCGCTTGGCAGTGTGCGGCATGCCGTGCTTAATCCGGCAGCTCCTGCTGCTTCGGCTCGGGGAGCCAGAAGCTGGCGATAAAGCCCACGACGTAGACCAGCAGCCCCACGATCGCGGCGGCCCACGCGAGCTTGTGGGCCGGGTTGGGCCCCGGCAGCGTTCCCGCGAGTGTCGTGGTCACGATTGCGGCCGAGGTGCCGATCATGCGCCCACCGACGTTCGCGGCGAAGGCCTCGCCCGTGCCGCGCAGGTGCGTGGGG
>DATBSL010000355.1:0-9555 GCA_036559805.1 Vicinamibacteria bacterium
AGCAAACGATTGCCTAGATCTCTCTGCTATGATTCATGACGTTCCCTCATGGTTTGAGGCGGGAGGATGCCGATGGAGCTCTCGCAACTCCGGACCTTCCGGGTCGTCGCGGAGACGCTCAACTTCACGCGCGCCGCGGAGCGGCTGGGACTGACGCAGTCGGCCGTCAGCCACCAGATCAAGTCGCTCGAGACCGAGCTCGGCGAGCCGCTCTTCATCCGGGCCAAGCGCGGCGTGAAGCTGTCGTCCGCCGGCCAGGCCTCGCTCGAGCACGCGGTGCGGCTGCTCGACGAGGCCGAGGCGCTGAAGGAGCGCGTGAGCGGCGGGACCCATTCTCCCGCCGGCCGCGTCCGCGCCGCGGCGGCGACGCAGGCGATCGTGCACCTGTTCGCGCCTCTCTTCGAGGCCTTCATGAAGGCGCAGCCGCGCGTGGACGTCTCGTTCCGCACCACCTCGAGCACTGACGAGACCATCGCCGACATCCTGAACGGCGCCGCCGACGTGGGCTTTGCGTCGCTGCCTGTCTACTCGCCGGCGCTCAAGATCGAGAACCTGTTCGAGGACGAGCTGGTGCTCGCAGTCGGCCACGGCCACAGGCTCGCCGGCAGCGACGAGGCCCCGGTCGACGACCTGCGGCGCGAGCGGCTCATCCTGTTCGAGCGCGGCGGGTCGATCCGGCGCGCCACCGACCAGTTCTTCAACAAGGTCGGGATCGAGCCGTCGCTCGCGCTCGAGTCGAACGACACGTCCTTCATCAAGCTGATGGTCGAGCGTGGCATCGGCGTGTCGCTGCTGCCGGCATGGGCGGTGCGCGACGAGGTGGCGTGGGGCTGGCTCGCGAAGCTGCGCATCGAAGGCCACAGGCTGCGCCGCACGGTGGCGGTCATCTCGCTGGCGCGCTTCCAGCCTGCCGCGACGCGCGCGTTCCTGGAGTTCGTGCGCGGCCGCCGCGCCGAGCTGCAGCAGATGGCCGAGGGCCACCCGCGCGCGGACGAGCCGAAGCCGGGCCAGCGCCGCAAGTAGCCGTCGCTTGAGTCAGCGCGGCGCGCCGGACGACAATCGGCTGATGCCGCAGCGTGTGTCGACGCTCGTCGTCGCTCTGGCGCTCGTGCTCGCGTCGGGCTCGGCGCTGCAGCGGACGCAGGCCTCGGGCGGGGCGCCGGGCGCTTCGCGCGAGGCGGCCTGGCGCGAGAACAACCTGGGCGTGGCCCTCCTCGAGCAGTTCCGCTTCGCCGAAGCCATAGGCGCCTTCGGGCGCGCGCTCGAGGCCGACCCGGCGCTCCTGCCCGCGCAGGTCAACCTCGCGATCGCGCACTTCTACGTGCCGGACATCCCGGCCGCCAAGGCGGCGGCCGAGAAGGCGCTCCAGTCCGCGCCCGCCGCGCCGCACCCGCACTACCTGCTCGCGCTCGTGGCGCGCAGCGAGGGACAGGCCGAGGAGGCCGTGCCGCACCTGCAGAAGGTCCTGGCGGTGGATCCGGGCGACCTGGGCGCGAACGTCACGCTGGGCCAGGTCCACCTGCAGCTCCGGCGCTTCGACGAGGCGATCGCCGCCTTCCGTGTCGCGCTCGCGGCCGAGCCCTACAACGTGAGCGCGGCCTACAACCTCGCCGTCGCGCTCAACCGCGCCGACCGGCGGGACGAGGGCCAGGTCGCGATGGCCCGGTTCCAGGTGCTTCGCGACAGCCCCTACAAGACGGCGCTCAGCTCGAATTACCTCGAGCAGGGCCGCTACGCCGAGGCGCTCGCCTCGACGGGCGCCGAGCCGGAGGCCGTGGACCCGAAACCGCCCGCCGTGAGCTTCGTGCTGCAGCGGGAGTGGCCCGCGGGAGCCGCGGAGCCCACGGCCGGCCGAGCGGCGCTGGTGCTCGCCGACCTCGACGGCGACGGCGGGCTGGAGCTGGTGGTGGCGGGCGCGGGCCCGCTGCGCGTGCTCAAGAGCGCTCCCGGCGGCCTGGCCGACGTGAGCGACAGCGCCGGCGTCGCGGTGAAGGACGCGCTCGCGGCCGTGGCGGCGGACTACGACAACGACGAAAAAGTCGACCTGCTCGTGATGCATGCGAGAGGCCTCTCGCTCTTCCGGAACCTGGGCGGCGGCCGCTTCGAGGACCGGACGAGCGCCGCAGGCCTCGCGGGCGTGGGCGCCCCGGTCGCCTCGAGCCAGCCGCCCGCGCCCACGGCGGCCCTCCTGGACGTGGACCACGACGGCGACCTCGACGCCCTGGCCGGGGGCGTCCTGCTCCGCAACAACGGCGACGGTACCTTCGCGGACGCCACGAAGGGCTCCGGCCTCGACGCGGCGTTCCCCGCGCTCGCCCTCGTCCCGACCGACTTCGACAACCGCCGCGACGTCGACGTGTTCGCGCTCGCGCGCGACCGCGTCCGGCTCTTCCGCAACATGCGCGACGGCAGCTTCCGCGACGTCGCGGGCGAGCTCGGGCTCGCCGACGTACCGGGACCTCACGCCTGCGCCGCGAAAGGCGACGTGAACAAGGACGGCTACGAGGACTTCCTGCTCGGTGGCGATGCCGCGTCCAACGTCGCGACGAGCGACGGCCGCGGCCGCTTCGTCGTCGCGGCGCTTCCCGCGGCCGCCGCCGCCGTCGCGGCGCAGCTCGTCGACTACGACAACGACGGCCTGCTCGACGCCTTCGTGCTCACCGCGAAGGGACCGCGCCTCCTGCGCAACCTCGGCGCGAGCTGGAGCGACGTGAGCGCGACCGCGTTTCCCGGCACGCTCGGCAGCCTGCCGCTCGCGGGCGCTGCGCTCGGGCTCGCCGACCTCGACGCGGACGGCGACGCCGACGCCGTGATCGCGACGCCCGGCCGCGTGCGCGTGCTGGAGAACCGCGGCGGCAGCGCCAACCGGTCGTTCGCGCTGCGGCTGCGCGGCCGGGTGTCGAACCGCGACGGCGTCGGCGCCAAGGTCGAGATCCGCGCCGGCAGCCTGCGCCAGAAGCTCGAGACGAGCGCCGCCGTGCCTATGGCCGCGCCCGCCGAGGTCGCCTTCGGCCTCGGCGCGCGCCAGGCGCCCGACGCGGTGCGCGTCATCTGGGTCTCGGGCATCGTGCAGACGGAAGTCGTCGAGCCGGGCGCGAGCAAGGGCCGCATGGAACTCGTCGAGCTCGACCGCAAGCCGTCCTCGTGTCCGTACCTCTATGTCTGGAACGGCGCCCGCTTCGACTTCGTGACCGACTTCCTCGGCGGCGGCGAGATGGGCTACCAGCTCGCGCCGGGGGTTTATAGCCACCCGGACCCGGTCGAGTACGTGCGGATCGCCCCCGGCCGCCTCGTCCCGCGCGAGGGCCGCTACGAGCTGCGCGTGACCAACGAGCTCGAGGAAGTGCTGTACCTCGACCGCCTGCGGCTGCTGGCGATCGACCATCCCGAGGACGTGCTCGTCTTTCCCGACGAGGGCATGACGAGCCCGCCGAAGCGCGACCGGATCGTGGCGGCTCGTGATCCGCTCACGCCGCACGCGATCGACCACGAGGGCCGCGACGTCACGGAGCGCCTGCGCCGGGTGGACCGCGTGTTCGCCGACGGGCTGCCGAACGAGCGCATCCGAGGTTACGCGAAGCCGCACGGGCTGACGCTCGACCTTTCGGGCTTGCCGGCGACGCACACGCGGCTTTTGCTCACCGGCTGGACCGACTACGCCTTCTCGAGCGACAACGTGGCGGCGCATCAGGCGGGCCTCCGGCTGGTTCCGCCGCGGCTCGAGGTCGAGCGCGCCGACGGGAGCTGGACGACGGTGGTCGAGCAGGTCGGCGTGCCGGTCGGCCGGCCGCAGACCATAGTCGTCGACGTCGCCGGCCAGCTGGGTCCGAGCCGGCGCGTCAGGCTGGTCACATCCATGCGCGTGCTCTGGGACGAAGTCGCGGCGGCCGCGCCGGTCACCGACGTCGCCCTCGAGCCCGCGGCCCTCGAGCCGTCGCGCGCCCGGCTCGACGAGCGCGGCTTCTCGGCCGAGGCGAGCCCCGACGGCCGCGAGCCCTGGGTCTTCGACTTCGCTCGCGCCTCGTGGCTCTCGCCCTGGAAGACGCTGCCGGGTCGCTACACGCGCGCGGGCGACGTGCATCGCCTGGTCGCCGCGACCGACGACCGCTTCGTGGTCTCGAAGCCGGGCGACGTCGTGTCGCTGAGCTTCGACGCCCGATCGCTCCCGCCCCCGCGCCGCGGCTTCGCGCGCACGTTCCTGCTCCATGGCGACGGCTTCAGCAAGGAGATGGACATCAACTCCGCGAGCCCGGACGCGGTCCTGCCGCTGCCGTTCCACGCGATGAAGAGCTACCCGTACGCGGACACGGACGTCCCGCCCGCGGTGCGGCGTGCGTTCGAGGAAACGGCGGCGTCGCAGACTCGCGTCGTGGTGAGGCCGGTGAGGCCGATCGAGTTCTTTGCCGGGAGTGCGAAATGACCGCCCGTCATCTCCTCAACGGGGATGGTTCTAGGGGTGCGAACGGCCAGGTTTGTGGCCTCCTTTCTTACTCTGGGGGGACTTCGTCCCCCCAGGCCCCCCTATGGGGGCCGATGTGATCCGTTATTCCGCTGCTGCTTGTCAGACCGACTTCAAGAACCCACTTGCCCGTACAGACATGCGCGCGAACACCGATCGCATGCTGGCGATGATCGACCAGGCCCTGGCTGGCGCGGCGCCGTTTCTGCCCGTGAGGCTCGTGGTGTTTCCCGAGTTCGCGCATGCGGCGCCGGTCTTTCCGACGGTCGCCGAGCTCAAGGAGAAGCTCGCCGTCGAGGTGCCCAACGAGCACACCGACCGCCTGCACGCTCGGGCGAAGCAGCACGGGATCTACGTGCAGAGCGGGACGATGATCGAGAGCGATCCGCGCTGGCCGGGCGTGCTCTTCAACACCACCTGCCTCGTCGGCCCGTCGGGGATCCTGTACAAGTACCGCAAGGTGAATCCGTGGATCCCGTACGAGGTCCACGCGAGCCCGCATGACGTGCCGGGCTACGACGAGCCGCTCTTCCCGGTGGCCGACACCGAGATCGGCCGGCTCGGCTGCGCGATCTGCTACGACTGGCTGTTCCCCGAGGCGCTGCGCCAGCTCGCGATGAACGGGGCCGAGGTGCTGATCCGCGTCTCCGCCTACATGGACCCGTGGGGCGCGACCGAGCCGATGGACTGGTGGACGCTCGTCAACCGCTGCCGCGCGCTCGAGAACGTGGCGTTCGTGGTGGCCGCGAACCAGGGGGCGCAGCTCCGCCACTACCCGCCCTACTCGTGGCCCGGCGGCAGCATGGTGGTCGACTTCGACGGCCGGATCCTGGCGCAGGCCTCGCCGGGACCGGGCGAGCGCATCGTCACGGCACCGGTGGACGTGAGCGCGCTGCGCCACGAGCGCGCCACGCGGCGCGGCCACCACATGCCCGCGCACCTGCGCACCGAGGCGTACCCGGTGTATCGCGGCCACGTGTATCCCCCGGAAGGCCGCGACCAGGCGCTGTCGCTCGAGGAGAACAACGCCCGCATCGACGCCGCCAAGGCCCGGCTCGCGTGGTAGCATCCGCGCCCGTCCCGAGCATGCGCCTCCGCCATCCCGCCGCGTGCCTCGTCGCCCTGAGCCTCGCGCTGCCCGCTCCACTCGCGCCGCAGGACGTGCCGCCGCAGCGGGCCCCGCAGCCGCCGCCAAGGAAGATCTTCGTCGGCAGCTTCGAGGGCTCGGCCGTCCTCACCAACGAGGACGCGGGCAGTTCGTGCCGCTACGATGGGGACCCCGAGACGCCGGGCGTGCACCTGGAGATCGGCGCCGGGTCCTCGATCGCCGGCTCGATCGCCATCGACATGCCGGCGCCCGCGGGGGGCGCATGCCCGCCACTGCGCAAGCGCTACGCGATCCCCGAGTTCGTGCTCGTGGGCCAGTCGCTCTCGTTCACCGATTCCGGCGGCAACGAGTGGACGTTGTCGCTGCGCGAGAACGGAGCGTCGTTGCAGGGCTTGCTGGCGTGGCGCCAGGGCGGCGCGGAGGAGCCGCTGGCCGAGGGCTTCACGGCGCCGGGCGGCCGCCGCCCGATCGCGCGCCTGAGCGGCGAGGTGCGGCTGCGCCGCGTCCTTGCCGCAGGCGCGAGCGGCAAAGCACCCGCGGCTCCGCCGACGAGCGCCGGCAAGCAGGCCGGCCACGTCCTCGGGATCATCGGCGCGAACGTCGTCGGCCTCGGCCTGCTCTACGGGGCGAACGAGCTCGGCAAGGGCAGCTCCGAGGGCGGAGTCGTCACCTGCTCGCCGCGCACCTGCATCACCGGCGCACCCAACGAGCCGTGCTTCTGCGAGGGCAACGTGCTCTCGGGCGCGTCGTGCGGCACGACGCCGGCCGGGGTGCCGATCGGCGCGCCCTGCGACGTCCGCAACAACACGCCGTGCCAGGCGGGCCTGTCGTGCAACAGCGGGATCTGCGAGGACCGCTCCGGCCGGTGTCCGTACTGAGCAGCCGCGCGTCCACCGCGCGCGTGCTGCGCGCGAGCCCCGGCTGGCTGACGCTGATCGCGCTCCTGGCCGTGGCCGCTGTCAACATCGCCGGCCTCGTCGGCATCCAGGTCGCGCGGCAGGGGGCGCGCGACGAGGCGCGGCGCGCCTTCGAGCTGGACACGGCCGCGCGCGCCTCGCGCCTGGAACGGCGCCTGTCCGAGGTGCGCGCCGACCTCGCGTTCCTCGGCGGCTCGCCGGCAATCGCGCGGCTCGGCGACGCGGGCGGCGACGGCTCGTCGCTCACCCGCCAGGCCGCGGAGAGCGCGCTGCTCATCTTCCTGCGCGGTCATCCCGAGGTCGTGAGGATCCGCATCGGCGCGGCCGACGGCCGGCCGCTGGTGCACGTCGGCCGGCGCGGCGGAGTGCCGGTGCTGTGGGTCTCGGCGAGCCCCACCGGCGAGGAGGGAGCGGCGATCGACCCGCGCCGCCCGCGTCTCGTCGCGCGGCTGCCGCAGGGGGAGGCGGAGCCGCCCCCGGCCGGCAGCGTCTCGATCGAGACCGAGGTCGAGGCCGTGTCGCTGCTCGATCCCGGCGAAGCGGCGGGCTCGACGGCCCCGGCCTGCGAGCTCGCCGACGCCGCAGGCGCCACGCTCGGCCGCTTTCCGCGCGGACCGCGGCCGGCGGGAGTGGGAGAGGAGCAGAGCCGTGCAGCAGTGGGCGTCGAAGGCTGGGCGGCGCATGGGCCGCTCGTGCTCGCCTGCCGGCGCGCGCCCGGCCCCGACCAGCCGATTCTCTCGCGTTATCGCACGACGTTCGCGCTCAACCTCGCGGTCATGGCGCTCGCGCTGTTGCTCGGCGGGTTCGCCGTGCAGCAGGCGCGAACGCGCGCCGGCCTCGAGGCGCGCGCCGCCGAGGCGGCGCACGTGCGCGAGCTGGAGCGCCGCCTGTTCCACGCCGAGCGGCTCACCACCGTCGGGCGGCTCGCCGCCGGCATCGCCCACGAGATCAACAACCCGCTCGAGGGCATGTCCAACTACCTCTCGCTCGCGCGCGACGCCACGGCCCGCGGAGACTCCGAGGCGGCCTCGCGCCACCTCGCGGCCGTGAAGCAGGGCCTCGAGCGCGCGGCGGGCATCGTTCGCGGCGTCCTGGCGCACGCCGACCCCGCCAAGGCGCCGATGACGCCGCTCGACGTCAACGGCGTGCTGCGCGAGACCTGCGACTTCGTGCGCTCCCGCCGCGAGTTCGCCCACGTCGAGATAGCACTCGAGCTCGCCGCGGAGCCGCTCGTGGTGCAGGGCAGCCCGGTCATGCTCGGGCAGGTGGCGACGAACCTGATCGTGAACGGCTGCGAAGCCCAGCCCGCGGGCGGGGAAGTGCGCGTGGTGACGCGGCGCGACGGGCCGAGAGCCGTCGTCGAGTTCCAGGACCGCGGCCCGGGCGTCGCAGAGGCCGACCGCGAGCGCGTCTTCGAGCCGTTCTTCTCGACCAAGGACTCGACGGGGCTCGGGCTCTCGATCTGTCATACGATCGTCGCGCAGCACGGAGGCGAGCTCACGGTGTCGGCGCGGCCGGGCGGCGGCGCCGTGTTCCGGATGCGGCTTCCGGCGCACGAAGGTGGGGCATGAACGGTCGGGGATCGCGCGGGCGGGTGCTGGTCGTCGAGGACGAGACCTACGTCCGCGACTCGCTCGTCGAGATCCTGCGCGCGCGCGGCTTCGACGCGAGCGCCGCCGCCTCGGTGAAGGACGCGCTCGAGCTGCTGGGGCGGGCGCCCGTTGACGTGGTCCTCTCGGACCTGCGTATGCCCGGCGAGGGCGGCCTCGACCTCGTGCGCCACATGAAAACGACGTCCCCTGACGTCCCGGTGCTGATCCTGACCGGACACGGCACCGTGGCCTCCGCGGTCGAGTGCCTCAAGGCGGGCGCCAGCGACTACGTCCTGAAGCCCGTCGAGCCCGACGCGCTCGAGCTCGCGCTCGAACGGGCGCTCGAAGGCCGCGCGCTGCGGCGCGAGGTGCGCTACCTGCGCAGCGCCGTCGCGGACGAGCGCAGCGCTTTGATCGGCGAGGGAGCCGCGTGGCGGCAGGCGCTGGCGATGGTCGAGGCGGCGGCGCCCGTGGACGCGGTCGTGCTCATCACCGGCGAGTCGGGCACGGGCAAGGAGCTGCTGGCCCGTCGCCTCCACGCGCTCTCCGCCCGCGCGGCGGCCCCCTTCGTCAAGGTCAATTGCGCGGCGGTGCCGCTCGAGATCTGGGAGAGCGAGTTCTTCGGCCACCGCAAGGGCTCGTTCACCGGCGCGTCCGCCGATCGCGACGGCCGCTTCCAGCTCGCCGATCGCGGCACGCTCCTGCTCGACGAGGTGGGCGCGATGCCGCTGCAGGGGCAGGCCAAGCTGCTGCGCGCGATCCAGGACGGGGAGTTCGAGCGGCTGGGCGACCAGCAGGCGACGCGCGTCGACGTGCGCGTGATCGCGTCCACGAACAGCGACCTCGAGGCCGAGGTGCAGGCCGGCCGCTTCCGCACCGACCTGTTCTACCGGCTGAACGTCGTGAGGATCCAGGTGGCGGCGCTGCGCGAGCGCCGCGAGGACATCCCGCTCCTCGCCCGCCACTTCGCCGCGCAGATCGCGGCGCGCCTCGGCAGGCCCGCGCCCGACATCGAGCCCGCGACGCTCGCCCGGCTCGCGGCCTACCACTGGCCGGGCAACGTGCGCGAGCTGCGCAACATCGTCGAGCGCATGGCGATCCTGACCACCAGCGACCGCATCACGGCGGCATCGATTCCGCTCGAGATCCGGGAGTCGCCGTCGCCGCGATCCGGGAACGGGCTCCAGGACGTGCGTGACGCGGCCGAGCGCGATCGCATTCGCCAGGCACTGGACCAGGCCGGCTGGAATGTCGCCGGCGCGGCGCGGCTGCTTGGGACCGAACGCACCAGCCTGCACAAACGCATCCGGGCGCTCGACATCAGGCGGAGTTAGACTCCAGTCGCGACGCGACCGCGGCGCTGTCACCGGCCTTTGTTCAGACGCCCTTCACTTCGGCCAGTGCGCCTCGATCTCCTCCCACGCGCCGCTGAACAACGATCCGTGCGGCACCACCTTGTCACCCGCAGTCGGCTCCGGG
>DATBSL010000356.1:0-13122 GCA_036559805.1 Vicinamibacteria bacterium
AGGCCGCTCACGCCGTCCTCCACGAACTCGAGCGGCCCGCCCGAGTCGCTCGCCGTCACGACGGGCTTGCGCGACAGGAACGCCTCGACCGTCACGTAGCCGTAGTCCTCGTCGTAGGGCGCGTACACGACGCCGCGGCAGCTGGCGTAGAGCTCGACGAGCTCCTGCTCCGTCACGAAGCCCAGGAAGTCGACGCGCTCGCTGACGCCCAGCCCTGCGGCGAGGCGTTCGAGGTCACGCCGCAGCGGGCCCTCGCCCGTGAGCTTGAGACGCACGTCTTTCCCGGCGTGCGCGAGCGCCCGCAGCACCAGCTCCAGGCGCTTGGTGCGGTCGAGCCGGCCTGCCGAGAACAAGAACGGTGAGTACGAATCGCAGCGGTAGCGGCCGAGCTGCTGCGGGGGCGGGTAGAGCGCCGTCGCGGCGAGGCCGTTGAAGCGCGCCAGGCGGTCGGCGACGTTTCGCGAGTTCGTGAAGATCGTCCGGCACTCGCCGAGAGCGGCCCGGTCCATCGCCCGGATCGTCTCGACGACCTCCTGGTCCTCGGGGCCGGCGCCGAGCGGGCTCAGCTCGGTGCCGAGCAGGTCGTAGGCCTCGCGGTACTGGTGGAACACCCAGGCAACCTTGCGGTGGTGCCGCACCAGGTAGCTCGGGAACTTCGTCGGGATCACGAGGTCGACCGACTCGCCCGTGACGTGCCGCAGCTCCAGCAGCCGCCAGGCGAGCGCCTGGCGCGCGACCTCGGAGGGCGGGTGTGCGTGAAACGGCAGGCTCACGACGTCCACGCGGAAGCCGCGCGCCGCGAGGCTCTTCACGAGCTCGCGCACGTGAATCTCGGCGCCTCCGGCGACGAAGGGCGCCTGCGCGGCGCACACGAGGACGGACTTCATTTCGCGTGCGGCCGCAGGGCGTCCTCGAGGCGAGCGACGCGCGCGCGCAGCTCGGCGACCGCGTGCTCGAGCGCGGGCCGGCCGCGCTCGGCCTCGGCCAGCACGAGGTCGATCCGGCGCGCCAGGTCGTGGACGTGGGCGACCAGCTCTCGCGAAAGCTGCGCGTGGCGCTCGTCCACCTCGTCGAGCCTTTGGCTCGCGTCGCCCAGGAGGCGATCGTAGTGGCGGTGCGTGGCCGCGAGGCGCTCGTCCAGGTGGCGCAGGAGCGCGTTGTCGAGGCGCACCTGGTCGGCGTTGAACGCGCGCTGCGCTTCGAGCTGCGGTGCCAGGAACCGGAGCAACAGCCGGCTGAGCCAGCCGCCGGGACCCGAGCCGGGCGCGGCCGCGGCCGGCCACGACGCGTTGACCGCCGCCGGGTCCGGCGGCGCCGGAAGCGCGTCGCGAGCAGCGCTCTCGTCCCTCTCAGCCACGCGTGTGCATCCCGGAGCTTCGCATTCTACAATCCGCCGTGGCCGACGCGAAGCTCATCGCCGAGCTCGAGGCGCTTCGTCTCCGGCTCGAGGACGAAGAAGCCTCCTACGCGCAGGCGCTCGCCGAGCTCGACCGCATGGCGCAAGCACCGCTCCCGGACGAGACCGGACCCGAGGTGCGCGAGCTGCTGCAGCAGCTCAACCAGCTCCACGCGCCGCCCGAGGCCAGGGACGGCGGCGGCCTCGGGGGCGCGCTCGAGCGGCGCGCGTGGAGCGCGCTCTTGCCCGCCGTCGAGCACCAGGCGCGCTTCAACGCGGTGCTGGTGCGGCTGCTGAACGCGCAGCTCGAGCACGCCTCGCGCTACCAAGCCCGCCTCCGCGAGCTCTCCGAGGCGATCGTGCGCTACGCCCAGCGCGTCGAGCCGGTGGTCGACGCCCGCGACGACATGCGCGTCGCGCGCACACCGAGCGAGACGAGCCAGGTGCTCGAGGCCTTCGGCCGGCGCATCGACGCGATGGGCGAGCGGCTCTCGGGTCTGCTCGCGCTCCGGGACCGCGTGGAAGCGCTCTCGGAGGAGCTGCGCGCGCTGCGCGAGGGGCTCGCGGCCGGAGCGCCCGCGCCCGAGACCGCGCGGGCCGCGCTGCGCTCGGCCGCCGACTCGACGTACACGGCGTTCGAGAATCGCTTCCGCGGCTCGCGCGACGAGGTGCGCAGGCGCCAGGCCGACTACGTCGGGCTGCTGAAGGGGCACGCGCCGGTCGTCGACCTAGGCTGCGGGCGCGGGGAGCTCCTCGAGCTGCTGCACGCGGCGGGGATCGAGGCGCGCGGCGTGGAAGGCAACGCGAACGCGGCGCAGGAGTGCCGGGCCAAGGGGCTCGACGTGACGCACGGCGACCTCGTCGCCTTCCTCGAGCAGCAGGAGCCGGGGCGCCTCGGCGCGGTGTTCGCCGCGCAGGTCGCCGAGCACCTGGCGCCGCCGGCGCTTCAGGGCCTGCTCGCCGCGGCGCACCGCGCGCTCGCGCCGGACGGCCTGCTGGTGCTCGAGACGGTCAACGTCGCTTCGGCGCTCGGCTTCTTCGACGTCTACATCCGCGACCTCACCCACGAGCGGCCGCTGCACCCCGAGACGCTGCGCTTCATGGCGGCCGCCGCCGGCTTCTCCGAGGTGCGAGTCGAGCTGCGCTCGCCGGTGCCGGACGACGTGAAGCTGCACCTCGTGCCCACGGGCGGCCTGCCGCCGCCCGTGGTGAAGGCGCTCAACGAGAACGTCGCGCGCCTGAACGCGCTCTTGTTCGCCCCACTCGACTACGCGCTCATTGGCCGTCGCTGAAGACGGGGGGCGCTGCGTCGCACCCCCCGTACCCCCCCTCGCTCAGCCCGAGTGAATCGGGCTTCGCTCGAGTCAGTTCTTGATGCCCATCCCCAGGACGCTGGCTCCGAGTGGGAGGTTGAAGCCCCGCCGGACGAGCCACGCCTCGACGCTCATGACGAAGCCGAACAGCCGCTCGAGCGGCGCGGGCAGGAAACCGACGTCCGAGCCTTCGCGCGAGAGGGCGCGGTCGAGGGTGCGCCGCGCGAAAAGCAACGGAAGCAAGAGCGAGTTGCAGTACGTGGCGCGCAGCAGCCGAAGGCCGGCGCTCTCGAGCAGCTTCGCGAGCTCTGCCTTCGTGTAGCGGCGGCGCGTCAGCACCTCGGCGTCGTGCGCGCCGCGCAGCGCCTCGAGCGCGGGCACGCGCACGAGCAGGACGCCGCCCGGGCGCAGCACGCGCGCCATCTCGGCGACGGCCGCGCGGTCGTCGGAGACCCAGTCGTGGTAGACGACGTCGAAGGACGTCACCACGTCGAAGCGCGCCTCTGCAAACGGCAGCGCCAGCAGGCTGGCGCGCGCTGCGCGCACGCCGCGCTCGCGGCAGAAGCGGATCGCGTCTTCCGAAAGGTCGATGCCCACGGCGCGGCCCAGGCTCGCGAGCGCCACCAGGTTGAAGCCGGTGCCGCAGCCGGCGTCGAGCAGGCGCAGGCCGCTGCGGCCCGCGGCCCAGGGCTCGAGGAGCGCCGCCGCCACCGCGCGCTGGCCGGCGTACCACCACTGCCTCTCCTCCGCCTCGAACATCCGGCGGTACTCCGCCGGCTTCACAG
The DNA here is from genome assembly GCA_036559805.1 of Vicinamibacteria bacterium. GTDB lineage: Bacteria > Acidobacteriota > Vicinamibacteria > Fen-336 > Fen-336 > DATBSL01. Next base: position 3,495 of record DATBSL010000356.1, read on the forward strand.
CCGCGTGGCGTCGGAGGTGAAGTAGTCGGTGACGCGCTCCAGGATCTCGTCGAGCCCGACCTTCGGCTCGTAGCCGGTGAGGCTGCGCAGCTTGGAGAGATCGGGCACGCGCCGGTGCATGTCCTCGAAGCCCTCCTCGTAGGCGCGGTCGTACGGCACCAGCTCGATCGCGCTGCGGTCGCCGGTGCGCTCCTTGACGCGCCGCGCCAGCTCGAGCATCGAGATCTCCTCGCGGTCGTTGCCGACGTTGAACACGTGGCCCACCGCGCGCTCGTCGACCGCGAGGGCCACGAGCTGCGAGACCACGTCGCTCACGTACGTGAAGCAGCGCGTCTGGTTGCCGTCGCCGAAGACCGTGATCGGGTTGCCGAGCAGGCCCTGCTTCACGAAGTTGGGGATCACCATGCCGTAGCGGCCGGACTGGCGCGGGCCGACGGTGTTGAAGAGCCGGACCACCACCACCGGCAGGCGCTTCTCCTTGTGGTACGCGAGCGCCAGGAACTCGTCGATCGCCTTGCTGCAGGCATAGCTCCAGCGGCCCTTGGAGGTGGGCCCCATCACCAGGTCGCCGTCCTCGCGGAAGGGCACCGAGTTGGCCTTGCCGTAGACCTCGGAGGTCGAGGTGATGATCACCTTCTTGCGCTTCTTGTTCGCGAGCTTCAGCACCATCTCGGTGCCGTGGACGTTGGTCTCGATCGTGTTGACCGGGCTCTCGACGATCAGGCGCACGCCCACCGCGGCGGCCAGGTGGAAGACGACGTCGGCGGGGTCGACGAGCTCCGCCAGCACCGGCTCGTTGAGCACGCTGTCGATCGTGTAGCGGAAGCCCTTGTGCGGCTTCAGGTGGGCGACGTTGTCGATGGCACCCGTCGAGAGGTTGTCGACGACGTGCACCTCGTCGCCGCGCTCGAGCAGCGCCTCGCACAGGTGGCTTCCCACGAAACCGGCGCCGCCGGTGATGAGCGCCTTCATTCGAGCATGTCCTCCTTGATCGTCTCGTCCGCCTGGATCGGGCGCGCCGCGCGCCGCCCGATCACGCGATGGGCCTCGGCGGGCGACAGCCCGCGCTCGAAGCGTTCGTCGGTGCGCTTGAACAGCAGCCGCTCCGCGGTCAGCACGTCGCCGCGCCCGATCAGCGACGCCGCCACGATCGAGCGGCCGCGCGCCGTGGCGCCGCGCCGCGCGGCCGGCGCGAAGGCGTCGCCCTTGGCGCGCTCGGCCTGGCGCAAGAGCTCGACCATCCGGTAGAACTCCTCCGGCGCGAGCGCCGCCGCGGCGCCCTTGCCCTTGCGCGCGCGGTCGACCACGAGCCGCTTCTCGACGAGTGCCGCGCCGTGGGCCGCCGCCAGGGCCGGAGCCACGAGCGCGAAGGCCGAAGCGCCGTCGGTCGTGTCGAACAGGCCCACCGGCACTCGGTAGCGCTCGCGCCGCGCGGCGAGCTCGGAGAGCCGCAGCTCCTCGGGCGCCGCGGGAGCCGTGAGCGGACACAAGAGCAGCGCGGCTCCCGCCCCGCACTGCTCGAGCGCCGCGCCTACCTGGGCGTCCTCGTCGCTCGCGGCGCCCAGCAGCAGCGGCCGCCCCCCCGCCGCGAGCGCGCGCACGAGGTCGGGGTGGTCGAGGTCGAGCGGGTGCGTTTGGAACGCGTCGACCCCCGCTTCGGCCGCGAGGTCGCGCGAGGCGGTGTCGAACGCCTCGGCCACCACCAGCAAGCCCGAGGCCTTGGCGGCTTCCAGCACGGCCTTCCACTCGCGCGGCGAGAGCTCCGCCGCCTCCAGCTCGCGGCGCTCCGGGTGCCGGCGCGCGACCAGCTCGCTCGCGCGGAAGACGGGGAAGGCGATCGCGTCGGCGCCCGCCTGGAACGCGGCGTCGATCAGGCGCCGGGCCAACTCTGGCTTGCCGCCGTGCGCGGTGCCGACGTGGGCGATCACGAGGCAGGGCTGGCCTTCGCCGACCTGCCGGGCGCCGATGCCGAGCGTCGCCGCCTTCATCGGCCTTCACCCTACCACGCCCCGCGCGGGCCGGGCGCGGCCGCGCTCAGGCGCGGAAGACCTCGGGCCCCGGCGCGCCCACGCCGAGCGGCGCGAGCAGGTTGCGCGTGTCGACCACGAGCTTCGCGCCCGCGTAGAGCGCCTTGTCCTTGAACTCCGAGTGGGCGGTCGAGACGAGCAGCAGGTCGTGGCGCGCGAACTCCGAGGCGGTGCAGGGCACCGAGGCGAGCCCGATGTCGTGCTCGCGGCCGGCGCGCGCCACGGGGATGTAGGGGTCGCAGTACGCCACCTCGGCGCCCGCCGCGCGCAGCCGCTCGATGATCTCGAACGACGGCGACTCGCGGTCGTCGTCGATGTCGGCCTTGTAGCTCAGGCCCAGCACCAGCACCTTGGCGCCCTTGAGGCTCTTCGCGTGGTGGTTGAGCGCCTGCGCGGCGCGCTCGACCACGTACTGCGGCATCGAGGTGTTGATCTCGCCCGCGAGCTCGATGAAGCGCGCCCACACCCCGTGCTCGGCGGCCTTCCAGGTCAGGTAGAAGGGGTCGAGCGGGATGCAGTGGCCGCCGAGGCCGGGCCCCGGGTAGAAGGCCATGAAGCCGAAGGGCTTCGTCTTCGCGGCCTCGATCACTTCCCAGACGTTGACGCCCATCTGCTCGAGCACCAGCTTCATCTCGTTGGCGAGTGCTATGTTGACGGCGCGGAACACGTTCTCGAGGATCTTCGCGGCCTCCGCCACCTCGGGCGACGAAACCGGCACGACGCTGTCGATCGCCGCGCGATAGAGCGCGACCGACACCTCGAGCGACCCAGGGTCGAGCCCGCCCACGACCTTGGGGATCGTCTGCGTGTTGAAGCTGCGATTGCCGGGGTCCTCGCGCTCGGGCGAGAAGGCCAGGAAGAAGTCGCGGCCGCACTGGAGCCCGCGCGCCTCGAAGCGCGGCAAGAGCTCCTCGCGCGTGGTGCCCGGGTAGGTGGTCGACTCCAGCACCACCAGCTGCCCGGGCCGCAGCCGCTGCGCGATCTCGTCCGCCGTCTTCCTTACGTAGGAGAGGTCGGGCTCGCGGTGTCGGCCGAGCGGCGTCGGCACGCACACCAGGATCGCGTCGCACTCGGCGAGCCGGTCGAAGGCCGTCGTCGCCTCGATCCGTCCGCGCTTGAACGCCTCGGCCACGCGCTCCCTGCCGATGTGGCGGATGTAGGACTCGCCGCGTGCGAGCGCCTCGGGCTTCCTGGGATCGACGTCGAAGCCCGTGACCGTGAAGCCGCGCTCCTCGAACAAAAGCGCGAGCGGCAGCCCGACGTAGCCGAGCCCGATCACGCCGACACGGGCCTGCCGGCTGGCGATTTTCGCCCCGAGCTCGCTGCGCCTGTCGCTCATACGGGCGGGGATACTAGCACGCCCGCGCCGCCGACCGGACCGCGTCGGCGACGCGCCGGACCGTCGCGTCGTCCAGCTCCGGGTAGAGCGGCAGCGACAAGATCTCGTTCGACGCCTGCTCGGCGATCGGCAGGTCGCCGGGCTTGCCGCCGAGCGCGGCGAAGGCCGGCTGCAGGTGGAGCGGGATCGGGTAGTGGATGAGCGTACCGATCCCGTGCTGCGCGAGCGCCTGCTGGAGCGCGTCCCGGCGCGGGTGCCGTACCACGTAGAGGTGCACGACCGCCTGCGCGTAGGCCTGCTCTGCGAGCGGCACGACACCCGAGCCCCGCAGCTCGCTGTCGTAGAGCGCGCGCAGCTCGAGGCGCCGCTCGCCCCAGCTTGACAGGTGCGCGAGACTCACGCGCAGGAGCGCCGCCTGCAGCTCGTCGAGCCGGCTGTTCCAGCCCTCCGTCTCGTGCCGGTAGCGGTCGCGCTGGCCGCCGTTCCTGAGCTGGCGCAGGCGCGCCGCGGTCTCGGGGTCGTTCACCAGGACCGCGCCGCCGTCGCCGAGCGCGCCCAGGTTCTTGGTCGGATAGAAGGAGAGCGCCCCCAGGCCGAGGTCGCCGGCGAGCGTCCCGACCGGCCGCCCGCGGTAGCGCGCGCCGTGCGCCTGGCATGCGTCCTCGAGCAGCACCAGCTTGTGGGCCTGCGCGAGCTCGAGCAGCGGATCCATGTCCGCCGGGTGGCCGTACAGGTGCACGGGCATGAGCGCGCGCGTGCGGCTGGTCACGGCGCGCGCCGCCGCCTGCGGGTCGATGTTGAGCGTGAGCGGGTCGACGTCGACGAAGACCGGGCGCGCCCCGGCGTGCAGGATCGCGAGCGCCGAGAACGCGGCCGAGATCGAGGTGGTGATCACCTCGTCGCCCGGCCCGATTCCGCGCGCGCGGAGCGCCAGGTGCAGCGCGTCGGTGCCGCTCGCGACGGCGACCGCTTCGCGCGCCCCGAGCGCCTGCGCAAGCTCGCGCTCGAACGCCTCGCCCTCGGGGCCGAGCACGAACCAGCCCGAGTCGAGCACGCGCGCGATCGCAAGGTCGAGCTCGGGCCGCAGCCGCGCCACGCGCGCCCGGAAGTCGACGAAGGGGACGGGCGTGCTCACAGATACTGCTGCTTGTGCCGGCGGTAGTAGTCGACCGTCTGCTGCAAGCCCTCGCGCAGGCCGGTGAGAGGCGCCCAGCCGAGCGTCGCCTGGGCTCGCGAGATGTCCGCGTAGAAGTCGCCGATGTCGATGCGCTTGCGCTCCTCGGGGAAGGGCACGAGCGTGAAGCTGCCGCCGCCCGCGACCTCGAGCAGCAGCCGCACCAGCTCGACGAGCGACACCGGCTGCGGGTGGCCGAGGTTGATGACCTGTCCGTCGGCTTCGGCGCGCGCGCCGGCGCGCAGGAAGGCGTCGACCACGTCGTCGACGTGGTTGAAGTCGCGCATCTGACGGCCGTCGCCGAAGACCTTGATCTCTTCCCCGAAGGCCGCCTGGCGCACGAACCAGCCGATGAAGCCCTGCCGGTTGTGCTTGATCAGCTGGCGCGGGCCGTAGGTGTTGGTGAGCCGCAGCGACGAGGCGCGGATCCCGTACACCTGGTGGTATACGAGGTGGTAGAACTCGCCCGAGATCTTGTTGATGCCGTTGACGTCCACGGGCTGAAGCAGGTGCTTCTCGTCAACCGGCAGGTAGAGCGGCCGGCCGTAGACCTGGCGCGTGCCGGCGTAGACGATCTTGAGCTCGGGGTTGCCGTGGCGCACGGCCTCCAGCAGCCGGAGCTGGCTGGTGCAGTTGATCTCCAGGTCGGTGACGGGATCCTGCATCGAATCGATGTGGCTCACCTGGCCGGCCAGGTTGAACAGCACCTCCTGGCCCCGGACGAGGTACTCCATGCCGTGGCCGCGCACGTCGGCGATGTTGATCCGGACCTTCTCCTCGTAGCCGGCGAGGTTGAAAACGTTGCCGCCGTAGTCCGGCAGCAGGCTGTCGACCGCGGTCACGGCGGCGCCCAGGTCGGCGAGCGTCCGGCACAGGTTCGAGCCGATGAAGCCGAGGCCCCCCGTGACCAGGACCTTGCGGCCCCGGTAGAAATCGCGGTGGTCGCTCACCGGGCGGCCTCGCGGGGCAGCGTCGAGTGCTCGCTGCCGGGGGCGCGGTGCAGCCGCTTGACGACGAGCTCGACCCACAGGCGCGCGAGGTCGGAAAGCGTGCGCGCCACGCGCGGGACGTTGAAGAACTGGCTCCTTCCGTAGCTGCGGTGGAAGTGGTGAACGGGTACCTCGGCGATCCGGTAGCCGTGGTCCTGCACCTTCTTCATCAGCTCGACGCAGATGACGCCCGAGGAGCGCGTCAGGCGCACCTTCTCGAACACGCTGCGGCGCATCAGCCGGAAGTCGCAGTCGACGTCGCGCAGCCGCAGCCCGAAGGCGAGCTTCACGAACCAGTGGTAGAGCCGTCCGATCACGATCCGGTGCGCCGGGTCGTGGCGCGAGATCTTGTAGCCGTTCACGAAGTCCACCTCGGGCGAGAAGGCCGACCAGAGCCGTGCGAGCTCGCGCGGGTCGTACTGGGCGTCGCCGTCGGTGTAGAAGACGAGCTCCTTCGAAGCGGTCTCGAAGCCGGTGCGGAGCGCACCCCCGTAGCCGCGGTTCCTCGCGTGGTGGACCACCTTGAGCCACGGGAAGTGCCGCGCCATCTCGTCGAGGAGCGCGCCGGTGTGGTCCGGGCTGCCGTCGTCGACCACGATCACCTCGTGGTCGTCCGTCAGCTCGCGCGCGGTCATGTGCGCGACGAGCGCGAGGCTCGCGATCGTCCCGGCGTCGTTGTAGGCCGGGAAGAAGATGCTCAAGCCGGGCTTGGCAACGCTCATGTCAACCAATGGAAATGGAGCACGCTAGCACGCGCGCTTCGCGAGGGTCAAACCTCCGCCGTCACCGCCCGCAGCGAGCCGAGCACGAGCCCCACGCTGGTGAGCGCGGCGATCAGCAGCCCCGCGCCGAAGCCACGGGCGCGGTGCGTGAGCACGACGCGGTGCGTCCCCTCCTGGAGCACGACACCGATGCGGTCGGCGTTGACGCGCAGGAGGCGCGCCGGCCGTCCGTCGACGCGCGCGGAGAAGCCGGGGTCGTAGCCCTCGCCGACCACCAGCAGGCCCGGGCCCTCGGCCCGGATCACGATCCGCCCGCCCGCGGCGCGCGCGACGTCCGCGGGCTGCGAGCGGCTGCCGCTCGGCAGCGCCACGCCACGCACCTCCGCCTGCGCGGCGAGCGCCTCCCGGCGCGTGTCGACCCCGAGCCGGGTAGTGGCGCGCAGCACGTCGAGCACGCGCGCCGCGTCGGGCAGCACCCGCAGGGACTCGACGACGTGGGCCGGCCCGATCCCGCGCCGCACCTCGAACAGGCTCACGAGCGGCGTGAAGGCGGCCTCGGCGAGCCGCACCTCGTCGCTCACGAAGGCGGCCGCCGTGGTCAGGCCGACCGCGCGCGACGTCTCGGAGTCGAAGAGCCCCGCGCGCACGATCCGCAGCGGCGGCGCCCCCTCGAGCGCGCGGAAGCGCAGCGAGCGCAGAGCGAAGCGGCCGGGCAGCCGCAGCACGCCGAGGTACTGGTTGCCCGTCACGCCCTGGCCGGTGACGAAGGTCGCCTGCACGCGCGGCCGCGCGTGGCGCACCCGGCCACGCACGTCCGCGCGGTCCCACGCCCACTCCGCCGTGTCGAGACCCGCGCGGATCGGCAGCGCGATATCCCGGCCCGAGGCGAGCCGCGCCACGCACTCGGCCACGACCGTGCCGTCCGCCACCTCGACCGCGCCCGAGAGGAAGCTCGAGAGGCGCACCTCGGTCGCGCGCGTGATCGGCAGCGCGAACAGGTGCGGCCGCGGCGGCTCCAGCACGACGTCGAGCGCCTCGCCCAGGCCGTCCGCGTCGCCCGTGACCGCGAGCTCCTGCGTCGGGACCTGCACCCAGCGCACCCCGAGCAGCTCAAGCCGACCCGGGTCGGTCTGCAGCAGCTCGCGCGTGGCCGTTCCGTCGGAGCGCATGCCGCCGAGCGCCAAGAGCCGCGACTGGGGCGCCATCGGGTCGTAGCCGTTGGCGTTCCTGTGTCCGCTGAGGCTCGCCAGGTTGGCCCAGGCCAGGTCGCGCGCGCGCGCGCGCGGCCAGCCGGCGCTCAGCGAGAGCAGGCGCTCGTCGATGCGCTCGCCCATCGCGCGGTCGAGCGCCGCGCGCGTCGGCGTCGGCTGCTGCAGCTCGGCGGCGAGCGGCGCCCCGGCCCAGGCCTGTCGACCGAGCGGCTGGAGCAGGAACGACGCGACGAGCGGCAGCAGGAACACGTGGGCGTAGACCGTGTCCTCGGAGCCCGCGAGCGCGAAGTGCAGGACGAGCGCGAGCGCGAGCAGACCCACCGGCGCCTGCAGCTCCGGCGCGAGCGGGCCGGTCACCGTGGTCGCGATCGACAGGGCCGCCGCCGCGAACAGCGCCGCCACGAGCGCGAGCGCGCGGACCCGGCCGCCCCACGCCTCGCGGCGGGCCTGCCACTGCGCGTCGAGCGCGAGCCCCGCCAGCACGGCGAGCGCCAAGTCGAAGGCCAGCAGCAGCGGGCCGCCGGCGTCGGGTCCGCCGCTGAGCGTGAACAGCGCGAGCACCAGCCCCACGACCGCGGCCGCCGCCCGCAGCGCCGGCAGGCGGCGCAAGAGCGGCACCGCGGAGAGCGCGAAGATCGGCGCCGGCGAGTGCGACACGTAGCGCACGACGAAGCCCGCGACACCCGCCAGCGGGGCCGCGGCCGGATCGGCCATGCCCGCGACGCCCGCGCCGGCCTCGCGCAGGGCCACGAGCGTCGGCAGCACCTGTGGCGCCGCGAGCAGCACACCCCCCAGGACGGCCGCCGCCGTGCTCAGGATGCGGCGCGCGTCGGCCCCGCCTCCGCGCAGCAGCCGCGGCAGGATCGCGAGCAGCAGCCGCGCGCTCAGCAGCAGCGCACCCGCGAGCGTCGCCGCGGTCGAGCCCGAGACGAGCAGCAGCGCGACCGAGGCGGCGAGCCCGAGCGTCCCCGCGAGCGTCTGGCGCGGCCGCGCCAGCTGGTTCTCCGCGGCGAGCAGCAGCAGCGGCAGGGCGGGCGCGGCCACGAGCGTCGCCGTGTCGCCCAGGTGCGCGACGAGGTGCGGCCCGAGGCCGAAGCCGAGCCCGGCCAAAAGCCCCCCGACCGGTCCAGCCCCGAGCCGCCGGCAGTAGAGGTAGGCGAGCGGACCCGCGAGCGAGAGCGAGGCGAGCACCAGCAGCTGGAAAGCGACGAGCGGGGGCAGCGGGCTGAGCGCCAGCATCAGCGGGTGCAGCACGCCCGGCCGGTACGACGCGAGCAGCGGCGTGCCGGAGAAGACCGACGCGTTCCACGACGGGACCTCGCCGCGCTGCCAGGCGCGGAACGCCTCGACGCGCAGCGGCAGGTGGAGCGCGGCGCCATCTCCCGGCGCGATCAGGCGTCCCTCGCGCCAAGCGGGCGCGTAGGCGACGAGCGGCGCCGTCGCGAGCAGCAGGATCGGGACCAGCCGCCGCACCGCGCGCCGCATGCGCGTGACCCTAGCACGCCCGCCGGAGCCGACGTGAGGAGCGGCGGCGCGCGCTCAGCCGCGCCGGCGCGTCACCGCCGCGAGGCAGCCCGAGTAGAAGCGGAACTGGGCCAGGTTGTCGAGCACCAGCCGGCCCTCGGCCTCGCCGCGGGCGGCGGCGAGCGAGCCGAACGCGGCGAGCGCCCCTCCCGGCTCGGGCAGCGCGGGCGCGAGAGCCGGCGGCAGGTGCGCGAAGCCGTCGTCGCGCGGGACCCCGCCGGCCACGGCTTCGATCCAGGCGTCGATCTCGAGCTGCGCCGAGCCGCTGGCGGCGAAACCGACCTCGAAGTTGAGCGCGTCGATCTCGAGCGGGTGCGGGTCGTGGCGCCGGTGGAGGTGCAGGCGGCGGCCCTCGGCGGGCCGGGCGGTCGCGATGCGTCGCGTCGCGTCGCGCGACTGGTACTCGCGGGCGATCGTTCCCCGCACCACGATGAGCGCATCCGGGCCGGGGAACGTCAGGCTCGCGCTGCCGGCGCGCAACACCAGCACGTCGCCCCGGCGCTCGCCGGCCAGGCACGGCACCGGCGCTGCGCGCACCTCGGCCTCGGGAACCACGAAGGGCGCGGCACCGCCGCTGCGCAAGCGGGCCGCCTCGGCCTCGGCCTCGCCGGCGCCGGCCGCCCGCACCAGGTGGAGCCCGCC
>DATBSL010000357.1:0-6896 GCA_036559805.1 Vicinamibacteria bacterium
GGCAGCTTCAGGCCGCGGAAGACCAGGTCGCGCAGCACGTCGTCGCCGCCGCCGTGGCCGCCCTCGGCCTTGGGGATGTCGATCGTCTGGCGCTCCCCGAAGTTCTTGATCACGGCCATCTCGGTCTCGGGGGCCGGCCACGGCTGGCGCTCGTAATCGCGCACCTCGAGGCGGCCCTCGGTGCCGTTGAACGCCAGGTGGTAGCCCTCGATCGGCATGAAGGCGTTGAGCGAGTAGCTCATCGTCGCGCCCGTCGAGTACTTGACGACGGCGTTCATCGTGTCGGGGATGTCGACGTCCTCCTTGAACACGCAGCCGTCGCGCAGGTAGCCGTCGGCCTTCTCGCAGTCGACGTAGAGCGCGACGAGGTTCGGGCTCTTCGTGATGTCCCAGTGGTACTTGCACTGCGACTTGTGCGGGCACGGGCGGCAGTTGTCAGCCCGCTGCGCGCCGTTCTTGCCGTAGCGCTGCAGGCTGCCGAAGGCCGAGACCTCGACCGGGTCGGCGTCGAGCCACCAGTTGACGAGGTCGAAGTGGTGCGTGGACTTGTGCACCCAGAGCGAGCCGCTCTTCGCGCGCAGCCGGTGCCAGCGCCGGAAATAGTCGGCGCCGTGCGTCGTGTCGAGGTACCACGAGAAGTCGACCGAGGTGATGCGGCCGATCGCGCCCGACATCAGCAGCTCCTTGATCTTCTGGTGCTTGGGCGCGTAGCGGTAGTTGAAGGTCACGCCGATCGCGCGGCCGCTGCGCTTCTCGGCGTCGAGCACGGCCTGGCACTGCTTCTCGTCGATCACCATCGGCTTCTCGGTGAGCACGTCGACGCCTCGATCGAGTGCCTGGACGATGCAGCTCTCGTGCGTCGCGTCGACGGTCGTGACCATCAGCAGGTCGGGCTTGGCCTGCGCGAGCATCGCGTCGAGGCTCGTGAAGGTGGGGCAGGCCGCCCCGATCTGCTTCTTGGCGGCTTCCACGCGGAGCGGGTTGACGTCGCAGAGCCCGACGAACTCGAGCACGTCGCCGTACTTCGACACGAGCGGCCGGCCCCACATGCCGACGCCGCGCACGCCGGTGCCGACGATCGCGTAACGGCGCTTGGCGCCCGCGGCGCGCGCGACGCCCGGAGCCAGAGACAGTGCCGCGGCGCTGCCCGCGGCCGCGACGAACTCCCTGCGCGTCACGCCGTCTCGCTCGCTCATGCTTCCTCCCGTGCAGCGCCGGCGTGTCCGCGCCCGCGCCGACCCGGCTATCCGGGATTCTGATCGGCCGAGGGCCGCAACGTCAACGAGAGCCCTCCCGGCGCGTAGAATCCCGCGTGCTTTCCGCGACGTCCTCGCGCCCGGGCTTCGTGCGCGCGATCGGCCGCTTCGACCTGACGGCCGGAGTCGTGAACGGAGTCATAGGCGCCGGCATCTTCGGCGCTCCGGCCGCGGTGGCGGCCATGACGGGGGCGTGGAGCCCGCTCGCGGCTCTGGCAGCGGCCTGCGGCATCCTCACCGTGGTTCTGTGCTTCGCGGAGGTGGGCAGCCGCTTCGAGGACTCGGGCGGTCCGTACCTCTACACCCGCGAGGCCTTCGGACGCCACGTCGGCTTCGCGGTCGGCTGGCTGCACGTCTGGACGCGGCTCCTGACCGCTGCCGCGATCCTCAACGTCTTCGTGTCGTACCTTGCGCCGCTCGTGCCGTGGGCCGCCACGCGCGGCGGCCGTGCCGCGGTGATGACCGCCGTCGTCGTGCTCGTGACCGCGGTCAACGTCTGGGGCGTGCGCCAGGCGGCCTGGACCGTGGACGCCTTCACGATCGCCAAGCTGCTGCCGCTCGGCCTGCTGCTCGCGCTCGGCCTTCCGCGCGTGAGCGGCGCGGTGCTCGCGACCCAGGCGGTTGCAGAGACGCGCTGGACGGACGCGGTGCTGCTGATGGTGTTCCTCTACGGCGGCTTCGAGTCGGCCGTGATCGCAGCTTCCGAGACGCGCGACCCGCGCGGGCACACGGCGTTCGCGCTGCTCGCGGCGCTCGGCGTCGTGACGGCCACGTACTGCCTCGTCCAGCTCGTGGTGGTCGGCGTCGTGCCACGGGCGGCGGCGGTGGAGACGCCCGTCGCCGCGGCGCTCGAGGCCGTCGCGGGCCGGATGGGCGCCATCGTCGGCAGCCTGGCTGCGCTCGTTTCGGGCTACGGCTGGTTCACGAGCTTCGCGATGATGACCCCGCGCATCCTGTTTGCGATGGGCGAGCGCCACGAGCTGCCGGTGGCCTTGGCGCGGGTCCACGAGCGCTTCCGTACCCCGCACGTGGCGATCGCGCTCAACTCGGTCGTGGCGCTCGGGCTCGGCCTCTACGGCTCGTTCGCGGAGGCCGCGATCCTGTCGGTCGTCACGCGGCTCGGGATCTTCGCGCTCACGTGCGCCGCGCTGCCGGTGCTGCGCCGCAAGCACCCGGCCGAGCGGGCCCGCTTCCACGTGCCGGGCGGGGCGTTCGTCGCAGGAGCGGGGGTGCTGTTCTGCACCGGGCTGCTCGCGAGCCGGAGCCTCGAGCAGGTCTGGTTGCTGCTGCTCATTCTGGCCATGGGGTTCCTGCTCCGAGGGGTCGTGGCGCGCATCGAAGCCTGAAGCCTGGACTCAAGGTTGACAGTGTCGGACTCAACTCGGGGCGCCCCGAGTTGCAGCGGCGCGTTCCCGCCGCCCTGACGCCGGATGCCGAGGAAGCGTGACGCCAACAGAACGACCTAGTCCACTGCGATAGCGTCCACCGGTCCCTCGAACGCAACGAACAGCAGGCATGGCTCGGCGCTGGCGCACGAGCCCGCGTGAGCCCGCTGCGCCGGGCCGTACGCGTAGCTGCCGGCCTTGACCACCGTGGGCTTCTGACCGTCGTAAGTCACGTGCAGCTCTCCTGCCAGCAGGATCATCCGCTCCGCGGAGGAGTGCCGATGCTTGCGGAAAGCGGCCTTTGCCGGCAGCTTGAGCACGATATCGGCGTTCGGCTTCGCGGGGTCGCCGTGAAGAACGGCGATCTGGCAGCCTGCGGGCATGATGTCCGGGCACGGGCCCCAGGCGATCGCCGGGTCCTTCAGGAACGTGTTGAGCGCAGCCTCGGGGGCTTGCCCTCGCGCGGCGACCGCCCCGCATGCCAGCACGACCATTGAAACGACTGTGACGTTGCTGATCGCCTTCGTTCGCGTCATTCGCGCGTCTCCTTCCGTCGCACTCTATGACTTCGCGCGGCCGCCTTCAAAGCGGACTCCTATAATGCAGCCGTGTCGCTGGCTCCCGGGACGCGCCTCGGTCAGTACGACGTCATCGGCCTGCTCGGCGCCGGCGGCATGAGCGAAGTCTATCGGGCACGCGACAGCGTCCTCGGACGTGACGTCGCGATCAAGATCCTGCCGACGGAGTTCGCAGCCGATAGCGAGCGGTTCGCGCGTTTTGAGCGCGAGGCGCGCTTGCTGGCGGCGCTCAACCACCCCCACATCGGCGCCATCTACGGGTTCGAGCGCTTCGGCGACACCCGGGGCTTGATCCTCGAGCTCGTGGACGGCGAGACGCTCGCGGAGCGGCTGTCGCGGGGACCGCTCTCCGCCTCCGAGGCGCTCAGCATCGCCGCCGAGATCTGCCAGGCGCTCGACGCCGCACACGAGGCCGGCATCGTTCATCGCGACCTGAAGCCGGCCAACATCAAGCTCAGCACGCGCGCGGGCGTCAAGGTGCTGGATTTCGGGCTCGCGCTCGAGAGGGGCGCCGAGAACACGCCCGACCTGTCGCAGTCGCCGACGCTCACGCGAGCGACGCGCGACGGCGTGATCCTCGGCACAGCGGGCTACATGAGCCCAGAGCAGGCGCGCGGCCGGCCGGTGGACAAGCGAACGGACGTGTGGGCGTTCGGCTGCGTGCTGTTCGAGATGCTGAGCGGCCGCGCCACCTTCACGCGCGGCACGCTGTCCGACACGATCGTGGCCGTGCTCGAGCGCGAGCCGGATTGGGCGCTGCTGCCGGCGACGACGCCAGTGGCCGTCCGACGCCTGCTCGCGAGGTGCCTGGCGAAGGACTCCAGAACGCGGCTCAGGGACATCGGCGACGCCCTCGCCGATGTGGCCGAGGCAGCGACGGGTCAGCCTGAGCAGCCTGAAACGCGGCGTCGCGGCGCGGTCGGGCTCGTCGGGTGGGGCGTGGCGGCGGCCCTGGCCGCGGGGTTCGCATGGCAGCTGCAGCGCACGAAGCCGGCCTCGAGCCCGGCGGCCCGAACGGCGCGCACCATTCCCCTGCCGCTCACGAACCTGGGCGGCACTGAAGCCTCAGCCGCGGTGTCGCCGGACGGGCACACGTTCGTGTTCGTCAGTGACCATGGCGGCACGCCGGATATCTGGCTGCGCCAGGTCTCGGGCGGCGAGCCGGTGCGGCTCACGAGCGACACAGCGGTAGAGGCGGAGCTCGCGTACTCGCCGGACGGAGCGGCGGTCTACTTCAGCCGGACGGAGGCGGGCGCCGCGCCGGCCATCTGGCGGACCGGGTCCCTGCCGGGACAAGCGCGTGCGGTGCTCAAGGACGCCCAGGCGCCCGTGCCCTCACCCGACGGGCGGCACCTGGCCTACTACGCGCGGGACGGGAACCAACGGATCTTGACGGTCAGCAGGATCGACGGCTCCGAGACGCGAAAGCTGGCGGGGCGCATCGGAGGCTTGGCGGCCCGGCCGGCCTGGTCACCCGACGGGCAGCGCGTGTCGTATACCATCGACCGGTTGTTCGCGGCTGGGGAGCTTCGGGTCGTGGACCTGGCGACCGGCCAGGAACGGACGTTGACGCGCTTCGAGGTGAGCGGCGAGCGGATTCGATCGCACGCCTGGCTACCCGACAACCGCCACGTCGTGGCCGTCTACGAGCCGCCGGGAGCCGCGATGCGGCACGACCTGGCCCTGCTGGACGCGAACGACGGAACGCTCACGCGCCTGACGCTCAACACCCCCAGCCTGATCACGCAGCTGAGCCTGTCGGCCGACGCGTCACGCCTGCTCGCGTCCGTGTCCCGGATGGAGCGGGAAGTCTGGAGGGTCCCATTCGGCGCCCACGCCGACGCGAATGGACGCGCGGCGACGCGCCTCGTCGATAGCACGCGCGACCCGATGTGGCTGTTCGCCTCGCGAGACGGGCGAACGCTGCTCTTCAACAGCGCCACGACAGGAAGCCGCAACCTGTGGACGGCGCCGGCCGACGGCAGCTCGCCGCCAGTCCAGATCACGAGCGTCCCCGGCGACGACGTGATGCACTCGTCGTTGTCGCCCGATGGCTCGCGCGTCGCCTTCGTCTCGAGGGCATCGGGCACCGCCGACATCTGGGTGCAGGACGTGGACGGGACGAACCTCAAGCGATTGACGGGAGACGAGGCCGCCGACTCCTGGCCGGTCTTTACGCCCGACGGAAAATCGATCGTCCTGACGTCCTCGCGCCCGAACGGGGCAATCGAAACCTGGCAGGTGCCGGCGGCCGGCGGAAACGCCGAGAAGCTCTTCGACGGGTTCTTCCGTGGCGACTTGTTCGCCCGGCGGGACGGCGGCACGCTTCTCGTCACCTCCGAGGGAGGGGAGCGCGTGCGGCTCATGGATTTCGAGCGGCGAAGCGTGCTCTGGGAGCGTCCGGCTCCTGGCACGTCCCTGTCGCTGCCGATGTTCAGCGCGGACGGCCGGCTCGTCAGCCAGCCGCGAAACGAGGGCCGCGACCGCGACGCGATCTGGGTCGCCGACGTCGAGACCGGAACCTGGCGGATGGCCGTGCGCTTCCCGCAGCCATTCCGCATCTTCTTCCGCGCGAGCTGGGCCGAGAACGGCCGGGCGTTCGTGGTGAATCGCTACCAGCTGGTGTCGCACGTCGTGCTCTTCGACCGCTTCTGGACCGGCGGCGCGGCGAACTGACGTTAACGCGCGTGGACGAGGTTGACAGTGTCGGGCTCAACTCGGGGCGCCCCGAGTTGCAGCGGAGCGTACCCATGCGAATTGTCTATTGACAGCCTGGCCGTAGTTGAGACAAAGTCGCAACTGGTGGAGAGCCAGGTCAAGGCCGGAAAGCTGCAGGAGTTCCGCAAGCTGTGCCGCGAGCGCGGCCTGAGCTTCACCGCTCAACGCCGCGCGATCCTCGAGGCCGTGCTCGACCGGGACACGCACCCGCGGGCGGACGACATCCACGCCGTGCTCTCGCGGCGCAAGCTGCGGGTTTCGCGGGCCACGGTGTTCCGCACGCTCGAGAGCCTCGCTCGCCTCGGGATCATCGCGAAGGCGGCTCATCCTGGCAGCGCCGTGCGCTACGACGGCCGCACCGATCTCCACCACCACCTGGTGTGCACCGGCTGCGACCGGGTGATCGACCTCTCGGACGCGCGGCTCGACAAGGTGCCGGTGCCGGATACGCGCCGCTTCGGGTTCGTGGTGTCGGACTTCCAGGTCCAGCTGCGCGGGACGTGCCGGGAATGCCGTGAGCAGGAGGAAAAGCGATGAAACGGTTCCAGTCTGCAATCCTCGTCGTGTTCGGCCTGGCGGCGCTGGCGGCGGCCGCCGAGAAGGCCGATCCCGCCAAGCCGCCCCTCGGTCTGCCGCCGCTCGTGGTCCCCGAGGGCAACCCGCAGACGCCCGAGAAGATCGCGCTCGGCCGCAAGCTTTTCGAAGACAAGCGCTTCAGCTCCACGGGCCAGGTAGCCTGTGCGAGCTGCCACGACGCGAAGAAAGCGTTCACCGACAGCCCGCTCGCCACCTCGGAAGGCATCAAGGTCAAGGGCAAGGCGCTCACGGGAACGCGCAACGCGCCCACCGTCGTGAACGCCGCCTATTTCACCAGCATGTTCTGGGACGGCCGCTCCGCCGACCTCGAGGACCAGGCGCAGCACCCGTTCCTGAACCCTGTCGAGATGAACCTGCCGAGC
>DATBSL010000358.1:0-18359 GCA_036559805.1 Vicinamibacteria bacterium
TTCCTCGGCTCGGGCTCGGTGATCCACGCGATGTCCGGCGAGCAGGACATGCGCCGCATGGGCGGCCTGCGCGGCAAGATCCCGTGGACCTTCGGGACGTTTCTCGCCGGCACGCTGGCGATCGCGGGCATCCCGTTCTTCTCGGGCTTCTACAGCAAGGACGAGATCCTGCTCGCGGCGCTCCACCAGCCGGTGCTGTTCGGGATCGCGCTCTTCACGGCCCTGCTGACCGCCGCCTACATGGCGCGGCTCGTGTTCCTCACCTTCTTCGGCGAGTTCCGGGGCGGCCACGAGGCCGAGCACCACGTCCACGAGTCGCCCTGGACGATGCTCGCGCCGCTGGTGCTGCTGGCGATCGGCTCGGTCGTCGCCGGCTACGCGCTCTTCCCCGGGGGCGCTCACGGCACGCGCCTCCAGCTGCCGGCGCTCGTGCAGCCGGTGTTCCGCATGGGCGAGGCGCACCTCCCGCACGTGGCGTGGGTGCCGGTGGTGGCGACGCTGTCCGCCGTCGCCGGCATCCTGATCGCCTGGTACCTGTACCTGGCGATGCCTGCGCTGCGCGCGGCGATCGCGCGGCCGCTGCGGCCGGCGCTGCGCGTCTTCGAGGCCAAGTACTACTTCGACGCCGTCTACGACGGCTTCGTGAAGCACATTGTGGTGGCGGGCAGCCGCACGCTCCTGTGGGAGCGGGTCGACGCGGGCGTGATCGACGGGACGGTCAACCGCACGGCGAGCCTGGTGCGCTCGCTCGCCGAGACGCTGCGCCCGGTCCAGACCGGGTTCGTGCGCCACTACGCGCTCCTGGTGCTGGCCGGTGCGGTGGCGGTCGTGTCGTACCTGCTCAACGCGGCCGGACGGGTGCAGCCGTGAACCCGCCCTTCGCGCACGTGCTCACGCTGCTGCTCTTGCTCCCGATCGTGGGCGCCGTGGTCGTGGCGCTCACCCGCCGCGAGTCGGAGTCGCTCCACAAGCTCGTCGGGCTGGGCGTGTCGCTCGCCACGTTCGCGCTTTCGACGCGTCTCGTGACCCTGTTCCGGGACACCGCGGGGATGCAGTTCGAGGAGCGCCAGGCCTGGATCCCCGCCTGGGGCATCAGCTACCACGTCGGCGTCGACGGGCTCTCGCTCTGGCTCGTGATCCTGACCACGTTCCTGACGCCGCTGTGCCTGCTCGGCTCGTGGAGCTCGATCGAGACGCGCGTCCGCGAGTTCGTGGTGTTCATGCTGCTGCTCGAGGCGGGCATGATCGGCGTGTTCGTCGCGCTCGACCTGTTCCTGTTCTACGTGTTCTGGGAAGCGATGCTCATCCCGATGTACTTCCTGATCGGGATCTGGGGCCACGACCGGCGCATCTACGCCGCGGTCAAGTTCTTCCTGTACACCTTCGCCGGCAGCGTGCTGATGCTGGTGGCGTTCCTGGTGCTCTACAAGACCGCCGGGATCCGCAGCTTCGACATCCCCGCGCTCGTGGCCGCGCCCGTCGACCCGGCGCTGCAGACGTGGCTGTTCCTCGCCTGCGCGCTCGCGTTCGCGATCAAGGTTCCGATGTGGCCGTTCCACACCTGGTTGCCCGACGCGCACGTCGAGGCGCCCACGGCGGGCTCGGTGATCCTCGCGGGCGTGCTGCTGAAGATGGGCGGCTACGGCTTCCTGCGCCTCGCGATCCCGCTGTTCCCCGACGCCGCGGTCCGGCTGGCGCCGCTCGTGGGCGTGCTGGCGGTGATCGGCATCGTCTACGGCGCGCTCGTCTCGCTGGTCCAGACCGACCTCAAGAAGCTCGTCGCCTACTCGTCGGTGTCGCACCTCGGCTTCGTGATGCTCGGGATCGCGGCGCTCAGCACCACGGGCGTCACCGGGGCGGTCTACCAGATGCTCAACCACGGGATCTCGACGGGCGCGCTCTTCTTCCTGGTCGGCATGCTCTACGACCGTCGCCACACGCGGGCGATCTCCGAGTTCGGCGGCCTGCGCGCGGCGATGCCCTGGTACTTCGCGGTGTTCCTGCTGATCAGCCTGTCCTCGATCGCCGTGCCCGGCACGAACGGCTTCGTGGGCGAGTTCCTGATCCTGCTCGGCGCCTGGAGCTTCAGCCCGTGGCTGGTCGTGGCCGCCTCGCTCGGCATCGTGCTGGCGGCGGCCTACGTGCTGTGGATGGTGAAGCGCGTCTTCTACGGCGAGCTCACGAACCCGAAGAACCAGGGCCTGCCCGACCTCGGCCTGCGCGAGGCGACCGTGCTCGTCCCGCTCGTGGTGCTGTCGATCGTGATGGGCATCGCGAGCCCGCTCTTCACGCGGCGCATCGAGCCCGCCGCGGACGCGCTGGTGCGGCTGGTGCGCGAGCGCACGACGGGCCCGCAGCCCGCGGTGGCGGCCGCCGCCCCGGCGCAGCCGGGAGCCGCGCGATGAACGACGTGCTCGACCTCCGGCCCGCCGTGCCCGCCGCGATGGTGGCGGTGACGGGTGTCGTGGTGCTGCTGGCGCAGGCCTTCACGCCGAAGGGCGCGCGCGCGCCGTCTTTCTCGCTCTCGCTCGCGGGTCTCGCGGGCGCCTTGGGCTCGGTCTGGCTGCTGTGGAGCGGCAGCGGCTACGGCGCGGTCCTCGCCGGCGCGCTCGCGGCGGACGGCCTCGCGCTGTTCCTGCAGGGGCTGGTGCTGGCCGTCGCGATCGTCACGGTGCTGCTGTCGCCCGGCTACCTGCGCGCGAACGGCCTCGAGCGCGGCGAGTACTACGCGCTCATGCTGTTCTCGGTCGTCGGCATGATGGGCCTCGTCGCCAGCCTCGAGCTCGTGTCGATGTTCGTGGCGCTCGAGATCATGTCGGTCGCGCTTTACGGCATGGCCGGCCTCGACCGGCGGCGCCGCGAGAGCCAGGAGTCGGCGCTCAAGTACTTCGTCACCGGCGCCTTCGCCTCGGGCTTCCTGCTCTACGGGATAGCGCTCGTCTACGGCGTGAGCGGCAGCACGTCGCTCGAGCGCGTCGAGCGCGCGATCGGCGTCGCCGGGGCGCAGGCCCAGCCGCTCGCGGTGCTGGGCGCCGCGCTGCTGCTGGTGGGCTTCGGCTTCAAGATCGCGAGCGTGCCCTTCCACATGTGGGCGCCAGACGTCTACGAGGGCGCGCCCACGACGGTGACCGCCTTCATGGCCGCCGGCGTCAAGGCCGCCGCCTTCGGCGCGCTGCTGCGGGTCTTCGACTACGGGCTCGGAGGGCTCGCCCAGCACTGGCAGCCGCTCGTCGCGGCGCTCGCGATCGTGACGATGGTGATCGGCAACCTGGCGGCGCTCGCGCAGCGCAACTTGAAGCGGCTGCTCGCGTACTCGTCGGTCGCCCACGCCGGCTACCTGATGACCGCGCTGGTCGCGGCGCCGATGGTGGCCGGCGAAGCGATCCTCTTCTATCTTGTGGCGTACGCGGCCGTGAACCTGGGCTCCTTCGGCGCCCTGGCCGCGCTCTCGAAAGACGGAGCCGAGCCACTGACGCTCGCCGACGTCGCCGGCCTCTCGGAGCGGCGCCCCGCGCTGGCGGCGGCCCTCACGGTCGTGCTCGTCTCGCTCGCCGGCATCCCGGTCACGGCCGGATTCGTCGGCAAGTTCTACCTGTTCGGCGCCGCGATCTCGGCGGGTCGTATCGGTGTCGTGCTCGCGGTGGTGGGTGTCCTGGCGAGCGTCGTCTCGGCCTACTACTACCTGCGCGTGGTGGTGGCGATGTACATGGAGGACCCGGTGGGCGAAGACCGCTGGAGCCACGCGACGCCGGCCGCCGCCATAGCGCTCGCGCTTTCAGTGGGCGCCACGCTCGTCTTCGGCCTGTGGCCGGCGCCCGTGCTGTCCATGGCGCGGCTCGCGGCGCGCAGTCTGCTTTAGAGCAGAGGCCCCAGCACCAGCGGGTCCACGGCGACGCCGTGGAGGTAGACACGCCAGGACAAGAGCGGCTCGGGCGCGAGGCCGCTCCGTCCCGACAGCCCGACGACCGCCGCTGCATCGACGACGTCGCCCTGGCGCACCGCGACGCTCGCGAGGTGGTGCAGCACGCTGACGACGCCCTGGCCGTGGTCGATCACGACGGCGCCGCCCGCGAGGGCGAGCTCGCCGGCGAAGAGCACGCTGCCGGCGGCCGGCGCGCGCACGGGCGTCTCGGCGGCGAGCCGGTAGTCGAGCCCGCGGTGGCGCTCGCCGGCGAGCGCGTCGATCAGGCTCTCGACTTCCGCCACGCCGGTGTAGGTCCTCGGCTCGCCGAAGCCGCTGCCGACGCTTCCGACCGGCGGCCCGAGCGGCCCCGGGGCCGGCGCCTTCGACTCGGTGCGCAGCAGCGCGAGGAGCTTGCGGCCGTCGCGGACGGCGTTCTCGCGCCGCTGCAGCAGCTCGCGCTGCTCCGGGCTCAGGTAGACGTAGCGCGGCCGGTACTCGCGCGCCGTGATCTCGACCGGGATCGCGATGCGCTGCTCTCCGCCGCGCGCCGCGATCCCGACGCCGAGCGTCGCCGGGCCGGGCTCGGCGCCCGCCGCGATCGGCACGAGCGCGCGGGGCACGCCGCCCGCGAGGTAGAAGGGCGCGCGCCGGCCGTCGAGCAGCGCCCACGCGGTGCCGAGACGGCCCCGCGCCTGGAGCCGCACCACGGCGACGCCGCCCGGGAAGGCCTGCGACACGTCGACGCGGAACGTGACCTTGCCGATGCGGCGCACCACCTCCTGGGCGGGCGCCCCCGCCGCGAGCGCCAGGAGCAGGCTCGTCGCCACCGCTCGTGCGCCGGCTCGGCAGAGCCGCGTCGCCTCGCGGCTGCGGCGCAGCCTGACGCCCACGCTCATCCTGCCGCGGCCACCACCGCCGCGGCGAGCGCGGCTTCCTCGTCGGGCTGGATCGTGCGCAGGTCGAGCAGCACGCGGCCCTCGGCCACGCGCGCGACGACGGGCGGCGCGCCCATCCGCAGCGCGCGCGCCAGGTCGTCCGGCCCGCGCGCGCCGGCGTCGAGCGCGATCGCGACCGTCGCGAGCCCGAGATCGGGCGCGGCGCCGCCGCCGACCCTCGACTCGCTCGCGACCAGCGTGGCAGCGAGCGCGGGCGCGGCCTGGCGCAGCGTGCGCGCGAACGCCTCGGCTCGCGCGCGCAGTTCCTCGGGCGTCGCGGCCAGCATCCGCAAGAGCGGCAGGCGCTCGTGCGCGCGGCCCAGCTGGTGCTCGACGAGTGTCGCGTCGAGGGCGGCGAGCGACAGCTTGTCGGGGCGGAGCGCGCGGTAGAGCGGGTTCTTCAGCATGGGTGCGATGCGCTCTCGGCGGCCGGCGACGACGCCGGCCTGGGGGCCGCCGAGCAGCTTGTCGCCGCTGAACGTGACGAGCTCCGCGCCGCCCCGCAGCGCCTCCGCGACGGTCGGCTCGTCCTGGAGCGTCCCGGGCGGCGGCGCCACGAGCCCGCTGCCCTGGTCGAAGGCGAGCGCGATCCCCGCCGAGCGCGCGAGGGCGGCGAGGTCCTCGAGCCGCGGCTCCTCGGTGAACCCGACGACCCGGAAGTTGCTGGGATGCACTCTCAGGATCAGCCCGGCCTGCGGCGAGAGCGCGGCCGCGAAGTCGGCGAGCCGCGTCCGGTTCGTGGTGCCCACCTCCACGAGGCGCCCGCCGGCCTTGCGCACCACGTCGGGCATGCGGAAGGAGCCCCCGATCTCGACGAGCTCTCCGCGGCTCACCAGCACGTCCCGCCCCTCGGCGAGCGTGTTGACGGCCAGCAGCACCGCCGCAGCGCAGTTGTTGACGACGAGCGCGGCCTCGACGCCGAGGAGCGCCACGAGCCGCGCCTCGACGTGCGCCTCGCGCGCGCCGCGCTCGCCGCGCTCGAGGTCGTACTCGAGGTTGGAGTAGCCGGTGGCGACGACCGCTATGCGCTCGGCCGCCCGCGCCGAGAGCGGCGCCCGGCCGAGGTTGGTGTGGACCGCGACGCCCGTCGCGTTCAGCACGCGGACGAGCGAGGGTTGCTCCGTTTCGGCGAGCCGAAGCCTGACCGCGTCGACGAGGCCCTCGAGCGCGCGCCCGAGCTCGGCGGGCGCAGCCTGGCGCAGCGCGTCGAGCGCGTGCCGCAGCGCGCTCAGCACGGCGGGCCGGCCGTGCGCCTCGACGAGCGGCCGCAGCTCGGGCCGCTGCAGCGCCTGATCGACGGACGGCAGCAGCCGGCGCGGGTCGACGCCGGTCGTCGCGGGCATGAGGAGAATGATATCCTCGCCGCCATGGGTCGCGAGCGCCCGCCCGACTTCGCGGATCGGCTGCCGCGCGTGGTGCCCAAGGAGGAGCTGGACATCTCACCGCTGTCCGACGAGATGGCCGATCTCCTCTACCCTGGGCGCCGGCCGCGGCCGTTTCGCGTCAGCCTGCGCTTCGACCGCTTCGACGGGCCGGGGCTCGAGAAAGCACTCGCGCTCGCGCGCCGGTCCGCGCAGTTCCGCGAAGCGCAGGGGCGCGACACGCTCGAGTATCACGCGGCGTTCGACGCTTCCGAGGCGCGCACGCTGCTGAACCTGTTCGAGATCGTGAAGGAGCGGCCCGATCTCGACGTGCGGATCGACGGCAAGAAGCTGCCCTACGCGCACGAGCTGTGGCTGCCGCTCGTGTTCATGTTCGTCGGCGGTGAAGCATAGGTGGCGCTCCAGGACGACCTCGACCGCATCGACGTGATGCTGCGACAGCTGCAGGTCAAGTGGGAGCTCTTCTTCAACGGCCAGGAGAAGAAGCCTCCGAGCGAGCTGCAGACGCAGGTCGACACGCTGATCAAGCGGCTGTCCAACGGCGAGATCCGCAACAACGGCGAGCGCTTCCGCTTCCAGGGGCTGAGCGCGCGCTACACCAGCTTCAACGAGCTGTGGCAGAAGAAGCTGCGTGCCCGCGAGGAGGGGCGCGCCTTCGGCATGCACGGGCTCAAGGCCGAGAAGCTGCCGCCGCGCCCGCCGATGAGCGTCGCGGGCGTCGAGTCCCGACCCGAGCCGCCGCGGGAGTTCCGCGTCAGCGACCCGTCGCGGGACGCCGTGGCCGTGCGCGCGCTCTACGAGCGCTACGTCGAGGAGCGGCGGCAGACCGGCGAGCCCGGGGCGCCGGCCTTCGAGGCGTTCCAGGCCCTGATCGGCAAGCAGGCGCAGAAGATCCTCGCGGACAAGGGCGCCGCGGCCGTGGACTTCCGCCTC
The DNA here is from genome assembly GCA_036559805.1 of Vicinamibacteria bacterium. GTDB lineage: Bacteria > Acidobacteriota > Vicinamibacteria > Fen-336 > Fen-336 > DATBSL01. Next base: position 7,155 of record DATBSL010000358.1, read on the forward strand.
GAGACGAAGGACGGCAAGGTCTCCCTCAAGGCCAAGGTCGTGAAGTGAGGCCGTGAGGCGCGCGCCCCTCGTACTCCTGCTGCTGATCGCGCGCGTGCCGGCGGCCGCGGCGTGGCCCGCGGAGACGATGGCCCCGCTCTCGCGCGACGCGCGCAAGCTCCTGCCGCGCTCGCTCAGCCGCTTGCTGGGCGAGCGCGAGAGCTTCGTGCTCGAGGAGGCGGGGCGTTTTCCGCCCGATCTCGTCCGCGCCCTGGCGCGCGACCTGTCGTCGGGCGGCCTGCGCCCCGAAACGATCGAGCAGCTGAGCGCCCACACCGACGCCGCGTATCGGCTGCTGAAGGCAGGCCAGGCCGACGAGGGCCTGCTGCGCCTCGGCGGCCTGCTGCGGATCCCCGCCGACCTCTCCGACCCCGTGCTGGCGGTCGGCCCGGAAGGCTGGCCGTCCGGGCTGACGCGCGAGTACTACGCGCTCTTCAACGCGAACCTGGCGAAGATGCCGGTCGTGCTGGACGACCGCGGCGCGCTGCAGCTCACGCGCAAGCAGCTGCCGGCGCTCTGGCAATCGCTCGTCGAGCGCGGCCGCCCGCAGGCGGAGGTGATCCGCGGCGCGCTGTTCGTGAACGGCAAGGTCGTCGACCACCGCCGGCTCGACTACCGCTCGCCCGCGTGGGCGGTCGCGTCGCTCGCCTACTCGCGGGCGGTCACCGGTGTCGCCGCCACCTGGCTCGCGGTGTGGCGCGAGGCGGGCGGCGACGAGACGCGCATGCCGACCGCCCGCGAGGTCGCTCCACGCGAGAACCCGGAGGCCCGATGACGCGCAGAGCGCTCTTGTCCGTGTCCCGCAAGGAGGGCATCGTCGAGCTCGCGAAGGGCCTCGCGGCCCGAGGCTTCGAGGTGCTGTCGACCGGCGGCACCGCCAGGGAGCTCGAGCAGGCGGGCGTCCCGGTGACCGGCGTCGCGAAGGCGACCGGCTTCCCGGAGATCCTCGACGGGCGCGTGAAGACGCTGCACCCGAAGATCCACGGCGGCATCCTGGCGCGCCGGGACGAGCCCGAGCACCTGAAGGCGCTCGAGGCGCACGCGATCCCGGCGATCGACGTGGTGGTCGTGAACCTCTACCCCTTCGAGGACAAGGTGGCGAAGGGCGCGAGCTTCGACGAGGCGCTCGAGCACGTCGACATCGGCGGGCCCACGATGGTGCGCGCCGCGGCGAAGAACTTCAGGCACGTCGCCGTGGTCGTGGACCCCTCCGACTATGCGCTGCTCCTCGAGCAGCTCGACCGCGAGGGCGGCATGGACGCGGCGACCCGCTTCTACTTCGCGCAGAAGGCCTTCCGCCACACGGGACGCTACGAGGCGGCGATCGCCGCGTACTTTTCGCAGGTGGAGCTGCGCGAGCAGGGCTTCGTGGCGGCCGAGGTCGACGAGACCTTCCCCTATCGCCTCAACCTGGGCTTCGAGAAGGTGGAGGACCTGCGCTACGGCGAGAACCCACATCAGCGCGCTGCGTTCTACAGCGACCTAGGCTCGACGCTCTACTCGGTGGCCGCCGCGCGCAAGCTTTCGGGCAAGGGGCTCTCGTTCAACAACATCCTCGACCTCGACGCTGCCTGGCGCCTCGTGACCGAGCTCGACCGTACCGCCTGCGTGATCGTCAAGCACACGAACCCGTGCGGCACCGGGCTCGGCGACGATCCGCTCGAGGCGTACGAGCGCGCCTGGGCCTGCGACCCCACCTCGGCGTTCGGCGGCGTGATCGCCTTCAACGTCAAGCTGGATGCCGCGGCAGCGGAAAGGCTCGGCGAGAGGTTCGTCGAGGCGCTGATCGCGCCGGGCTTCGAAGCCGAGGCGCTGAAGCGGCTCGCCAGGAAGGCGAGCCTGCGCGTGATGAGCATGGACGCGACCGGCATCCACAAGCTGAGCGGCTTCGACCTGCGGCGAGTGGTGGGCGGGATGCTGGCGCAGCAGTGGGACCTGCACCGCCTCGAGCGCGACCGCTGCGAGGCGGTCACGAAGCGCAAGCCGAGCGACGCGGAGTGGCAGGCGCTGCTGTTCGCCTGGACGGTGGTGAAGCACGTCAAGTCGAACGCGATCGTCTACGCGAACGCGCAGCAGACGGTGGGCGTGGGCGCCGGCCAGATGAGCCGCGTCGACTCCGCGCGCATCGCCGCGCAGAAGGCCGTGCTTCCGCTCGCCGGCACCGTGGTGGCCTCCGACGCCTTCTTCCCGTTTCGCGACGGCATCGACGAGATCGCGCGCAGCGGCGCCACGGCGGTGATCCAGCCGGGAGGCTCGGTGCGCGACGAGGAGACGATCGCCGCGGCCGACGAGCACGGCCTCGCGATGGTGTTCACGGGAGTCCGGCATTTCAAGCATTGATGCCATGCAGGGGGTCTGGGGGGCGGCATAGGAGCCCCCCAGGTTGGTCGTCCTTGCCCGTGTCCCACCCCGGACGTCCCCTGGTCAGCCAGCCTCCCGAATTTTGGCGGCTATCATGACTTGCGGATGATCAACGAGACCGTCTCGCGCTACCGCATCGACGCTGAGCTCGGCTCCGGCGGGATGGGAGTCGTGTTCCGCGCGCACGACCTGAACCTCGACCGCGACGTCGCGCTCAAGTTCCTGCCCGCGCGGCTCGCCGGCGACCCCGCTGTACTCGCGCGCTTCGAGCGCGAGGCGCGGCTCGCCTCGTCGCTCAACCACCCGCACATCTGCATCGTCCACGACATCGAGTCGCACGACGGGCGTCCCTTCATCGTGATGGAGCTGTGCTCGGGCGAGACCGTCAAGCGCCTGCTGCAGCGCGGCCCGCTGCCGCTGGCGCAGGCGGTCGACCTCGCGATCCAGACCGCCGGGGCGCTCGACGCAGCGCACCGGCGCGGCATCGTGCACCGCGACATCAAGCCCGCCAACCTGTTCGTGAGCCCGAGCGGCCAGCTCAAGGTGCTCGACTTCGGGCTCGCCAAGCTGAGCGAGCCGCAGGCGTCGCCGGACGCCGCGGAGGCGGACTCGCTGCCGGCGCGCGAGCCGGAGGCCGAGCTGACCCGGCCGGGCACGGCGCTCGGCACGGTCGCGTACATGTCGCCCGAGCAGGCGCTCGGCCGGACGGTGGACGCGCGCTCCGACCTCTTCTCGCTGGGCGCGGTGCTCTACGAGATGGTCACCGGCGAGCGCGCGTTCGGCGGGGCCTCGCCGGGGGCGGTGTTCGATCGCATCCTCAACCGCGAGCCGCGCCGCTCGAGCCGCGTCAACCCGCGCGTGCCCGAGCTGCTGGAGGCGGTGCTCGACGGACTGCTCGCCAAGCAGCCGGAGGACCGCTACGCGAGCGCCGCCGAGCTGCTGGTGGACCTCGACCAGGTGGCGCGGCTGCTGGCCGCGCAGGAAGCGGCGGCCGACCCGGAGGCGACGGCGAGCCGGTCTCGCGAGACGCGAACGCCCGGGCGCCTCGTGCTCGCGGCCGTCGCGGCCGTGGCGCTCGCGGCCCTCGGCTTCGTGGGCTACCGGGCGCTGCGGCGCCCGCCGCCGCTCAGCGACAAGGACCCGATCCTGCTCGCCGGCTTCGAGAACCAGACCGGCGAGGAGGTCTTCGACGCCACGCTGTCCCAGGCGCTCGCGGTGCAGCTCGGCCAGTCGCCGTTCCTGAACATCGTGGCCGACGATCGCGTGCGCGAGACGCTCTCGCTCATGGGCCGCGCCGCCGACGAGCGGCTGAGCGCCGAGCTCGCGCGCGAGGTGTGCCAAAGGCTCGGCACGCGCGCGATGGTGCGCGGCTCGATCTCGCGGCTCGGCGAGCTCTACGTGCTGCTGCTCGAGGCGAGCGAGTGCGCGAGCGGTGCGTCGCTCGCGCGCGAGCAGGGGCAGGCCCGCGGCGCCGAAGGCGTGCTCGACGCGCTCGGAAAGATGTCCTCACGCCTGCGCTCGACCGTGGGGGAGTCGCTGCGCTCGGTGCAGGCGTTCGACGTGCCCGTGGCGCAAGCCACCACCCCTTCGCTCGAGGCCCTGCGCGCCTACACCGTGGCGCTCGAGGAGCGCCGGCGCGGCGCGGAGGTCGAGGCGATCCCGTTCCTGGAGCGCGCGCTGTCGCTCGACCCGGGCTTCGCCGCCGCGGCGACTACTCTCAGCACCGTCTACGGCAACCTGGGCGAGGCCTCGAAGAGCATCGACTACGCGCGGCTCGCCTACGGACAGCGCGACAAGGTCAGCCAGCGCGAGCGGCACTTCATCGTCTACCAGTACCACGACCGCGTGACGGGGAACCTGGACCAGGCGGCGGACACGCTCGAGGTGTGGAAGCGCACCTACCCGAACGACTTCCAGCCGGCGAACGCGCTCGCGATCATCCACAACCGGCTCGGGCGCTACGAACGGGGCGTCGACGAGGCGAAGGAGGCGCTCGCGCGCACGCCGGGCCATCCGTTCGCCGTCTCGCAGCTGGGCCATGCCTATCGCGGCCTCGGGCGCTACGAGGAGGCGCGCTCCGTGGCGGAGGAGATCGTGGCGCGCGGCGTCGCCACCGTGCCGACGCGCCGCCTCGTCTACCAGCTCGCCGTGCTCCGGCAGGACGCGACGACGGCGGCGGGGCAGCTCGAGTGGGCGAAGGGCACGCCGCGCGAGTTCGACATCGTCGCCGCGGAGGCCCAGGTGCTGGCGTACCAGGGGCGCCTGCGCGCGGCGGACGCACTGTATCGCCAGAGCGTCGAGCTGGCCGAGCGCCGCTCGCTGCCGGAGACCGGCCTCTCCTACGCCGCCCACAACGCGCTCACGCACGCGCTCTACGGCAAGCGCGCCGAGGCGCTCGCGCTCGCGAAAGGCTCGCTCGCCCCGCGGCGCAACGGCGGCAGCCCCTCGGACGCCGTTCCGCGCATGAGGCTCCTGACGACGCTGGGGTTGCTGGGGGCGCCCGAGGCTCCCCGCATGGCCGACGCGCTCCTGGCCCAGCTGCCCGACTCGACGCTCGTCGTCGGCGTGATCCTGCCGGCCACGCGGGCGGCGATCGCGCTCGCGAGCGGTCGGCCTGCGCAGGCGATCGAGGCGCTGCGACCGGCCGGAGCGTACGAGGCCGGCAACGTCGCCGTGCTGATCCCGCGCCATCTGCGGGGCGAGGCGTACCTGCGCGCCGGGGAGGCCGCTCGCGCGCTCGAGGAGTACGAGCGCATCCTGGCACAGCGCGGCGCCGATCCCTTCTCGCCGGTGTGCGCGCTCGCGCCGCTCGGCGTGGCGCGCGCGAAGGCCGCGCTCGGCGAACGGGAGGCCGCCGCCCGGGCCTATCGCGAGTTCCTCGAGGCGTGGCGCGAAGCCGACGCGGACGTTCCGGTGCTGGCCGAGGCGCGCAGGGAGTCCGCGAAGCTCGGCGTTCGTTGACGCGCCGCGCGGCGCTGCTTATCGTACCGGCGGCATGGCCCTCGCCCGCAGGCCCGAGCCCGGCGCATGATCGGCCAGACGATCTCCCACTATCGGGTGATCTCGGAGCTGGGCACGGGCGGCATGGGCACGGTGTACCGCGCCGAGGACCTGAGGCTGCAGCGCCCGGTCGCGCTCAAGGCGCTCGCCACGGACCTGCTGGACGAGCCCGGCGAGCTCGAGGCGTTCAAGCGCGAGGCCCGCGTCGCCGCGGCTCTCAACCACCCCGGCATCTGCACGATCCACGACGTCTTCGAAGCCGAGGGCCGGCCGTTCATCGTGATGGAGCTGCTCGAAGGCCGCTCGCTACGCGAGGAGCTGCGCGGCGGGTCGCTGCCCCCGGAGCGGCTGCTGGCGATCGCCGTCTCCGTCGCCGAGGCGCTCGAGGCCGCGCATTCGCAGCGCGTGATCCACCGCGACATGAAGCCCGCGAACGTGTTCGTCGCGCCGGACGGGAGGCACGCCAAGGTGCTCGACTTCGGCCTGGCGGAGCTTCGAGGCGCGCGCTCGCGGGCCGAGAGCAGTGCCTCCGGCCTGGTGGTCGAGACGACACCCTCCGTGCCGACGCTCACGCGAGTCGGCGCGGGGACTCCCGCCTACGTCTCCCCGGAGCAGGCGCGCGGCGAGCCGCTCGACGAGCGCACCGATCTCTTCTCGTTCGGCGCCGTGCTCTACGAGATGGCGACCGGCCAGCGGGCGTTTCCCGGCGCGACCGCCGCCGCCGTGTTCGACGCCGTCATCAACCGCGCCCCGGCGTCCCCGAGCGAGCTCAACCCCGGCCTGCCGCCCGAGCTCGAGCCGCTGATCCTGAAGCTGCTCGAGAAGGACAAGGCGCTGCGCTACCAGACGAGCGGCGAGCTCGCCCTTGAGCTGCGCCGGATCCGGCGCCGCACGCTCGGAACCTCCTCGCTCACGCTGCTGCTCGGCGCGACCGGCACGCGGCGCCGGCTGCGCGTGGCGCTGCGCCGCGCGCTGCCGCGCGGGCTCGCGGTGCTGCTCACGGGGCTCGCGCTGCTCGCGCTCGCGACGCTGGTGCTGCGCCGCCCCGCGCCGAGCGCGGCGCTCAGCGAGCGCGACTTTGTGCTGCTCGCGGAGTTCGCCAACCGCACCGGCGACCCGGTATTCGACCTGACGCTGCGCGAGGCGCTCGCGGTCCAGCTCAGCCAGTCGCCGTTCCTCGCGATCGTCCCCGAGGACCGCGTGCGCGAGACGCTGCGCATGATGACGCGGCCGCCGGACGAGAAGCTGACGCGCCAGGTGGCGCGCGAGGTGTGCGAGCGGCTCTCGGCGAAGGCGATGCTGGAAGGGCAGATCGCGGCGCTCGGCAAGAGCTACGTGATGACGCTCGAGGCGACCGACTGCAGCGCCGGCGAGTCGCTCGCGCGCGAGCAGGCCCAGGCCGACACCAAGGAGGGTGTCCTCCAGACGCTCGGCAAGATGGCCACGTCGATGCGCGGCCGGCTGGGCGAGTCGCTCGCGACGGTGCGCAGGTTCGACGTGCCGATCGAGCAGGCGACCACCAGCTCGCTCGACGCGCTCAAGGCCTACGCGCTGGGCGTGGCGCAGCGCGCGAAGGGCGACGAGATCGGCGCGATCCCGCTGTTGGAGCACGCGGTGATCCTGGATCCGGACTTCGCCTCGGCGCACAGCGCGCTCTCGGCGATCTACGGCAGCCTGGGCGAGACCGACGAACGCTCGAGCCACGCGCGGCTCGCCTACGACAACCGCGAGCACGTCACCGAGCGCGAGCGGCTCTTCATCGAGTACCAGCACCACGACGCGGTCGGCGACGAGCGGCGCGCGATCTCCACGCTCGAGATGTGGAAGCAGCTCTACCCGCGGGACTACCGCGCGCCCAACGCGCTCGCGGTCGCGCTCAACCGTGTCGGCCACTACGAGCGCGCGATCGAGGAGGCGCTCGAGGCCGAGCGGCGCAACCCGCAGCACCCCTTCCCGCGCTCGAACCTGGCCTACGCCTATCGCGGCGCCTCGCGCTTCGCCGAGGCGCGGCGCACCGCGGAGACCGCGATCGCGCAGCACATCGAGACGCTGCCGCTGCGGCGCCTCGTCTACCAGCTCGCGCTCATCGACGGCGACGCGGCGCTCGCCGACGCCACGCTCGCGTGGGCGAAGGGCCGCCCGCGCGAGTTCGACATGCTCGGCGCGCAGGCGCAGGCGGCGGCCTACACGGGCGAGCTGCAGCGCGCACGGCCGCTCTTCCAGCGGACCGCCGAGCTCGCGCGGCGCCAGGGGCTCGCGCAGGTCGCGCTGAGCTACTCCGCGCAGGCCGCCTGGACCGAGTCGCTCTACGGCAACCGCCGCGAGGCGCTCGGGCAGGCGCGCGAGGTGCTGCGCCGCGAGCCGAGCGCCGTGCCCCGGCTGAGAGCGGCCACGGCGCTGGCCTTCGCGGGCGCGCCCGAGGAAGCCGAGCGCGCGATCGCGAGCGCCTGGGGCGAGGAGTCGAGCGACAGCTTCGTCGCGCTCGTCTATCGCCCGATCGCCACGGCGAGCGTGGAGCTGGCGAAGGCCGCTCCCGAGCGGGCGCTCGAAGCACTCGAGCCCGCGCGGCCCTACGAGCTCGGCAACGTGGCCGTGCTCGCGCCGGCCTTCCTGCGCGGCCTGGGCCTGAAGCGGCGCGGCGACGCCGCCGCGGCGCGCCGCGAGTTCGAGGCGGTGCTCGAGCACCGCGGCGTCGACCCCTTCTCGCCGCTTCACGCCCTCGCGCGCCTCGAGCTCGCTCGCGCGCGGGCTGGCTCGGGCGACGCGGCCGGGGCGCGGTCCGACTACGACGCGTTTCTGGCGCTGTGGGCCGCGGCCGACCGCGAGCTGCCGGTGCTGCAGGCGGCGCGCGGGGAACGCGCCGCCCTGAAGTGACGCCCTAGGAGCGGCGCAGCGCCGCCACGAGCTCCGACGGCGACGCCTGCGCCGTGCCGAGCTTGCCGACCACGACCGAAGCGGCCGCGTTGGCCAGCACGGCCGCTTCGGCAAGCGTGGCGCCGGCGGCCAGCGCGAGCGCGAACGCGGCGATCACGCTGTCGCCGGCGCCCGTCACGTCGAACACCTCGCGCGCGGCCGCCGGCACGTGCAGCGGCGGCCGGCCGCGCTCGAACAGGCTCATGCCGTGCTCGCCGCGCGTCACGAGCACGGCGCGGCAGGCGAGCAGCGACAGCATGCGCCGGCCGGCGGCCGCGAGCTCGGCCGGCACCGACAGCCGCAGGCCTGTCACCTGCTCGGCCTCGAGCTGGTTCGGCGTCACGACGCTCGCGCCGCGGTAGTAGCGGAAGTGGCGCGGCTTCGGGTCCACCAGCAGGGGGACGCCGTGCCGGCGCGCGAGCGGCAGCAGCCGGCGCAGCAGGCCCGCGCTCACGACACCCTTCTGATAGTCGGAGACGACGAGCGCCGAGGACGCTGGAAGCTCGCGGCGCACCGCGCGCACCAGCTCGTTCTCGAGAGCGCGCGGAAGCTCGGAGGTGTCCTCCTGGTCGGCGCGCACCACCTGTTGCCCGTGCGCGACGATGCGCGTCTTGAGCGTCGTGCGCCGCGCGGGCCCGGCGTCGACCAGCCGGTCCGCGACGCCCGCGGCCGTGAGCGCCTCGCGCACGCGCGTGCCCGCCGCGTCGCGGCCGACGACGCCGGCGAGCACCGCCTCGCCCCCCAGCGCGCGCACGTTCGTCGCCACGTTTCCCGCGCCGCCCACGTGGTCGCTGCGGCCCGTGACCTCGACCACCGGAACCGGCGCCTCGGGCGAGATGCGGCTGACGCGGCCCCACACGAACTCGTCGAGCATCACGTCGCCCACGATCAGCACGCGGCGGCCGGCGAGTGCTTTCACCAGCTTGCGGGCGCGCGCGATCGACAGCGGGCGCATCCCTGGCTTCAGGCCGGCTGGCTGCCGCGCGGCTTCGCGAACGGCACGGCCGTGAGCAGCAGCACGAGCATCAGCACCTCGGAGTCGCCGAGATTGTATTCGAAGAGCCCCGCCACGAAGACGGCGGAGAGCGCGGCGAGCGCGCCCGCGGCCGCCCATCCCGGCCCGCGCCCGGCGAGCGCCGCACGCTGGGCTTCGCGCAGCGCCGCGAGGAACGCGACCGCCACCCACCAAAGGAAGAAGACGAGCCCGGGCAGCCCGCGCTCGGCGGCGACCTGCATCAGGTTGTTGTGCAGGTGCGGCTGCTGCGGGTTGGGGGCCTCGTGCCAGCGGAAGCGCGGGTAGACCACTTCGACCATGCCGGGGCCCTGCCCGAAGACGGGGCGATCGAGCAGCATGTCGATGCCGGCCTGCCACATGTAGTAGCGGTCGCGGCTGCTCTCGTCGCGCACCGTCAGCCGCGAGCGGACGCCCCCCGGGCTCGCCAGGAGCAGCGCCGCCGCGACGGCGACGCTCGCCCACACGAAGCGCGGCACGCGCACGAGCGCGAGCGCCGTGAGCGCCAGCACGCCGCTCGCGGCGCCGGCCCAGGCGCTGCGCGTCTGGGATACGACGAGCGCCCACGCGGCCAAAGGCGCGGCCACGAATGGCAGCGCGGCCTCCGCGGCGCGCGCTCGCTCGCCGCCGTGCACGGCCAGCACCAGCGCGGCCGCCGCCAGCGCGGCGACGAACAGCCGCATCGCCACGACTCCGTGCCCCGCGGCGCTCGCGGCCGCCACCGCCGCGACGCCGAGCAGGACCGAGGCCGCGAGCCACAGGTCGAGCGGCCGCAGCCGCGCCCGTGGCCCGATCGCGAGGCGGGCCGTCGCGAGCAGCAGCACCGCCATCGTGACGCCCGATGCCGACATGTAGTGGCCAAGGAAACCCGGCGGGCGCCGGGCGAGCCCGTCGTAACCGAGCGCGTGCCGCTGCAGCACCATGAGGGCGGCTTGCGCCAGCCCGCCGAGGAGAGCCGCCGCCAGCACGCGCTCGCGGGCCTCGACGGGCGCGATCGCCTCGACCGCGAGGTAGAAGAGCGCGAACAGCAGCAGCTTCTTCGACTCCTCGTGCGCGACGGCGGGCTCGGCGGCGAAGGACGCGGCGAGCAGCGTCCAGACGACGAGCGCGAGCAGCGGGCCGTCGATCGGTGTGCGCGGCAGGGCGGCGGAACGCCTCACGAGGCGCACGAGCAGCACGCCGAGCGACAGCGCGAGCAGAACCTGGCTCGCGAAGATGGAGACCGGGATGGTCGCCGCCAGCGCCGCGAGCAACCCGAGCCCGGTCCGCTCGAGGTTCACGGGCAGCCCGGGGCCGGGCTACTCCTCGATCTTCGCCTCGTCCACGAGCATCACCGGGATGTCGTCCTGGACGGGGTAGACCCGCCGGCACTTTGCGCAGCGCAGCCCCGCGCCGTCCTTCACGACCTCGACCGGCGTCTTGCACTCCGGGCAGGCCAGGATCTCGAGCAGCTCCGGGTCGATCGGCATGGCGGGAGTTTAGCGTAGCCCCGACGCCCGACGGTAGTGCGAGGGCCAGCGGACCTCTTCCGGCAGACGCGCACGGTAGTCTCCCCGGACCGGGCCGCTCTCCCGTCCGGTCATCGAAAAAAGCCAATAGGAGGTTGCGATGCGAGTCAATTTCGTGACGCGGGAGAGCGCGCCGGAGCGGCTGGTGTGCGAGGCGGAGGTCCTGTTCGAGACGGAGGCGGGGCCCCTGGCGGGGATGAAGCTCGTCGGCTTCTCGCTCTGGCGTTCGCCCGAAGGCGAGGTGTACGTGACGTTCCCCAGCCGCGCCTTCGGCGTGGGCAACGAGCGCCGTTTCTTCGACTACCTGCGCTCGATCGAGGGCAACGGCCTGGACGCCAAGCGCGTCAAGGCGTGGATCCTCGACGAGTTCCG
>DATBSL010000359.1:0-7635 GCA_036559805.1 Vicinamibacteria bacterium
GCGACGCAGGCGAAGCTCGTCCTGCTGAAGGCGCTCGAGGAGCGGCAGGATCTCGACGCGCGACTCGGGCGCTACCTGTCGGCGCTCGAGCCCCTGGTGCAGCGCCAGCGGGACGACCGCGTCCCCGCCGGGCTCGAGCCCTTCCAGCAGGACGTCCTGTCGGCGCTCGGCCTGCAGCAGGCCTTCTTCTCGAAGGCCGTGCCGATGCGCGATGCGGGCCGCGGGATGGACGAGGCCTACCGGATCGCCGAGGGCCGGCAGGCCTCGGCACGGCTGATCGCCGCATGGTCGCGCATGCAGGCTCGCTATCCCGGATGGCCCGCCGCGACTCGTGACAGCGTCTACCACCACCTCTGTGCGCTCGACCTCTTCTGACGGCTCGGATTGACCGGCTGGTGCGAGGCCAGTAGCCTACGCTGCGGCTTGCGTAACGGCCGAGCATGAGCGCCACGCGCACAACCCAGCGTCGTCCGGGCGTCGCGGGGCGGCGCTCTCGCGGCCGCCTCGGCCGTTGGGGCGCCGCCACGCTCGTCGCGCTCGCCACGGGCGCCGTGCCGCAAGCGGCGGCCCAGAGCGCTCCGCCCGGCGACGCGTTCGACCTCGCCCACCCCGCGATCCGAGCGTTCTCGGACCGCGAAGGGCTGCCGCAGAACTCCGTGCACGCCGTCACGCGCGACCCGCTCGGCTACGTCTGGGTCGGCACCATGGACGGCGCCGCGCGCTGGAACGGGCGCGAGTGGTACTCGATCGACATGCCGAACCGCGACGTCTCCAACTACGTGCGCAGCCTGCTGGCGACGCGCGACTGCACGCTGTGGTTCGGCCGCGAGGCGGGCGGCGTCGTCAGGCTGCGCCGCGACCCGCTGCACCCGACGCCGCGGCCCGAGGACTTCACGGTCTTCGACGAGGCTCGCGGCATGCCCGCGGCTCGCGTCAACCACGTCCTCGAGACCAGGGACGGCTCGATCTGGGCCGCGACGTCCGGCGGGGGCGCGGCGCGGCTCGTCGCGGAGCGCTTCGAGCCGGTGACCGAGGGACTGCGCGACCCGCGGCTGTGGGTGCTCGCGGAGCTTGCGGACGACGACGGCCACGACCGGCTGCTGGCCGGCGGCGAAGGCGGACTCGCGGTCCTGAACGGGTCAAAGTGGGCGCCCATCGATCTCGGGCCGCCGTCGCTCGTGGGCAGCGTCAACAGCCTGCTGCAGACGCGGGACGCGTCCGGCGTCCGCTCGCTCTGGGTGGGCAGCTACGGCGGGGGCGTGCTGCGCCTCCGCGACGGCCGGGTCGAGCGCTTCGGACCGGCCGAGGGGCTCGCGAGCCGGCTCGTGACCGCGCTCACTGTGACGCGAGGCGCCGCCGGCGAGCAGATCTGGGCGGGCACACGCGACGCGGGACTGTTTCGGCTGAGCGACGGGCGCTTCTCCGCCGTCCCGCTGGGCCCCTCGATCTCGGAGATCTACTCGCTGCGGGGTGGCGAGGACGACCCGGGGGCGCTCTGGGTGGGAACGCGAACGGGCGGCCTGCTGCGGCTCGAGGCGGGCTCGTGGGCGTCGCTCGACAGCTCCTCGGGCCTGCCGGCGGACCAGGTGCTGGGGCTGCTCGAGACGAAGGACGTCCAGGGACGGCCCGTCTACTGGGTGGGCACCGCGAACGGGCTTGCCGTTATCCGCGGCGCGCGCGTCGACGTCGAGGGTGCGGCGCACGGCCTGCCGGGCCCCCAGGTGCTGGCGGTCGAGGAGTTCCGCGATCGTGGACAGCCGTCGCAGATCTGGGCGTCGGTCGTCGGGATGGGGCTCGTGCGTCGCGTCGGCGAGCGTTGGCAGCGCGTGGACGCGCGGCCCGCGTTTGGCGCCGACCACGGCTCGCGGCTGCTCGCCACGACGACGAGCGACGGCACGGGTGTCCTCTGGGTGGGCACCGAGCGCAGCGGGCTCGCACGGATGGAGAAGGGCGCCTGGACGGCGCTCACGCAGCGCGACGGGCTGCCTTCCGACTACGTCCTCTCGCTGCTCGAGACCCAGACGCGCGGCGTGCGCACGCTCTGGGTCGGGACCCGCGGCGGCGGGGTCGCGGAGCTCGTGGACGGCCGCGTCGTGCGGATCTGGAACCGCGGCTCGGGCCTGCCGAACGACGACGCGCTGGCGCTCGCCGAGGTGCGCGTGGGCGCCCAGCGCGAGCTCTGGGTCGGCACGCGGGCGGGCGTGGCGCGGCGCGACCTGGACGCCGACCCTCCGACCTGGAGCCGGCTGGGGCTCGCCGCGACTCCCGCGGGCCCCGCGGGAACGGTGTTCTCGATCGGCCAGGGCGGCAAGCAGCGGATCTACCTCGGCACCCAGCGCGGCGTGGTGCGGCTCACCCCCGCGGAGACCGCCGCGCGAGGCGGCGACGAGTTCGTCATCGAGCGCTTCGGCGTGGCCGACGGCCTGCCGAGCGCCACGGCCAACTGGCGGCAGCTCGTCGACTCCAGGGGCCGCGTCTGGATCGCGACCACGGCCGGCATCGCGCTCCTCGACCCGGAGCGCGAGGCGAGCTTCGCCGCCCCGCAGGCGCCGCTCTTGATCGAGCGTGCGCAATCGACGCGCAGCGGCGCGCCGATCGCGAGCGGCGCGGCGCTCGCGGCCTCCGAGCGCGACGTGCTCTTCGAGTACGCGCTGCTCACGACGCGACGCGCCGGAGCGGTCCGCTACCGGACGCAGCTCGTGGGCTACGACGCCGAGCCCTCGGCCTGGCTCGCGGGCTATCAGAAGGCCTATACCAACCTCCCGGCGGCCGACTACGTCTTCCGCGTGGAGGCGCGCGACGCGGGGGGGCTGCGCTCCGGGCCGGTCGAGCTGTCGTTCAGCGTGCAGCCGAGCCGCTGGCTGCGGCCATGGGCTTTGGCGCTCGAGAGCGTCACGCTGGCGGTGGTCGCCACGCTGCTGCTGCGCGCGCGCGAGCGCGCGCTGCGCCGGCGTGCCCGGAGCCTCGAGACCCTCGTCACCGAGCGCACGCAGCAGCTGCAGCAGGCGAACGCGCAGCTCGCGGAGCTCTCCGTCACCGACCCGCTCACCGGCCTCGCCAACCGCCGCGCGCTCGAGGCTCACGCCGAGGGCGAGTGGCGCCGGATCGCTCGCTTCGGGGGCAGCCTGGCTTTCGTGATGGTCGACGTCGACCACTTCAAGGCCTACAACGACTCCCGCGGCCACCTGGCCGGAGACGAGTGCCTGCGCCGGGTCGCCGACGCGCTGCGGCGGCTGGCGCAGCGCCCCGGCGACCTCGTGGGACGCTACGGCGGCGAGGAGTTCGCGTGCCTGCTCGTCGGCGTCGAGCGCGAGCACACCGCGGCGCACGCCGAACGGCTGCGTGCCGTGGTGGAGGACCTGGCCCTGCCGCATCCCGCCTCGCAGGTGGCGCCCGTGGTCACGATCAGCCTGGGAGCGGCCTGGGCCAAGCCCTCGCCCAGCACCGACTGGCGCGGCGTGCTCGCCGCGGCCGATGCGGCGCTCTACCGCGCCAAGGAGGGCGGCCGGAACCGGATCGAAGTCGCGCCGTGAATGGTGTATAGCTCTCCCGGATGCCAGCCCTCGCGAAGACGCGCGCCGCCGCGACGATCGCCGCCTGCTCCGGAGGAATCCTGCTGATGGGCCAGAGCCCCGCACCCGCGCCTCCCGTGGCGCCGCGCAAGGACCACGTACAGGTTTTCCACGGCCAGCGCTTCGTGGATCCCTACTACTGGCTGCGCGAGAAGGGCACGCCGCAGGTCGAAACCTACCTGGAGGCCGAGAACGCCTACACGAAGGCGACGAGCGCCGACGTCCAGCCGTTCGCCGACAGCCTGTACACGGAGATGCTCGGGCGTATCCAGCAGACCGACCTGAGCGTCCCGACGCGCCAGGGCCGCTACTACTACTACCGGCGCACGGTCGAGGGGCTGCAGTACCCGATCCGCTGCCGCCGCGCCGCCGCCGACGACGGCAGCCACCGCGAGGACGCCCCCGAGCAGGTGCTGCTCGACCAGAACGAGATGGCGAAGGGCCTCGCGTTCCTCTCGATCGGCGAGTTCGAGGTGAGCGACGACGACCAGCAGCTGCTCTACTCGACGGACGCGACCGGCTTCCGCCAGTACTCGCTGTTCGTGAAGGACCTGAGGACGGGCGCCGTGCGCGGCCCGCTCGCCGAGCGCGTCACGAGCGCCGCGTGGGCGGCCGACAACCGCAGCTTCTTCTACGTGACCGAAGACGCCGTCACCAAGCGCCCGGACACGCTGTGGCGGCTGGGGGCGGCCGGGCAGCCCGTGAAGCTCCACGAGGAGAAGGACGAGCTCTTCTCGATCGGCGTCTTCCGGACCAAGGACCGGAAGTTCGTCGTTCTCGGCAGCCGCTCGACAGACACCTGGGACCGCTCGCTGCTCCCCAGCGCGACGCCCGAGGGCCGCTTCAGGATCGTGCTGCCCCGCGAGAAGGGCCACAAGTACGACGTCGAGCACCGCGACGGCACGCTCTTCATCCGCACCAACAAGGACGCGAAGAACTTCAGGCTCGTGACGGCGCCGCTCGAGGACCCTGCGCCCGGCCGCTGGAAGAGCTTCGTCGAGCACCGCTCCTCGGTCCTGCTCCAGGACTTCGAGGTGTTCAAGGACTACGTGGTGGTGCAGGAGAAGCAGGCGGGCCTCAACCGGCTGCGCGTCCACGGCTTCGCCTCGGGCGCGTGGAAGGAGGTGGCCTTCCCGGAGCCCGTCTACTCGGCGTTCGCGGCCGGGACGCCGGAGTACGAGTCGACGCTTCTCCGCTACAGCTACCAGAGCCTGATCACGCCCTCGAGCGTCTACGACTACGACATGCAGAAGGGCGAGTCGCGGCTGCTGAAGCGCGAGCAGGTGCTCGGCGGCTACGACCCGCAGCGCTACGCGTCCGAGCGGCTCTGGGCCGTGGCGCGCGACGGCGTCAAGGTGCCGATCAGCATCGTGTACCCGAAGGGCCTCGTGCGCGACGGCCGCGCGCCGCTCTGGCTCTACGCGTACGGCTCGTACGGCTTCGGCATGGGCGCGACCTTCGACAGCAAGCGGCTGAGCCTGCTCGAGCGCGGGATCCCGTTCGCGATCGCGCACATCCGCGGCGGCGACGAGATGGGCGAGGCCTGGCACGACGACGGCATGCTGATGAAGAAGAAGAACACCTTCTTCGACTTCGTCGACTGCGCCCTGCACCTCGTGCAGGAGAAGTGGACCGCCGCCGACCGCCTGCTGATCGAGGGTGGCAGCGCCGGCGGCCTGCTGGTGGGCGCGGTCGTAAACGAGCGGCCGGACTTGTTCCGCGCGGCCCACGCCGCAGTCCCGTTCGTGGACGTGATCAACACAATGATGGACGCGAGCCTGCCGCTCACGATCGGCGAGTATCTGGAGTGGGGCAACCCGAACGAGAAGCCGGCCTTCGACTACATGCTCTCCTACAGCCCCTACGACAACCTGGCGCGGAAGGCCTACCCGGCGCTCCTGGTCACGACCAGCTACAACGACAGCCAGGTGATGTACTGGGAGCCCGCCAAGTACGTGGCCAAGCTGCGCACGCTCAAGACCGACGCGAACCCGCTGGTGCTCAAGACCAAGATGCAGCCCGCCGGCCACGGCGGCGCGAGCGGCCGTTACGACGCGCTCAAGGACCGAGCCTTCGAGGTCGCCTGGATGCTGAAGCAGGTCGGCGTCACGAAGTAGGCGTCACGGCTGCTCGGGCGCTTCCGCCCCGCCGAGGCTCGCCGCGGCGACCACGCGGTTGCGGCCGGCCTGCTTCGCGGCGTAGAGCGCGCGGTCGGCCGCCGCGAGCAGCGGCTCCGGGTCGCGGCCGTCTCCCGGCCAGATCGCGACGCCGAGGCTGGCGGAGAGCGGGATGCGCGCGCCCTCGAACACGAAGCGGTGCTTCTCGAGCGCCGAGCGCAGCCGCTCCGCCGCCCCGTACGTGTGCTCGGCGTCGGAGCCGGGCAGGATCACCACGAACTCCTCGCCGCCGTAGCGGGCCGCCTGATCGCCCTTGCGCAGGTGCTGGTCGAGCAGCCTCGCGAGCGAGCGCAGCGCCGCGTCGCCCGCCGGATGGCCGTAGGTGTCGTTGAGCTTCTTGAAGTAGTCGAGGTCGAGGATCACGAGCCCGAGGCTGCCGGACGGGCGGCGGTCCTCGTTCGCGATCGCGGCGCCGAGGAGCTCGGTGAACGCGCGCCGGTTGTAGAGCCCGGTCAGGCCGTCGCGCACCGCCAGCTGGCGCTGCTGCTCCTTGTCCTTGATCAGCTGGATCGTGGCGGCCGCCTGGTTGGCGAGGATCTCGAGCACGCGGCGCGACGAGGCGTCGAAGGTCCCGCGCCCGCCGGTGAGCACCAGCGCGCCGAGCGTGCGGCCGCGCGCCCGCAGCGGCACCGCGAGCAGCGACTCGACGCTGCCCGACGGCTCGTCCAGCACCAGCACCGGCATGCGCCGCTCGTCGCTCGCGACGCTCTCGAGCAGGTAGGCCTCCTCGGCGCTGCGCAGCACCCAGGCGGCCCAGGTCCGCTCGTCGAGCGCCACCTCGCGCTTCAGGAACTCGCCGGGCCAGCCGAAGCCCGCCTCGACGACGTAGCGCGTGTCGAGGTCGTCGCTCATCACCACCGCCCCCGCGTCCGAGTTCGCGAGGTGCCGCGCCGCGCGCAGCACCAGCTCGCGCACCTCGCCCTCGCGCGAGAGCATCGCGAGCCGCTGCGAGATCGGGTAGACGGCCTTGAACTCGGCGTCGAGCTCTTCGCGGCCGAGCGAGGCGCGCGTCTGCCGGATCGCCTCGGCCGCGAGCTCGGCGAAGCCCGCGAGCAGCTGCGGCTCGCGCCCGGTGAACGCCTGGATCTCCAGCTGGTCTACGAGCAGCGCGCCGACGATCACGTCGCCGGCGCGCACCGGCACCGCGACCAGCGTGCCCACCGCGACCGTGCCGCGGTACCAGGGCAGCTCGTGCAGCATGCGCTTGAAGTCGGTGGCGTAGAAGGTCTGCCCGCGCTCGATCAGGAAGGAGAACGGGTCGGCGCCGAGCGGCACCGCGCAGTCGGACACGAGCGACGCCGGCCCGCGCGCGACGCGCAGGTGCGCGAGCTCGCGCTGGCGGTCGACGTCGAAGTACAGCACCGCGTGCGCGCCGGTCGCCTCGTGCGCCACCTCGAGCACCCGCGCGAGCGCCTGGTCGAGCTCGCTCGCCCGGTCGAGCTGGCGCGAGCGCCGGCCCTCGCCGCTCACCTGGCGCAGCGCCTCGGCGGCGCTCGCGCGCGGCGCCGCGGCGGCTTCGGGCTCGTCGGCGAGCTGGTCGATCCCGTGCTTGAGCCGCGCCAGCTCGGCGAGCGTCGCGGAGAGCCGGTGCTTCTCCCCGGCGAGCGCCCGGTTGACGGCGAGCGCGAGCGCCAGGTAGCCCACGGCGGCGGCGATCACCGGGCGCACGTCGAACGCGGGCGGGGCGCCCGCGGCGAGCGGCGGCAGCAGCGGTCTGAGCGCGTCGGCGAGCGACAGGAGCGTCGCGAGCGCCGCGACACCGAGCGCGAGCGGTAGGCCCTCCGCCACCGCCAGCGAGGCGACCAGCAGGGCCATCAGCGGCCACACGGGGAGGCCGTGCGCGGACGCCAGCTGCCCCAGCGCGTCCACCGAGAGCACCAGGAAGG
>DATBSL010000360.1:0-7048 GCA_036559805.1 Vicinamibacteria bacterium
AGCCATGGCCGGTCATCGTCCGCGGGCGGGCCTCGCCCTGACCGCCGCCCTCGTTGCGGCAGCCGGAGCACGTGCGGGCCACCCGCAAGCGGCCGCGTCACCCCAGCAGCCGACGTTTCCGGCCGAGATCGAGCTCGTCACCGTGGACGCCGCGGTCGTCGATCGCAGCGGTCGGGCGATCCGGGGGCTGACCGCATCCGATTTCACCGTGCTGGAGGACGGCCGCCCGCAGGCGATCAGCAGCTTCGAGGCGATCGAGCTCCCGGATTCGCCTCGCGGGGCGGACGACGAGCCTCCGGAGCGGCCGCGCGTCTCGACGAACGCCCGGGACGCGGCCCGAACCACCGGGCGCACGTTCGTGGTCGTCTTCGACAACCGCAACCTGACGCTGACCGACGCCCACCGCGCGAAGGGGGCGATCGCGCAGTTCCTCGAGAAAGGAGCGCGCGAGGGCGATCGCGTGATGCTGGTAGCGACCGAGGGCGACGCCTGGTGGAGCACGCGCATGAACGAGGGCCGCCCCGAGCTCGTGTCGCTGCTCAAGCGGCTGGAGGGCCGTCTCACCCTCGACCTGTCGCCCGAGCGAGTCACGCCGTGGGAGGCGATGCGGATCCACGTCTACCGCGACCAGGAGGTCGCGTGGCGCGTCCTGCAGCGCCTGGAGAGGTACAACGCGGTTCCCTCCGACCTGACGGGCCGCACGCAGCGCCAGTACGTCCTGGACAACCCCTTCCTCTCGCAGCGCGCTTCCCAGGTGTACCTGGACAGCGTCAACCGCAACCGCGCGACGCTCGAGCTGCTCAGGCGGCTCCTGGTCGCCCTGGACGGCAGCCGCGGCCGCAAGGCGGTGCTGCTCGTCTCGGGCGGCTTCGTCTACGACACGGCGCTCGTCGAGTTCAAGCGCGTCCCGGAAGCCGCCCGGCGCTCCAACGTCGTCCTCTACTTCCTCGACGCGCGCGGGCTCGAGGGCATGCCGGTGGAGATGACGGCGCAGTTCGGGGTGGCGCCCGAGGTGCGCGACCTGGGGATCGGCGGCTTCGGGGGCGAGTACTTCGGCGGCACCATGCTCTCGGGCGAGCTGGCCTCGGAGGGCGCTCAGACCCTCGCCGCCGAGAGCGGCGGCTTCACGATCAAGAACACGAACGACCTCGGCGGCGGCATCGGCCGCATCGCGGCCGAGTCGGAGGCCTACTACCTGCTCGGCTACAAGCCCACGAACACCCAGCGCGACGGCCGCTTCCGCAAGATCGAGGTCAAGCTCGAGCGCGAAGGGGCGAGTGTCCGCGCGCGCAAGGGCTACTACGCGGGGCTCGACACGAGCGTCGCGAACGTGAGCGGGGCGAAAGACACGGGCTTCCAGCGCGCCCTCGACTCGCCCTACCCGAGCGATGCCGTCCCGCTGCGCATGAGCGCCCTCGTCTTCCACGAGGCCGGGCTCGGCAAGGCGAGCGTCCTCGTGGCCTGCGAGGTGGACGTGTCGGGCTTCGGCTTCGCGGACCGCGAGGGGAAGCTGGCGGACGACCTGCAGTACCTGCTGGTCGTCGCGAACCGCGACACCGGCGAGCACCTCCGCCACGACGAGAACGTGGAGCTCCGGCTCTCCCCCGCCACGCGCGACAGCCTGGCACGCAGCGGATACCTCGTCGCGCGCCCGTTCGAGCTCGCCCCCGGCGGCTACCAGGCGAAGATCGTCGTGCGCGACAAGAACGGCGGCCGCGTCGGCAGCGTCACCCACGAGTTCGACGTGCCGAAGCTCGACGCGCTGCGCACCTCGACACCTCTGCTGACCGACCAGGTTCAGCCGGGGGCAGACCGCCCGCGCCCCGTGCTGCGCGTGAGGCGCACGTTCGCCCCGGGCTCGACGCTCTACTGCGAGTACGAGGTGTACGGCGCCGCCCTCCCGTCGCCGACGGCCAGCCCGCAAGTCGTGGCCGGCTACGAGATCCGGCGAGCCGACGGAGGTGTCGTGACCCGCGTCGACCCCACGCCGATCCGCCCCAGCTCCCTCGGCAAGGTCTCCCGACTGATCGCAGCTCCCCTCTGGCGTGTGCCACCAGGCCACTACGAGCTGGTGCTGCAGCTTCGCGACGAGCTCGCGCGACGGGACCTCGAGGTGCGCGAGGACTTCGAGGTCACCGCAGGCACCGGGTCCTGACCCCCTACTGCCCTCGCTGTTCGAGCCCCGCCAGGAGCTCCAGGTACACCCCGTTCGTCCACCCGAACCCGATCTCGTTCGAGCTGTAGCCGAACCGGATGTCCGACGACACGTCCGACTCGCGCCGCCTGACGTCGTACTTCTCGAGGATCGCGGCGTGCTCCTCGAACTCCTTCGTCACGAGCTCGAGGAACTGGCGCGCCACGCGGTCGGCATCCGCGTCGAACCCGTAGCGACGCAGCCCCGCGACCGCGATCATCTGCAACGGCGCCCAGCCGAACGGCGCGTCCCACTGGTGCCCGGTGACGCGGGTGCTGGTGAGGATGCCGCCCGGGGCCTCGAAGCGAGCCAGGTTGTCGCGCACGCGCCGCGCCTGCTCGGGGGACGCGGCCCCGACCCAGAGAGGGTAGAAAGTCGTCGCGAACTCGTACGGCCGGCGCCGCTTTGCCTCGAAGTTGTAGTCGAAGTAGAGCCCCGCCCCGGGGTCCCAGAGGTACCGGTCGATCGCCACGCGGCGCGCCTGGGCGCGCTCTCGCCAGGTGCGCGCGGCATCCGCCTGTCCGACGAGCTCCTGGATCCGCGCCGCGTCCTCCTCCATCTGGTAGAGCAGCGCGTTCAGGCACACCGGCGCGTAGTGGACGACGTCCACGTTCAGCGCCCCGAAGCGCTCCGAGGGGTCGAAGCCCGACTCGCGCATCGTGCGGTCGCCCTTGTAGAAGAGCGGCGTCAGGCGGTCGGCAGCGGCATCGTAGTAGCGGGACTCGTCGTAGTCGGCCACCTCGTGCGTGCGGTAGTACTCCCGCGCCCGGTCGTAGTGCGTGCGCCCCTGGGCGTCGCGCTCGTCGCTTTCGACCTCGGCGGCCGGGCCCTCGCCCTTGTCGTAGTAGCGCGACAGGCCGAGACCGGGCAGCTGGTGCGGCTCCTCGGCCCAGAACCGGTAGTAGGCCTCGATGGCGGGCAGCGTCCCGCGCAGCCACGACCGGTCCTGCGTCTTGTCGAACACGCCCAGCACCATCCGCGTCAGGAACGGCGGCTGGGAGCGGGTGAGATAGTAGCTGCGGTTGGCGTTCAGGATCGTGCCGTAGTGCTCGACCTCGTAGAGGAAGTTCTCCACCATGTCGCGCGCACGGTCGAGCTCGCCGTCGCGCAGCAGGCCCACCTGGATGAAGTAGCTGTCCCAGCCGTACATCTCGTTGAAGCGGCCGCCCGGGACCACGTACGGCCGCGGCAGGTAGAGCAGCCCGTGCTCGCGGAGCGCGCCCCGGTCCGCGGGCAGCACGCGCAGGTCGATCGTCGCGAAGCGCCCCAGGCCGAGGCCCTGCCGGAGCTCACGCGCCACGCGCTCCCGGTCCTCGCGCGCCGACAGGTAGACCGGGAATGGCTGCCCGGGGGCCAGCCGCAGCTTCGGGTCGCGCGCCGCCTCCGGCAGGTTGGCGGTCGAGCGCGTGAGCGTCGTCCAGCCATCCTTGATGTAGGCGCGCACCGCCTGGACCCGCTCCGGCCAGGCCCGCTCCCGGCCCTGGGCCGGGGAGAGCAGGACGAGCGCCGAGACGGCGAACGGCAGCGCGACCCGCACGCGACCGCGCTTCACGCGAAACGACACGATCCCTGGAGAGTACCGCCATCGGGTGGGTCAGGCCAGGGGCGGGGCCTGCCTGCCCGGCGGGCTTTGGGTTACCCTAGCCGCGGCTGTAACGTGGACACCGCAGACCCCATTACGGTCCTGGTGCTGGATGACGAGGCGCACATCCGGCAGGCCGTCACCGACTACCTCGATGACGAGGGCCGCTTCACCTCGTTTGGTGCGGCCACGGCGGCCGAGGCCTTCGGCGTCCTCGACCGGGAGAAAGTCCGCGTCTGTCTCGTGGACCTGCGGCTCAAGGGTGCCGACGGCTTCGCGTTCCTCGATGAGGCGCGGCCGCGCTACCCGGGCGTCGTGTTCTTCGTCCAGACGGGCTCCTACGAGGCCGACGTCCGGGAGCGGGCGCGCGCCGCAGGGATCCCCGACGATCGCGTGCTGCTGAAGCCGTTCCGGCTCGAAGCGCTCGTGCAGGCGATCGACCGGGCCCTCGAGGCCTAGCCGGGCATGGCGCAGGCGGTCCGCGCGGCGGCCGTGCTCCTGGCCGTCGCGGCGCTTTGGTCCCCCGGGGCACCCGCGGCCGGCGAGGACCCCGCGGTTCGCGTCGTCACCGAGAACCTGCCTCCCTACAGCTTCGAGGACGGAAGCGTCGTGAGGGGCGCCTCGACCGCGGTGGTCCGGGCCGTCCTCGAGCGGGCGGGGCTGCGCTATTCGATCGAGCTCGTGCCCTGGAAGCGGGCGCTCGACACGGCGCTCCACGAGCGCAACACCTTCATCTACTCCGTCGCCCGGACGGAGGCGCGCGAGCGGCAGCTCGTCTGGGTGGGCCGGATCTGCGACCGCCGGCTCGCTCTCTACTGCCTCAAGGAGCGGGCCGACCTGCTGCGGCGCCCGCTGGCCGAGCTGCAAGGCGCGACGTTCGCGGTGATCCAGGGCGACGCCTCGATCGACCTCCTGCGCAAGCTGGGCGTGCCCGACGCCAACCTGCACCTGATGCGCGACGCCGCCGGCGCCAACACGACGCGCCATGTGCTCGAGGGACGCTCCGACTTCTTCGTGTCCAACCCGCGGAGCTTCGAGCATCGCTCCGTCGGCACCGACCTCGAGGGACTCTTCCAGCAGCACGGCGTCCTGTGGGAAGGGGACGGCTACTACCTGGCGGCGAACCCTGCATCCGACCAGGCGCTCGTGGGGAGCGTACGCGACGCCTTCGCCGCGCTGCAGGCGAACGGCGCGCTCAAGGCCGTCTTCGAGCGGGCGCTGCTACGCTCGCCCGGCGAATAGGGGGCGCTGCGCTGTCCCGACTGCTTCAAGCCCGGCACCCCGGCAGCATTGCGCGCCGGCTCGCGCTGATCGTGGTGGCGGTCACGGTCCTCGTGACGGTGCTCTCGCTCTCCGCGCTCATCGCGTGGGCGCAGCACCGCTACGACGACAGCCTGCGCCGGCGGACGAACTCCCAGCTGCTCTTCCTCGAGCGCTCGCTGCGGCTGCCGCTGTGGTCTCTCGACGACGAGGCAGCCAGGACGATCGGGGAGGCGATCGCCCAGGACGAGATCGTGACCCGCATCGAGATCGTCGACCACCGCGGCGCCGTCTACTTCCGCCGCGACAAGGGCCGGGAGGTGGCGTTCGACACGGCTGCCACGATCCACCACGAGAACCGCCCGATCGGCGAGGTGCGCCTCGCGATCAACGCCGAGCCGCGGCGGCGCTTCCTGGGCACGATCGCGGCCGTGGCCGGCGCCAGCGGCGTGCTCGTGGTCGGGCTGCAGCTGCTGCTGATCGGGCCGCTGCTGCGCCGCCAGCTGCGGGCGCCATTCGCAGCGCTCGACACCATGCTCCGGAGCTACCAGGCCGGCCACTACGACGTGGAGCGGCCGCGCATCCCCTTCTCGGAGTTCGTGCCCATCACCGACGTGCTCGAGCGGCTCGGGCGTACCGTCGAGCAGCAGATCAAGGAGCTGCGCGCGGCGGAGGAGAAGTACCGCCGGATCTTCGAGACGACCCGCGTCGGCGTCTTTCGCACCACACCCGAAGGCGCGTTCATCGAGGTCAACCCCGCCTGGCTCGAGCTCGTGGGCTACGACAGCCTCGAGGACCTGCACGCGCACGTGAGGAACGCCGGGGAGCTTTACGCGGACCCGGCCGTGCGCGAGGCGTTCGTCTCCGAGCTGCGCCGCGAGGGCCGCGTGGTGCGCCGGGAGTTCCGCATCCGGCGCAAGCACGGCGGCCTCGCCTGGGGCTCGGTCACCGCCAACGCGGTTCACGACGCCACGGGCCGCTTCACGGTGATCGAGGGGCTCGTGCACGACGTCACCGAGCACAAGCGCATGCAGGAGCTGATGATCCAGACGGAGAAGATGACGTCCGTCGGGGGCCTCGCCGCCGGCATGGCGCACGAGCTCAACAACCCGCTGGGCATAGTGCTGCAGTCGCTCGAGAACCTCGAGCGGCGCTTCGCTCCCGAGCTGCCCGCAAACCAGCCCGCGGCGCGCGAGGCCGGGGTCGACCTCGCAGCAGTCCGCCGCTACATGTCCGCGCGCGGGATCTCCGAGTACCTCGTGGCCACGCGGCAGGCGGCCGAGCGCGCGGCCGAGATCATCAGGACCATGCTCGAGTTCAGCCGGAAAGGGGAGTCCTCGCCCGGGCCGTGCACGATCGAGGGCATCGTCGAAACCGCGCTCGAGCTCGCGGCCAAGGACTACGACCTGCGCCGCAAGTTCGACTTTCGCGCGGTGAAGGTCGTGCGCGAACTGGACGCGCGGATTCCGGCGGTGGCCTGCACGGCTGGCGAGATGGTGCAGGTCGTGCTGAACATCGTCAAGAACGCCGCGGAGGCGCTCGCGGACGGCCAGAAGCCGGAGCAGGAGCCCACGATCTGGCTACGAACGCGGCTGGAGGGCGACCACGCACGCCTCGAGATCCGCGACAACGGACCCGGGATGGACGAGGCCACGCGCCGCCGCGTGTTCGAGCCGTACTTCTCCACGAAGGGGCCCGGCGAAGGCACGGGGCTGGGCCTCTCCGTCGCCTACTTCATCGTGACGCAGCGCAACGCCGGCACGATCACGGTCGAGTCGACTCCCGGCCAGGGCACCGAGTTCGTGATCCGGCTGCCCGCAGCGCCCGCGAGCTGACCAAAGGCTCTTTAGTGCAGAGCCGCCGGCGACAGCGCGTCCGCCAGCTCGAGCAGCAGCCCTCCCCCCTCCCCCGTCCAGGCGCTCCCGTGCATGCAGGCGAGCGTCTTCGGCTTCGTCGCCGCGAGCTTCTCGACGAGCCTGCGGGTGTCCTTGGCATGGGCGTAGTAGTCCATC
>DATBSL010000361.1:0-7199 GCA_036559805.1 Vicinamibacteria bacterium
GTCGCGCAGGAGCTCGGCGAGGCGACGAAGCAGCTCGTCGTCCGGAATGGTGGTGAGAACGCGTTCCTCATGCATGAGCAAAGAGTAGGGCACACACTGGACAGGACAGGTCCGCGCGCGAAGAGAATTGACGCTCGAAAGGAAAACCCGACTGTCGATTGTGTGTGTGACGCATCCGCGCTGAGATAAGTTAGGCGGTTCAGGCAGCACAGCAAGGACATCGGCGCCCGAGCGCTGGCCCGGCTGCACAGCACGCCCGGCCGCAGCCCGGCGACAACTCGCTCGACGCGGTGGCGCCGACAGAGACGCTGTGTCGCACATGAGCGAGAGCCCGTGGAACATGGAGCCTGTCGCGACGCGACCGCGAGCCCTTCCCAGTCAGGGTGTTGGGGACTGGCTCGCCGTTACGGGCGCGAGGCGGCAGATGTGGGAGTGCGGCGCGCGTTCATCGTCCGAGGCGAGCCAGCTCCTGGCCCCATCGTGGAACGACTCCGCCCGGACCGAGCTGCCTGTACCGACTCCATCCGGACCGAGTTGCTCCATGAAAGTCCCGCACACGTCACTCCGGCTCACGGCGATTCTAGAGGATCGTGCTGCGCGCGGTGTGTCGACACATCGGCGGACGCTGTCACACCCACTCCCAACAGGACCGGCTAGAGTGGTCCGTGCTCTCGACGCGCCTCGGGCCGCTCCTCCTGGCCATGAGCCTCGCCGCGGCGTGCCGTGAGGCGCCGCAGGCGCCCGCAGCGAGCCGCTACCCGGTGAAGGGCACGGTCGTCGAGGTGGACGAGCCTGCGCGAAGCGTGACGCTGGCGCACGAAGAGATCGCCGGCTTCATGCCCGCCATGACGATGCCTTTCGCGCTGGGCGAGGCGGAAGCGGGACTGCTCAAGGCCATGGCAGCGGGGGACTCGGTCACGGCCACGCTCGTCGTGTCGTCCTCGCGCTACTGGCTCGAGAGCGTCGTGGTGGTGAAGCCCGAGAGTCCGATCGCCGCGCCCGGCGGGACCGCGGCGGCGCGCCTGCCGCAGCCGGGCGACGCGTTGCCGGACGTCGAGCTCGTCGACCAGGACGGGCGCGCGCTGCGGACGGGCACCTACCGCGGCCGCGCGCTCGCGCTCACGTTCGTGTTCACGCGCTGCCCGATGCCCGACTTCTGCCCGTTCCTGATGCGGGGCTTCGCGGGCGCGCACGCGTCGCTCGTGGCCGATCCCGCGCTCGCGCGACGCACGGCGCTCCTGACCGTGAGCTTCGACGTCGCGCACGACACGCCGAAGCGGCTTTTCGCCTACGGCCGACCGTACCAGAAGACCGAGCCGCCCTTCTCCCATTGGCGGCTCGCGACCGGCCGGACCGGCGCGGTGCGAAGGCTCGGCGCCGCCGTCGGCCTCGAGTTCTCGGAGGAGCAGGGCAGCTTCGGCCACAACCTGCGGACGGCCGTCGTGGCGCCGGACGGCCGGCTGCGCCGGCTGCTGACCGGCAACGACTGGACGGCCGCGGAGCTCCTCGCCGAGCTGCGCGCGGCGCTCGGCAGCTAGGCGCCCCGCGCGGCGCTTCGCCTCAGTCGGCGAGCTTCTCGCGCGTGAGGTTGCGCGGGCCGCTCACGGTCACGAGCACGTTGTCCTCGACGCGCACCCCGCCGAGCGGCGTGAGCGCGTCGATCGCGTGCCAGTCGAAGGCCGCGGCCTCGGGTCCCGTGCGGTAGCGGCGCAGCAGCATCGGGATGAAGTAGACGCCGGGCTCGATAGTGAAGACGTGCCCGGGCTCGATCGTGCGCGTGTTGCGCAGGTACGGGTGCTCCTTCGGGGGCGGGGCGGGCGTGCCCTGCGCGTCGGACTGCTTGCCGGCCACGTCGTGGACCTGGATCCCGAGGTGGTGGCCGACGCCGTGCGGGAAGAAGGGGTGCGTCAGGCCCTTGACGAACGCCTCCTCCGCCGAGACGCGCACGAGCTTCAGCTCCGCCAGCACGCGCGCCACGGCGGCGTGCGCCTGCAGGTGGACCTCGAGGTAGGGCCGCCCCGGCGTCGCGGCGCGCACCAGGTCCTGCTGCGCCTCGTCGACGAGCTCGACGAGCTCGACGAAGCGCGAGTCGCACGCGGGCGCCGTCGTCGTGCGCGTGATGTCGCAGGCGTAGCCGCGGCTCTGCGCGCCCGCGTCGAGCAGCAGCACGCGCCCGCCGCGCGCGTGGCGTTTCGACTCGTAGTGCAGCGTGGCTCCCTTCTCGTCGAGCGCCACGATCGTGGAGTACGGCAGCTGCGCCTCGGTCGCGGCGGCGCCGCGGCAGAAGGCCTGGTGGATCTCGAGCTCCGAGGCCCCGGCGGCGAAGGCCTCGCGCGCGGCGCGGTGGCCGCGCGCGCCCAGCTCGGTCGCCTCCTCGAGCGAGCGGACCTCGTAGGCGTCCTTGTAGCTGCGCAGCCAGTCGAGCCGCGCGGTGAGCGGCCGAGGGTTCGGCGCGAGGCCTGCCACCGCCGCGCGTCCCTCCTCGTTGCCCAGGTAGGCCGCCTTCGCGGGCCGCCCGAGCGCGTCCCACACGGCGTCGGCCGAGCCGCGCTCCTCGAGCGCGAAGGCGTCCAGCCAGAAGCCTTCGGCGACGCCGCCCTGCTCGTACCAGTAGTCCTCCGGCGCGTGGCGGACGAGCCGCGGCTTGCGGCCGGGTACCACGTGCAGCAGGTGGTGCGGCCCAGCGAGCGGGCACCAGTGGGCGAAGTGCGGCACGCTGCGGAACGCCGCGTCCTGGTCGTCGGCGAAGTAGGTGAAGGGCGCCCCGCTCGAGACGACCAGCGACTCGTGGCCGGTCGCGGCTAGGGCTTTCTCGGTCTCGGCCTGCAGCCGTTCGACGTGGCGGGCGAAGAGTACGGCGAGTTCGTCCATGGGTCGCCTTTCGAAGTCCAGCAGATGCGGTCCTCGATCATACGTCCCACGCCCGGGAAGCGCTGCGTTCGGAAGCGGTACGCCGCGGCCGCGCTCGATTCCCCGGGCCGTGGCGAAAAGCCAGGCGCGACGGCGCGTTCCGGGCGCGCGCCCGTCTGGCACGCGGCTTGATGGAGTCGGGGCAGGAGGAACCATGGCCGAGCTCCTGTCGGACTTCCGGCAGGCCGTGCGCTTCGCGCTCCGCAACCCCGGCTTCGCGGCCGCCGCCGTGCTGACGCTCGGCCTCGGCATCGGCGCGTCGAGCGCGGTGTTCAGCGTTCTGAACGCGTTCACGCTGAAGCCGCTCGGCTACGTGGACTCGCGCCGCGTCTGCCTGCTGCAGGCATGGGACGAGGCCCACAACCGCTCGAGCTTCAGCATGCCGACAGGCGCGTTCGTGGCGCTCGCGCCGGAGGCGCCATCCTTCGAGCGCGTGGCCGCCTACCGCTACTGGAGCGCGTCGCTCTCGGGCGAAGGCGCGCCCGAGCGAGCCCAGGCCTACCGCGTCACGGGCGAGACCTTCGCGCTCCTGGGGACGAAGCCGCTCATCGGCCGGACGCTCGCGCCCGACGACGCGCGGGCAGGCGCCGCGAAGGTGGTCGTGCTCAGCCACGCGCTGTGGCAGCGCCGCTTCGCCGGCGACGCCGCGGTCGTCGGCCGGCCGCTGCGCCTCGACGGCGAGAGCCACACGGTCATTGGCGTGATGCCGCGGCACTTCGAGTTCCCGGTCTACAACTTCAAGGGCGAGCTGTGGGCGCCGCTGCCTGTCGACACGGCCGCGGCGCTCGCCGACCCCTTCGGCTTCGGATCCGTGGTGGCGATCGGCCGGCTCCGCGCGCGCGCGGACCACAGGACGGCCGAGGCCGAGGTGCGCGCGGCGTTCGCGCGCCGCGCCGCCGCGAGCCCGGAGGCGTTCCGCTCGCTCGGCGTGCGCGTGATGCCGCTGCAGGAGCTCGGCGCGCGCGAGGCGCGGCCGCCGCTCGTCGCAATGCTCGGCGCGGTGCTCGCGGTGCTGCTGCTCGGCTGCGCCAACCTCGCCGGGCTCCTGCTCGCGCGCGGCATCGCGCGCGAGCGCGAGCTCGCGGTGCGCAGCGCGCTCGGCGCGAGCCGCGCTCAGCTCACGCGGCAGCTGGTGTGCGAAGGGCTGCTGCTCGCCGGCGCCGGGGCTGCGAGCGGCCTCGTGCTCGCCGGCTGGGCGCTCGCCGCGCTGCAGGCCGCCCTGCCCGACGCGGCGCTCGCGACGATGCCCAACATCGCCGAGCTGCGGCTCGACTCCGCAACGCTCGCCTTCGGATCGGGCCTCGCGCTCGTCACCGGCATCGCTTTCTCACTCCTGCCGGCGCTCCGCGCCGGCAGGACCCCAGCGGCTGCGGCGCTCGTCTCGGGCGGCCGCAGCCTCGGCACGCGTCCGCAGCAGCGGCTGCGCTCGGCGCTCGTGGTGGGGCAGGTGGGGATATCGCTGGTGCTGCTCGTCGGCGCGGGGCTCGCGCTCGGCAGCTTCCGCGCGATCGTCGCGCGCGACACCGGGTTCGAGCCGCGTCGGGTGCTGACACTGACGGCCGCGCTGCCGCAGGCGCGCTACCCGGACGCTCCGCGCCGGCTCGCGTTCTTCGAAGCCGTGATCGCGCGGCTCGAGTCGCTGCCGGGCGCCGAGCGCGCCGCCGGGGTCAACGTGCTGCCCTTCAGCACCTACGATCGCGGCACCCGCCTGCGCGTCGAGGGCGAGCCGGAGCCTCGGGCGGGCGAGGCGGCGCATACCGCCTACCGTGTCGCGACTCCGGGTTACTTCGACGCGATCGGGATTCCGCTGCGGCGCGGCCGCGTCTTCGACGCGCGCGACCGCGAGGACGCCCCGCCCGTCGTGATCGTCAACGAGCGGCTGGCGCGCCGCGAGCTCGGCGGGCGGGACCCGCTCGGCCTACGCCTGCGCCTGGGTGGCGAGGACGCGAGCTGGCGCGAGATCGTCGGTGTCGTGGGCGACGTGCGCCACGCCTCGCTCACCGAGGACTACGACGCCGAGGCGTACGTCCCGATGGCCCAGGCCCCGGAGTCGATGATGATGCTTGTCGTGCGCGCGAGCGCCGAGCCGCTGGCGCTCGCCGAGGCCGCGCGCCGCGCCGTGCTCGAGGTGGACAGGGAGCTGCCGGTCTACCACGTGTCCGCCCTCGGCGACCGCGTGGCCGAGACGCTGCTCGTGCCGCGCGTGGGGGCGCTCGTCGCCTCGAGCTTCGCGGCCGCCGCGCTGCTGCTCGCGGCGCTCGGCCTCTACGGCCTCGTCGCCTACGTCGTGGGCGCGCAGATGCCCGAGCTCGGCCTGCGCGTGGCGCTCGGCGCCGGCACGGGCGACGTGCTGCGCCGCGTCCTCGGCCGCGGCATGGCGCTCGTCGGCGCCGGCGTGCTGCTCGGGGTGCCGCTCGCGGCGGCGCTCGCGCGGCTCGCTTCCGGCGTCTTCTTCGAGGTGAACCCGAACGACCCGCTGCTCTACGCCGTGACGGCGGGCGCGGTGCTGCTGTCGGGTCTCGCCGCCGTGGCGGTGCCCGCCGTGCGCGCCGCCCGCGTCGACCCCGCGCGCGCGTTGCGAGAGCAGTAAGCCAAGGCCGTTTCGTCCGTGACAGCCTGAACTTGTCCGTTTCGACCGCCTGAGCCTCCCATCCTCCGGTGCCTCCGTCCACGCGCTGGATGCCACGTCCCGCGGCGGGACGCTCCCCACCCGTAAGCTGCTGATCCGCAGTGCCCGCGCCGTGGCACGCATCCTGCTATTCCCCTTGGCATCCATGGCGACGGCGCTAACCAACACGGACGCGCAGCCGGCCGGCGCCCGTCGCCATGGTCTTCAGAACCTCTTGATGCCTCAGGGGACACTGGACCCTGGAGAGCGTTGGACCGCGCGCAGCGTTTGCTTCGTGTCCTGCGGCGTGGGCGCGGGGATCTTGGCCTCGCTCGCGAACCACCAGGCTAGCATCTTCGGCCTGCAAGCCGGCTCCGTGACGGTGCTGCTCACAGAGCTCCTGGTCCTGGCCGTCGTGCTGATGATCAACCGCCGCGGATCCCCGCAGATGGCGGCGCGGCTCCTGGCCGTGAGCCTCCCGCTCTTCTCGAGTGGCCTCATGGCGTGCGCGGGACAGGGGTTCGGCGACGTGTCCGTGCTGATCCTGCCGGCCTCCTTGATCCTGTGTGGCCTGCTGCTGGACAGGGTGACGCTCGTCGCCGTCACGCTCCTGACGATCGCCTGCACCGTCGCGGTCATGCTGGGCGAGGCGCGCGGTCTTTTGGCCGGCCCCGAGCCGCTCAACCCGGCGTCGGACATCCCCGACGCGGTGATCATCCTGGTGATCACGGCGCTCGGCGTCGGCATGCTGGCGGGCCGGCTGCGCGAGAGCCACGCGCGCCTGCGCCGCCAGGAGGCCGAGCTGCGCGCCTCGGAGGCGCGCTACCGCGGGCTCGTGGAGCTCGCAGCGGACGCGATCGTGGTGAGCGCACCGGACACCGGCATCGTCGAGGCGAACCACCGCGCCAGCGAGCTCAGTGGCTGTTCTCGCGAGGAGCTGCTGGGCCTGCCGCTCGACGCCCTCTTCGGCGCCGAGGAGCTCGCGCGCGTTCCGTTTCGCTACGACCTCACCAATCAGGGACTGATCGTGGTCATCGAGCGCTTCCTGACCCGCAAGGACGGCGTGCGCGTGCCCGTCGAGATGAGCTCGCGGCGCATGCCCGACGGCCGGTACCAGACGATCCTGCGCGACGTCAGCGAGCGGCACCGGGCCGAGGCCGAGCGCGTGGCGCTCGAGGCGCGGCTGCAGCAGTCGCAGAAGATGGAGGCGGTGGGCCGCCTCGCCGGCGGGGTGGCGCACGACTTCAACAACCTCCTCACCGTGATCCTCGGCTACACGGAGATCGTGCTCGACGACCTCGGTCCCGAGCACCGCTCTGCGGGGGACCTCGAGGCCGTGAAGCGCTCCGGCGAACAGGCCCGGTCGCTCGTCGACCAGCTCCTCACGCTGAGCCGCCACCGCGTGGTGCAGGCCGGTCCGGTGTCGTCCAACGCCACCATCGCGTCGCTGCACGAGGTGCTCGTGCGGCTGGTGGGCAACGACGTCGAGCTCGACGTGCTCACCTTCGACGTGCCCAACGTCGTGATCGACCAGAGCCAGCTCGAGCAGGTGGTGCTCAACCTGGTCATCAACGCGCGCGATGCCATGCCCGACGGCGGGCGCCTCACCGTCGCCACGGCCACCGGGCAGCTCCGGAGCGGGGCGCCCTCGGTGGACATCCGCATCACCGACACCGGCGTC
>DATBSL010000362.1:0-6843 GCA_036559805.1 Vicinamibacteria bacterium
ACCGCGTGGCAGTTCTCGTCTTCGGCCAGACGCATGTACGCCATCGCCTCCACGAGCCGCGCTCCCGCGCGGTAGCGCGGCCAGCTGGCGGGATCGGCCTCGCGCGCGTCCTGCTCGAGGGCCGCGAGCGCCTTCAAGGCGTCGCGGGGACGGCCGGCGTTGGCGAGCTCGACCACCGCGCGGCCCCGCAGCTGCAGCCGCTCTCCCACAGGCAGCGGGCGCGACAAGAGGCCGCTCAGCGCGTCGGCGCGACGGTCGTTGACGATCAGCGACAGCGCTTGAGGGTTCACGAGTGCGGCGCGCTCGCGCAAGAGCGCGGCCATCTCGCGGGTGCCTGGAGTCGCCTCGTCCTGCGGTGCGTCCTGCCAGGAGGCCGCGGCCGGCAGGAACGCGAGCGTGATGAGGCCGAGGAGCGCGGCCGGTCGTCGCATCGGTTCCCGTGACTATACAATCAGCGCCACGGCGATGGCAGGCTCAACAGCGGGCGCGCGGCCGGCTCGCATCGACTCCCACCAGCATTTCTGGCGCTACCGGCCCGAGACGCACGGCTGGATCAGCGACCGGATGGCGGTGCTCAAGCGGGACTTCCTGCCGGGGGACCTCGAGCCGCTGCTGGCGCCCGAAGGCATCTCCGGCTGCGTGGCGGTCCAGGCTGCCCAGAGCCTCGACGAGACGCGTTTCCTGCTCGAGCTCGCCGAGCGGCACTCGTTCATCCGCGCGGTGGTCGGATGGGTGGACCTGTGCGCGGCCGACCTCGAGCGCCAGCTCGAGCTCCTGGCCGGCTGCAAGCGGCTCCGCGGCATGCGGCACATCGCCCAGGACGAGATCGACGAGTGGTGGCTGGCGCGGGAGGACGTGATTCGCGGCGTAGCCACTCTCGGCCGCTTCGGCCTCGCCTACGACCTGCTCGTATATCCGCGGCAGATCGGGGCTGCCTTCACGCTCGCGCGCGCCCTGCCCGACCAGCCCTTCGTGCTCGACCACATCGCGAAGCCGGAGATCGCCTCGGGCAGGCTCGACCCGTGGCGCGCGGATTTGCGCCGCCTGGCCGAGCTACCCAATGTGATGTGCAAGCTCTCCGGCCTCGTCACCGAGGCTCGCTGGGACGACTGGAAGCCCGCGGACTTCCGCCCGTACCTGGACGTGGTGCTCGAAGCCTTCGGGCCGGGCCGGTTGATGTTCGGCTCCGATTGGCCCGTGTGCCTGCTGGCGGGGAGCTACGCGGACGTGGCGGGGCTGGCGCGCCAGGCGATCGCGGCGCTCTCGCGCGACGAGCAGGACCAGCTGCTCGGCGGCAACGCCGCGCGCTTCTACAAGATCGAGCTGGAGCCAGAGAGGACGGCATGAGCGAGCGCTTCCGCGGCAAGGTCGTGATCGTGACCGGGGGCGGGTCGGGCATCGGACGTGCGACCTCGCTGGCGTTCGCGCGCGAGGGCGCCCTCGTGGGCGTCGCGGACCGCACGCTGCAAAAGGCCGAGGGAGTGGTCGCCGAGGTCCTCGGCGCCGGCGGGCGCGCGCAGCCCCTCGCGTGCGACGTCTCGCTGGCCGGAGACTGCGAGCGCGCGGTGAGCGCGACCGAGAAGGCGCTCGGGCCGCTCGATATCCTGGTCAACAACGCGGGAGTCGGCACAACGGGCACCGTGCTCACGACCGGAGAGGCCGACTTCGAGCGGCTGATGACGGTCAACGTCAAGGGCACCTTCCTGATGTCGCGCGCGGCGCTCGCGGTGATGGTCCCGCGCAAGCGGGGCGTGATCGTCAACGCGGGGTCGATCGCGGGCCTGCGCGCGGTTCCCGACCGTGCGGCGTACGTCACGACCAAGTTCGCCGTGGTCGGGCTGACCAAGGCGATGGCGCTCGACCACGTGAAAGACGGGATCCGCGTGAACGCGGTCTGCCCCGGCACGACGCTCACTCCGTGGATCGACGAGCGCCTGGCGGAAGCCGAGGACCGAAGGGCGGCGATGGCGACACTCGTGTCGCGGCAGCCGATGGGCCGGCTGGGCACCCCCGAAGAGATGGCCGCGGCCTACCTGTTCCTGGCATCCGACGACTCGTCGTTCACCACCGGCACGACGCTCGTGGTGGACGGCGGCTTCATGTGTTGATCCCACCTCTGTGACACACCAGGAACCGTCCCAGAGCGCCGTTCACGCGTAGGCCGCGGCGCGCACCATCCCTCCATCGGCGGCGGTTGGCCGAGGGAGGGGACGATGGCACGGCAGCAGACGCGAAGCGGACAGTTCGTGGGACGGCGGCTTGCGGTGTGGGCGATGGGCCTGGCGCTGCTGCCGGTAGTCGCGCCGGCAGAGACTCCCATCGCGGCAGCGCCGGCGCCGGCGAAGCAGCCTACGGGGCGCGGCTTCGTCTGGGGCGCCGCGATCGGGGGCGGCAGCCACTCGTTCCCAGGCGGCGAAGGGCGCCTCATCGCTGTCAGCCCGATCATCAAGGAAGCACAGTATTCGTACGGCTACTACGAGCCTGCGACCCGAAGCGCGAAGGTGGTCGCGGCGGGCGCTGCTCCTCCCGACGCCGAGTTCGCCGTTCCGCTCCCGGCGAGCGAGGGCACGGGCGGCTTCTCGATGCATGCCGGATACGCGTGGAGCCGCCGCGTCGCGCTGCTCGCGAAGGTGGGACTCTCGGCCGGCTACGATGAGGGCAGCATCAACCACGTCGTCGGCGGGTTCGTCGTGCGCTTCTGGCCCGCGTCCCGGCTCTGGGTCGAGGCCGGCCCGGCCATGGGCGATCTCACCGTGGCCACGGGCGACGGCTCGCAGATCTATCCAGGCTCCATCACGGGCAGCGGTTACCAGGCTCGAGCCGGCGTGTCGGTGGTTCGCAAGACTCGGTGGACGTTCGATCTCGAGACCGGTTACAGCAGCCTCAGCTACGACGGTTTCAAGGCCGACACGGTGACGTTCGCAATCGGCGCGAGCCGGATGCCGCGCTAGGGCGAATTCAGGACGCGCGCGTGAGAGCGGCGGCGAGGAGCCGCCGCTCTCTTTTCGTCACGCCGACGGGCAGCGGGTGCCTCGCGAGCAGGTCGACGAAGGCCACCAGGTAGTCGGGCGCCTCCCTTGCCCGCCAGGCCGCGCTCCAGGACCGGTACTTCCCTTCGCGGGTGAGCCTCCGCGCCACGAGCTCGCCTCGCTCGAGCTGTGGCGCCACGGTCCAGCGCGGCAGGACACTCACGCCGAGGCCGCCCTTCACCAGCTCAACGATCGCCTCCGTGAGCTGGATGTGCGTCACGCGCGCGGGGACGACGCCGGCCGGGATCAGCACCTCGCGGAACACCAGGTTCGCCTCGCGGGGAGTCGACCACACGATCAGCCGCTCGCGCGCGAAGTCCTCGGCCGCCACGAAGGACGACCGGCTCAACCGGTGGCCCGGCGGCATCACCACCACGAGCTCGTCGCGGAACAGCGGCCGCAGGCGCAGGCGGGTGTCTCGCACCGGGCGGTAGAGGATCGCGAGGTCGATCTCGCCGCTGCGCAGCGCGGGGATCGGGTCCGACGTCACCCCCGGAGCCAGCTCCAGCTCCGCGTCCGGGTGCGTCTTCTGGAACAGGCGCAGCCGCGACGGCAGCCAGTGATAGACGGTGTTGCACTGCGTCGTCAGGCGGATCAGCTGGCGTGGTGCTTTGGCCTCGCGCCGCAGCTCCTCGTAGGCGCGGTCGAGCTCGTCCAGCACGCTCCGCGCCGAGACCAAAAGCCGCTCCCCCGCGGCCGACAGCCGCAGCCGGCGGCCGACCCGGTCGAAGAGTGCTATCTCCAGGCGCTCCTCGGCGTCGCGCAGCTGGTGGCTGAGCGCGGACGGAGTGACGTGCAG
Organism: Vicinamibacteria bacterium; assembly: GCA_036559805.1. GTDB lineage: Bacteria > Acidobacteriota > Vicinamibacteria > Fen-336 > Fen-336 > DATBSL01. Next base: position 3,829 of record DATBSL010000362.1, read on the forward strand.
CCGCAGCGCGGCGCGCGCCAGGCTGCCCTCTTCCGCGACCGCACGCACGAGCTCGAGGTGCCGCAGCTCCAGCGCCATGCTCGTGAGCCTAGCTCATCTATTTCCTGAAAACAATGAGCTATGCGCATGTACCAGCCGGCGCTAGCCTGCTGTGCGTGCTCCCGGAGGTGTCATGAACGGACTCGCCCTCGACCTGCGCCGCGCCGCGCGGCGGCTCGCCCGCACGCCCGGCTTCACCCTGCTCGCGATCGCGACGCTCGCGCTCGGGATCGGCGCGAACGCCGCGCTCTTCAGCGTGGTCCACGCGGTGCTGCTCAAGCCCCTGCCGTTCGCGGACCCCGACGAGGTCTACGCGATCTGGTCGCATCACACCTCGACCGAGCGCTACCCCGTCTCGCTCCCGGAGTTCTGCGACTTCCGCGACCGCAACCGCACGCTCGCGGCCCTGGCCGGCGTCGCCAACTGGACCGCGAACCTCGTGGGCGAGGAAGCCACCGAGCGCCTGCCGGGGCTGCGCGTCTCGGGCAACTTCTTCGAGCTGCTCGGTGCCGTTCCGGCGCTCGGCCGCACGCTGCGTGCGGCGGACGACACGCCCGGGAACGAGAAGGTCGTGGTGCTCTCCCACGGCCTCTGGCTGCGCCGTTTCGGGGCCGACGCTACCGTCGTCGGCCGGCCGGTCACGCTGAACGGCGACGCGTTCACGGTGGTCGGCGTCATGGCGCGCGACTTCGTGTTCCCGGTCCGCGACAGCGACGTGGCGGTCCCGCTCGCGCCCGAGGCCGATCCCTGGCGGCACAACCGCGAGTCGACGAGCTTCCTGCGCCTCGTAGGCCGCGCACGCGGCGGCGTAGGCCGTGCCGCCGTCGCGGCCGACCTCGACCGGATCGCCGCACAGCTTCAGAAGGAGTTCCCCGGCACCTACGCGCGCAAGCAGGGCGTGACGGTCCGGTCGTTCCAGGACGAGCTGACGCGCAACGTCGGCCAGACGCTCGCGATGCTGATGGCCGCCGTGGGCCTGCTCCTGCTCGTGGCCTGCGCCAATCTCGCCAACCTGATGCTGGTACGTGCCACGGCGCGCCGGCGCGAGCTGGCCGTCCGCCTGGCGCTCGGCGCGGGTGGCTTCCGCCTGGCGCGCGAGCTGCTGGCGGAGGCGCTGCTGCTCTCCGGCGTCGGGGCCGGCTTCGGCGTGCTGCTCGCGTACGCGGCCGTGCCGGCCCTCGTCGCGCTCAGCCCGACCGCGATGCCCCGCTCGCAGGAGGTCGGCCTGAGCCTGCCCGTGCTCGCGTTCACGGCGGGCGTCGCCCTCGTCTCCGGGATCGGCTTCGGGCTGCTGCCGGCCTGGCGTGCGGCGCGCACCGATCCCAACCGCGAGCTCGCCGCCGGCCGTGGGGCCTCCGGAGGCGTCGAGGTGGGACGAGCGCGCGGCCTGATCGTGGGCGCACAGATAGCACTCATGGTCGTGCTGCTCTCGGGCGCCTTCCTGCTGCAGGAGAGCTTCCGGACCGTGCTCGCGATCGCCCCCGGCTTCGACCCGGGGGCGCTCACGGTGCGGCTCTCGCTTCCCCGCAAGGACTATGGCGACAACGCCAAGGTCAGCACCTTCTACCGCGCGCTCGAGGCGCGCGTCGCCCAGCTGCCGGGAGTCGAGGCGGTGGGTGCTATCAACCACGTCCCGCTCAACGGCGCGCTCGCGAGCGCCGACTACAAGGTCGAGGACCGGCCGGCGCCTTCCGACGATCAGCTGCCCACCGCGCAGTACCGGATGGTGACGCCCGGTTACTTCGCGGCCATGGGCGTCCGAATCGTCGCGGGCCGGACGTTCGACGATGCCGACGCGCCAGGCCGCCCGTCGGTCGGGATCGTCAGCCAGTCGCTCGCGCGCCAGAGCTTCCCCGACCGCGACCCCGTGGGCCATCGGCTGCTGGTGAAGGACAACCCCGCGGGCTTCCGCCCGATCGAGATCGTGGGCGTCGCCGGCGACGTCCATCACGGCGGCCTGGAGACGGCGCCGGAGCCCCATCTCTACGTCGCCTACCACCAGACGAGCCCGTCGCTTCTCGTCTGGCTGACGCAGAACCAGTTCCTGGTGGTGCGGGCGGCGGGCGACCCGCTCGTCCTGGGCGAGGCGCTGCGCCGCGCCGTGCACGCCGTCGACCCCAACGTGGCCTCGGTGGGCGCGCGCCTGAGCGGGTCGTACCTGGAGAACGCGACTGCGGCACGCCGCTTCAGCCTGACCCTCGTGACGCTGTTCGCCGCCCTCGCGCTGGCGATGGCCGCGCTCGGCATCTACGGCGTCGTCTCGTACACGGTCGCGCGCGGGACGCGCGACACCGGCCTGCGCCTGGCGCTCGGCGCCTCCGTGCGCGACATTCTGAAAGGCGTCCTTGGCGAGGGGTTGAGGCGCACGGCCTGGGGCATCGCGGCGGGCCTGGCCGCGGCATTCGCGGCGGCGCGTGCCTTCCGGAGCCTGCTCTTCGGCGTCGAGGCCTACGACCCGTGGACGTACGCGGCCGTCGTGCTGGTCCTCGTGACGGTCACGCTGGCCGCCTGCGCCCTGCCCGCCTGGCGCGCGGCACGCCTCGATCCGGCCCGCGCGCTGCGCCAGGACTAGGCTCTCGGCAAGCCTCTACTCGCTGAGCATCGCCAGCACGGCGGTGAGGCGGGCCTGGTGGCGGGCGGGACCCAGGGGTTCCACGACAGTCGGACGGCCGGCGCGTCGCTGAGAGGTTGACTGTGTCCGACTCAACTCGGGGCGCCCCGAGTTGCAGAGTACCCGCGCTCACCATATTTCAGTATCCTCGGCCACTGGGGGTTCGGTTGACGGCCGGCCCATTCACCCAACTTCAAAGCTGTTCACGAAGGGGGTAAGACATGAGATCCGCTGGTGTGCAAGGCCTGCGCTACCTCCTGATGTGCGCTGTCGTCGTCAGCCTCGCCGGTTGCCAGAAAAACCCCCGCTACGAGATCCAGAAACCATTGAATCAGACCAGCGTCACCTGCACCGATCCCGCAGGC
>DATBSL010000363.1:0-3057 GCA_036559805.1 Vicinamibacteria bacterium
AGCCGCGGGTGATAGACTGCCCCGGCTCCCGCACCGGGAGACCACGGATGAGAAGCCCAGTCCTCGCCCTGGCCGTGCTGACATTCCCGATCGCCGTCCTGGCTCAGCCCAACGCCGCGACCGGAGCCAAGCCGCCCACGACGCGCGAGCTCGAGCGGATCAACTGGATGGAGCTGCGCGAGCTGGTGCCCGCGCGCTCGCAGACCGTGCTGCTGCCGCTCGGCACGCTCGAGGCGCACGGCGTGACCGCGAACGGCGCCGACATCCTCGCGCCCGTCGCGATCGCGCGCGACATCGCTCCCGCGCTCGACGCTTTCGTGGCTCCGGCGATCCCGTACGGCTTCACGGGCTCGATGGACGCCTATCCGGGAGCGTTCACGGTGCCCGAGGAGGCCTACCGCGCGTACGTGCGCGCCGTGCTCGTGGGCCTCGCGCGCAATCGTTTCCGCAACATCGTGATGGTGAACGGCCACGGCGGCGGCCAGACGGCGATCCTGAGCGCGCTCGCGCAGGAGGTGGGCCGCGAGGAGCGCGTCCGGATCCTGGTCGTCAACTGGTGGTCGCACTGCGCGGACGTCACGCAGGAGGTCTTCGGCGAAGACGGTGGGCACGCTGGCGACAACGAGACGGCCTTCATGCAGGCGATCGACCCGGCGCTCGTGCATCCGGAGCGCTACACGGCCGACATGGCGCTCGCCAACCCCGCGCCAGGCACCTGGAGCGCGTACCCGAGCCCGACGACGATCGGCCTCTACAAGGCAGGCCAGGGCTACCCGAAGTTCGACGCGGCGAAGGCGAAGCTGTACTTCCGCAAGGTCTGCGACAAGGTCGCGGAGCTGGCGAAGGACACGATCCGCCGCTGGGACGCGGCTGGGCTGTAAGGAAGGGGTCAGGTCTTGAATTTTGACGTCGGCGGGCGAACGTCAAAATTCAAGACCTGACCCCATCGGCAGAGGAGCGACATGAGCGACAGCATCAGCCGTCGGCAGTTCGTGAAGACCGGCGCCGCCGCGTCCGTGGCGGCCGGCCTTGCCAGCGCCGCGACGGGCCAGGGACCGAGCGTGCTGGTGCGGAAAGCCACGCCGCCGGTCGTGATCGCGTCCAGCAACGGCCACGAGCACAAGAACGGCGGCGCGCGCACCTGCGTCGAGGAGGCGTGGCAGCGGATCGCGAAGGGCGAGGACGTGCTCGAGTCGTTGATCGCCGGCGTCAACATCGTCGAGCTCGACCCCGCGGACACGAGCGTCGGCTACGGCGGGCTGCCGAACGCCGACGGCGTCGTGCAGCTCGACTCCTGCTGCATGCACGGTCCCAGCAAGCGCGCCGGCGGCGTCGCCTCGCTCGAAGGCGTGCGCACGCCGTCGCGCGTCGCCAAGATGGTGCTCGACCACACCGACCACCACCTGCTGGTCGGGCCCGGCGCGCAGGGCTTCGCGCGCAACATGGGCTTTTCGATCGAGGCCGACCTCAACACCGAACGCTCGCGCGCGAAGTGGCTCGAGTGGAAGCGCCGCATCGACCCGAAGCACTACCTCGACCCGAAGCAGCGGAGCCAGGCCGGCGAGGCCGCGTCGCGGAGCATGGTGCGCGAGGGGCTGCTCGACCCGCACCACCGCTTCGGCACGATCAACTGCGACGGCGTCTCGGCGAAAGGCGAAGTGTGCGGCGTGACCACCACGAGCGGGCTCGCCTTCAAGATCCCCGGCCGGGTGGGGGACTCGCCGATCCTGGGCGCGGGGCTGTGGGTGGACGACGCCTTTGGCGCCGCGGGCTCGACCGGGAGGGGCGAGGCCAACCTGTACAACCTGTCCTCCTTCCTCATCGTCGAGGAGCTGCGGCGCGGAAAGGCCGCGAAGGACGCCGGCATGGAGGCGCTGCGCCGCGTCAAGGCGGCGACGGTCGAGAAGCGGCTGCTCGACCGCGACGGCCGGCCGGCCTTCCAGCTCGTCTTCTACGTGCTCACGAAGAAGGGCGAGTACGCCGGCGTCTCGATGTGGGGCGAGGAGGACGGCAAGCCCGAGCGCTTCGCGGTGTGCACCGACGCCGGCCCGGCCCTCGTCGCCTGCGAGCCCCTCCACGAGGGAGCCCCGGCGGATTGAGCGAAGGCTCGCCTGCGACGGGGCCGGCGCCCCTCTTCACCGGCCGCTTCTTCATGATGTGCGGCTTCACGTTCACGGTCTTCCTGTCGCTGTTCCAGCTGCTGCCCACCGCGCCCTTTCGCATCCTCGACCTCGGCGGCTCGAAGGCGGTCGCCGGGCTGTTCCTGGGCCTGTTGACGTACGCCTCGGCGCTGTCGGCCCCGATCACGGGCGCGCTCGCCGACCGGATCGGCAAGCGCCGCATGCTGCTCATCACCAGCATCGCGATCGCCTGCTTCTCGCTTGCCTACGCCGCGAGCCGCAACTACTGGCTGCCGCTGGTGCTGGTGATGTTCCACGGCCTGTTCTGGTCCGGGCTGCTCTCGGCGTCCTCCGCCTACATGACCGAGGTGATCCCCGAGAGCCGCCGCGCGGAAGGCATCGGCTACTGGGGCATGGCGACGATGCTGGCGACGGCCGTCTCGCCGGGCGTGGGGCTGTGGATGTACGACCGCGGCTGGGTCTGGCTGTGCCTGGGCACCGCGTTCCTGAACGTCGTGATGGCCGCGATCGCCTGGCATCTGCCGCCGGACACCACGGTCGCCGCGCGTCTGAGCCGCGACCGGCTGATCGGCCGCGGCCTCGTCGAGTGGCGCGTCGTCGCGGTCACGATCACGCTCTTCCTGTGCTCGTTCGGCTACGGCGGGATCACGAGCTTCATCGCGGTGCGCTGCGACGAGCTCGGCATCGCGCCCCGCAGCATCTTCTTCATCTCGTTCGCAGCGACGGTGTTCGTCACGCGCGTCTTCTCGGGGCGACTGGCCGACCGCGTCGGCCACCGGCGCTTCCTGCTGCCGTGCCTCGCGCTCGTCACCGTGGGACTGGCGGCGACCGCGGCCGCGCGCAACCGCACCGAGCTCGTGCTGGCGGCGGCGGTGTTCGGACTCGGCTTCGGCAACCAGTACCCGGCCTTCGTGGG
>DATBSL010000364.1:0-3971 GCA_036559805.1 Vicinamibacteria bacterium
GCCGAGCACGATGCGCCGGTCGGCCTCCACGTAGCTCCGGCTCATGAACACCGGCTGACCGTCCGCCCCCTCCCCCACGCGAGCGAGCATCCCGGGATCCTGCGCGTCGTGATTGACGACCCGGTAGCGGGCGTGGACCTCCGGCCCCACCATCCGTCGCAGCTCGTCCTCCGTATTGGCCCGATGCGAGCCGGTGCCATTGACGATCACGATGCGCTCGGGCGGCACGTGTGGCAGCGCGGCGAAGATCCAGGGCAGCAGGCGTTCGCTCGGCAACGGGCGTGTGATGTCGGGAATCACCACCGCGACGCGCTCTCCGGCGCGCACGATGTCTTTCAGGGGCGGGCCCGCGAGCGGTCGTTCGACCGCCTCTCGGAAGGCTGCGGCCTCGTCGGGCAGCCCCGGGACGTGGCGGGGCTCGAGAACCGTCAGGTTCCTGCCGGGGAGATCGACCTCCAGGCCGTCCGTGCCGTACTGCAGTCGCACCCGCATCGTGGCGATGATCGCACGCCGGCGCTAGCTCGAGGAGCCGGTCGCGCAGGGACGCCGCGGGGGCCGTCAGAACAGGAACGACACGTACGCCTGGAAGCCCTTGTACGTGATGCTGCCGCCGAGATCGGCGGAAAGCAGGCCGCGGTCGTAGCGGTACTTGTAGTACTTGTACTGCGCTCCGAAGCCGATGTGCGCCCACGGGTAGAAGTTGAGGCTCAGGCGCCCGTCGGTCACCGAGGCCTCGGAGTTTTCAGGCTTGACCACTATGTAGAGCAGGTCCCCGCGCATTACGAGGCGCTTGGTGAGCCAGCCTTCGAAGTAGCCGCCCACGTCGCCCGTTATGGAGCTGGTCTCCGCCGTCCGGCTCAGGGCAACGGGGTTTCCGCCGGCCGTCACAGAGCCGCTCAGGCTCGCGGACAGCCACAGGTACCCGAGACCGATCGTGGGACCGACTTCGAAACGATCGTTCTTGAAGACCGCGAACCGGTAGTAGCCCGTAACCACGTCGCTACCCACCTCGGCCTCGACGCTGGTACCGACCTGGAACACCTGGTCGCCCCAGTGGATCTCGCGCTGCAGGGTCCTGCCGCCGCTGCGGTTCACCCCCGTGTAGTTGAGCGAGAGCTGGTGCCGGCGCCCCAGCCGCCAGGTGCCGTCCAGCCAGATCGACGTCGCGTTGCTGGGCAGCCCCGTCTCGCCCTCGAAGTCGATCGTCTGCCCCTGCCCGGCGAGGTCGTATTTCAGCTGCGTCTCGGAGGCGATCCGAAAGCCGCCTACGTCCAGGCGAAATTTCTGCGGAAGGTCCGTGAAGCCCGAGCTCGTCTGGGCTGCGGCCGGCACGCTCATGAGGGCGCTCAGCGCGGCTGCGGCGACGGCTCGGCGAGAGGCGGCACCAGACATGATCCATCCTCCATGCATTCTCACGACTGTCTTAGGGATCACCACTGACGCTAGCACGACATCCGTTCGGCGAGCCATCGGACCAAGGTCCCACCTCGCTCGCCGTCGCCCACCCCCCGTTCGCCGATTCGCGGTGTCGAACGGGGAACCGCCCGGGAAGCCTGGCGTATGGGGGGTCAGGTCCCGATCGTGAGTCTCCTCGCCGTCCGCGACGCCCGCAAGTCGTTCGGTGCCCTGGTCGCCCTCGAGGGCGTCTCGATCGAGCTCCGCGAAGGCGAGCTCATCGGCCTCGTCGGACCGAACGGCGCCGGCAAGACGACACTCGTGCGCGCCATCGCCGGGCGCGTTCGTTTGGACGCGGGCGCCGTCGAGCTGCTGAACCGGCCCGTGGAGCCCGGCAGCCCGCGGCCCGAGCTCGGCGTCGTGCCCCAGGAGATCGCGCTCTACGCCTCGCTCACGGCGCGCGAGAACCTCGAAGCGTTCGGCCGGCTGCACGGCCTCGCGGCGCGGGCGCTCGCGGCGCGCGTCGACTGGGCGCTCGAGTGGACCGGCCTCGCCGCACGCGATCGCGAGCCGGTGCGGCGCTTCTCCGGTGGGATGCGCCGACGCCTGAACATCGCCTGCGGCGTGCTGCACGAGCCGCGCGTGCTGCTGCTCGACGAGCCCACCGTCGGCGTGGATCCCCAGAGCCGCGAGCGGATCTACGAGATGCTCGCGGCGCTGCGCCGCGCGGGCACGTCGCTTTTGCTCACGACGCACCAGCTCGACGAGGCCGAGAGCCTGTGCGACCGGATCGTGGTGATCGACCACGGCCGCGTCATCGCCTCGGGGCGCCTGGCGGAGCTGATCGCGGGCACGATCGGCGAGGGCCGGCGCGTGCTGCTCTCGGTGGATCGGCCCGTGGCCGAGCCGATCGACGGGCTCGAGCCGGAGGACGGCTCCGGCACGACGCTCGGTGCGCACGTGAAGGACGTCGCCTCCGAGCTGCCCGCGCTGCTGCGGCACGCAGCGGCTGCGGGCCTCGAGGTGCGCGACGTCGCCGTGCGCAGCCCCAGCCTGCACGCGGTGTTCATCCACCTCACCGGCAGGGAGCTGCGCGAGTGATCGCAACCGTGATGCGCATCGGCTGGCTGAACCTGGTGCGCGACCGGGTCGCGCTCGCCATGACCTTCGTGCTGCCCGTGGCCTTCTTCTCGATCTTCCAGGTCGTGTTCGGCAGCCAGGGCGGCCGCGGCGAGGTGCGCCCGCTGCGCGTCGCACTCGTGGACCAGGACGGCAGCGAGGCGAGCCAGGCGTTCGCGGCCGCGCTTCAGCAGGAGAAGGCGCTGCGCCTGGTCACGACGGCGAGGGCTCGGCGGGCGTCGGCCAAGGCGCCCTCCGCGACGCTCGACCGCGCGCGCGCGCAGGAGCTGGTGCGCGACGGGGAGCTTTCGGTCGCCGTGGTGCTGCTGACCGGCTTCGGCGAGGGGCTGGCCCGCTTCGACGCCCCGGCGCGCGCCGAGCTGCTGGTCGATCCCTCGAACCCGATCGCCGGGCCGCTGATGCAGGGCATGCTGCAGAAGGCCGCGGCAACGGCCCAGCCCGACGGGCTCGCGCGCCGGGGCCTCGAGCAGTTCGAGAAGTACGCAGGCGCCCTGACCCCGGGCCAGCGTCAGGTCGTCGACGCGTGGCTGGCACAGCCGAAGTCGGACAGCGCCTCGCAGAGCCCGATAGCCGAGGGCCTCGTTTCAGTCGCGGTGACCGAGGTCGTGGGGGGTGGACCCAACGCGCCCCTGATCGCCTTCTTTGCGGCCGGCACCGGCGTGATGTTCCTGCTCTTCTCCTGTGCCGCGGCCGGCGGCTCGCTGCTCGAGGAGGTCGAGTCGGGAACGCTCGAGCGTCTGCTCACGTCGCCCCTCGGGATGGGCAGGCTGCTCGTCGGCAAGTGGCTGCTCGTCACGCTTTTGGGCGTGATGCAGATGACAGTGATGTTCGTCTGGGGCGCCCTCGTGTTCGGGCTGGAGCTCGTTCCGCACCTTGCGGGCTTCGCGCTCGTCACGCTGGCGACGGCCGGCGCGGCCTCGGCCTTCGGGCTGGTGCTCGCGAGCGCGTGCCGCTCGCGCGGTCAGCTCAGCGGCATCTCGACGATCGTGATCCTGATGATGTCGGCCGTCGGCGGCAGCATGTTCCCGCGCTTTTTGATGAGCGAGTCGATGCAGCGGCTGGGCCTGCTGACCTTCAACGGCTGGGCGCTCGACGGCTACCTGAAAGTCTTCTGGCGCAAAGCACCGCTCGTCGAGCTGTGGCCGCAGCTCCTGGTGCTGTCGCTACTGGCGGCCGCCTTCCTCGCCGCGGCGCGGCTCTTGGCCCGGCGCTGGGAGACGGCCTAGGCTCCGGACCGCTCGGGCAGCGTGAAGCACACGGTGGCGCCCCTCCCCAGGCCCTCGGACTCGACCCAGACGCGGCCCTTGTGCAGGTCCACGATGCGCTTCACGAGCGCGAGGCCGACGCCGCTGCCGTCGCTCTCGGGATCGAGCTTCTCGAACAAGCCGAAGACGCGGTCGCGGAAGCGCGGGTCGATGCCCTTGCCGTTGTCGCGG
>DATBSL010000365.1:0-19543 GCA_036559805.1 Vicinamibacteria bacterium
TTCGGCACGAGTCCCGACGGCTCCGCGATCGGCCCCGACGACTTCGCGACCACGGAGACGACGTCGTTCGTGGTCGACGTGCCCGTGGAAGCCGACCAGCTCGCCGAGCTTCACGCCGACGCGGAGCTGGGACGAGACCGCCAGGCGGTCGTGCGGGTGCTGATCGCGGATCGCTCCGCGCTCGCGTCGCGCGAGAGGGTGTTCCTCGGCGACCCGAAGAGCGACGGCTACCGCAGCTTCCGCGCCGGCATCGCCGAGTACCTCGAGCTGATGCCGCCCAACTCGCACGGCGAGCCCAATCCCGCGGACAAGGACCCCGTCCCGGCGCCCTTCGACAACACCTACAACAGCCCGGAGCACGACGCGTTCGTGATCACGGTCAAGTACCAGCGCACCGACGACTTCTTCACCCGGAACATCGTCGAGGGCGGCGATCGCGCTCGGCTCGACAACGCGTGGAATGACCTGTTCGGGTCGTGGCCCTACCACGATGCCTACCTGGGCATGCTGCTCGACCACTACGAGGTGAAGGGGACGAGCCGCAAGATAGCGGACATGACCGAAGCCGCCGTGGCGACGCTGCCCGAGGCGGTCAGGCCGCACGTTCGTTCGCTGCGCGCGCACTACGACGCCGTCTCGCTGGCCCTGAGGCGTGCCGAGCCGGGCCACGTCACGGACGCCCTCGCGTTCGCGGGCCGCGCCTGGCGGCGGCCGCTCACCGCGACCGAAGAGACGCGCCTGCGCGAGTTCTACAGGTCGCTGCGCTCCGTCCACCGCCTCGATCACGACGCGGCCGTCCGAGCGCTCGTCGCCCGAATCCTGATGTCGCCCGCGTTCCTGTACCGGATCGAGGCGACGCCGGGCGCCATCGAGACGGCGCTCAACGACTGGGAGATGGCGAGCCGGCTGAGCTTCTTCCTGTGGTCGTCGATCCCGGACGACGAGCTGCGGCGCGCCGCCGCGGCCGGAGAGCTGCGCGACCCGGCGAAGCTCGGCGAACAGGTCCAGCGCATGACGGCCGATCCGAAAACCCGACGCCTGGCGACCGAGTTCTTCGGACAGTGGCTCGGCTTCTACCACTTCGACCAGTATCGAGGGATCGACACCGGACGCTTCCCCGAGTTCACCGAGGAGGTGAAGGCGTCGATGTACGACGAGGCCGTCTCCACCTTCGAGTACATCGTGAGGCAGGGACGACCGGTGAAGGAGATCCTGCACGCGGAATACGCGTTCCTGAACAAGACGCTCGCGACCTTCTACGGGATCGACGCCAGCGTGACCTCCACGGATCGGGTCGAACGCGTCGACGGTGCGCGCGCCTTCGACCGTGGCGGGGCGTTGCGGCTCGGGTCGGTGCTGACCTCGACCTCGGCGCCGCTGCGCACGAGCCCCGTCAAGCGCGGGGACTGGGTCCTCCGGCGCATCCTCGGAACGCCGACGCCGCCGCCGCTGCCGGACGCGGGCAACCTGCCGGCGGACGACAAGACCTTTGGCGGGCTGACGCTGCGCGAAAAGCTGGCGCAGCACAAGCGCGATCCGCGGTGCTCCTCGTGCCACTTGCGCATCGACCCCATGGGCTTCCCGCTCGAGGGCTTCGACGCGGTGGGCCGCAAGCGCGCGAGCTACGTCGACGGCACGCCGGTCGATGTGACGGGTGAGCTCAAGGACGGATCGACGATCGTCGGGGCCGATGGGCTGCTAACATACTTGCAGAGCCAGGGAGCCAAGGTCATGACGACCCTGGCGAGGAAGATGCTGGGCTACGCGCTCGGACGGAACCCGCAGGCGTCCGATCGGCCGCTCCTCCGCGAGATGAGCGAGCCTTCGGGCGAAGCGTCGTTCGCGGACCTGGCCACGCAGCTCGTGACGAGCCGCCAGTTCCGCCATCGCGGAGTCGGCGTCGCCGCGCCGCCGGCGCACCAGGCGCAGCCCAAGCCTGCCGCGGCGGGCGTCGGGGCGGCACCTTTGGCAGAGAGTCCATGAGCAGGAGGCGTCGCGTTTCCACGCCGTCGCGGCGCAACGTCTTGCGGGGCCTGGGCGCCGCCCTGACTCTTCCGTGGATGGAGTCGCTGCCTGCTTTCGCGCAGCCGGTCAAGGGCAGCGCAGGGGCGACGAAGCCCCCGGTCCGCCTGGGCATCATCTACTTCTCGAACGGCGTCGAGCCGGCGCACTGGTGGGCGAAGGGCAGCGGCGCCGACATGGAGCTCGGGCCTGGCCTGGAGCCGATGCTGCCGCATCGGGAAGACATGGTGTTCATCCGGGGGCTCTTCAACCAGTCGGCGCAGGTCTCGACGAGCCCCCACCTCGGCCGCATGAACCTGCTGTCGGGAGCGCCCGTCAGCCTCGATCCCAACCAGATCCGCGTCGGCACGTCGATGGACCAGGTGCTGGCCACGGCCTTCGCGGACGAGACCGAGGTCCCGAGCCTGGTGCTCGGCATCGAGCCCAACGAGCTCCGGCTCGAGGACGGGCTCTCGATGATCTACGGGTCGAGCCTCTCGTGGATCTCGCCCACGCGGGCGGCCGCCAAGGAGATCTATCCCGCCCGGACGTTCGACCGCCTGGTGGACGACGGGTCCGGCCGCACGCTCGACCGCAGCATCCTCGACGCGGTGTGGGACGAGTCGCAGGGCCTGCGGCCTCGCATCAGCAAGGACGACGACCACAAGCTGAGCGAGTACTTCGAGGGCATCCGCGACATCGAGAAGCGGATCGAGCGGGCCTCGACGGAGGAGCGGCTCGAAGGCTGGCGGCCCACGCTCGCACAGCCCGACATGCCGCGCCCGAAGCACGAGCTGCCGCAGGACGTGCCGGCGCACATGAAGCTGATGCTCGACCTGATCGTGCTCGCGTTCCAGATGGACAAGACGCGAGTGGCGACGCTGATGCTCAACAACGACCTGTCGCAGATGAACTTCAAGTTCGTCGAGGGCGTGCAGGGCGCCCTGCACCTCGACCTCACGCACAACGGGCGCATCGCCGAGAAAGAGGCGATGTACCTGAAGACCAACCAGTTCCACTCCGCGCAGTTCGCCTACGTCACCTCGCGCATGAAGGCGATCTCGGAGGGCGAGACGACTCTCCTCGACAACTCGATCCTGATGTTCGCGTCGAGTCTCTTCGACGGCGACCTCCACGGCGCCGAGCAGCTGCCGATCCTGCTCACCGGCAAGGGCGGCGGCTCGCTGAAGACCGGCCGCATCCTCGACTACCTGGACAAAGGCGACGAGCAGCGCAAGGCCTGCAGCCTGCACTTGTCGCTCATGGACCGGATGGGAGTGAAGCTCGATCGCTTCGGCGACGCGACCGCTCGGCTTTCGGACCTCTAGCTCGCCACCCGCTCGCGCTGCGCCGCGAGGTGTACTACCGAGGACTCAGCCGAGCGGCCCGTTGAGCCGGAAGCGGACCGTGACGGTCATGATCACGGGCGTCGGCACGCCGTTCACGAGCGTGGGCGTGTAGACCCACTTGCTGACCGCGTCGAGCGCGGACTGGGTGAGCAGCGGCGCGCCCTGTACCAGGCTGACGTTCACCACTCGGCCGCGCTCGTTGAGCGTCGCTTCGACCACGACCGTCCCCTGCAGCCGCGCCATCACGGCGAGCTCGGGATAGACGGGCGGCACGGACACGATTCGCTTCGGCTCACGGATGGCGCCACCCACGCGGATTGGCGCGGCCGGCGGCGGGGGCGCGTCCGGCAGGCCGCCGACGATGCCGCCGACGACGCCGCCCGGCACTCCGCCCTCGACGCCGTCGGGAGATCCCGCATCGAGGCCGCCCAGGTCGATCGCCGCTTCCGGAGTGATCTCGGTCGGCACCTCGACCGGAGCCACGATGGCCTGTGACTGCGGCTGCGGCTTGGGCTCGACACGCGGTGCGGCCGCGGCGCGCGCGGGAGGCGGTGGCGGCGGGGGCGCCACCGAGAGCGGCTCGACGAGAAACGCGCGCACGCCGGAATGCGGCTCGGGGATCTCCTCGGCCACGAGCAGCGGAATCACGAGGAGCGCGACCGCGGCGGCGGAATGCAGCGCCATGGACACGGGCAGCGTCACATTGCGCCGGCCCCGCACCTCGGGACTGTCGGCCGTGAGTCCGTATCCGCCCAGCACCATCGTCCGCTCCGACATGGCTCCGCCTCCTGATTGCGCCCCCGGCCCCTGTTGTGGGTGGGTCATCAAGATCTACGAACGGTAGTGCCGGGATGTTCGAGCCGCCAGCGCGCCTGCCGCCAAGCCATTGACTCGTCCCGAGTTGGTTGCTAGCCTCCCGTGCCGGAGAACCCCGCGGGGCGGGGCCTCGTAACAGATTTGGACGACGCGGGCGCGGGACGCTTTCGCCCGGGGGGAGATGGCCATGTTCAGCCGGATCGCGAACCTCTTCCGAGGCTTCCTGGGCCTCTTCATCTCGGGTCTCGAGCGGCAGAACCCCAAGGCGCTGATCGAGGCCGAGAAGGAGAACCTGCGCCAGCAGATCGCCCGGTACAACGACAACCTCGCCAACCACGCGGGCTTCTGCGAACGGCTGCTGCGCCAGGTCAAGAACCTGGAGGGCCAGGAGCGCGACCTCGCCGCCAAGGCGGCCGCCCACCTGAAGGTCGGCAACCGAAACGCGGCGGGCCAGTACGCGCTCCAGCTCAAGACGGTGAAGGACCAGCTCGAGGAGAACCGCAAGCAGCTCGAGGCGGCCGAGTCCACCTACAAGAAGCTGGTCGCGGCCCGCGACGTCACCGTGCGCGACGCGCAGGAGAAGATCGAGAAGCTCAAGCGCATGATGACCGAGACCGAGATGCTCGAGGCCCAGGCCGAGCTGCAGGAGATGGCCACCGGCATGATCGGCACGATCGGCGGCTCGGGCGACACGCTCAACCGCGTCGAGGAGTACCTGACGGAGCGGCGCGACAAGGCTGCCGGCCGCGCGCGCGTCGCGTCCTCCTCGATCGACACGACCAAGGTCGAGCTGCTCGAGGCCGAGCAGCAGGCACTCGCCGACGCGGCGCTCGGCGAGTTCGCGGCGGCCTACGGGATCGACATGCCGGCGGAGAAGGCGAGCGAGGCGGCGGCGCCTGCCGCGCCGCCCGCGCGCGAGATGGGGCCGGAGAAGCAGGGCTGACCAGGCTTCAAGGAAGAACGGAGCGAGTTAGATGGAAGAGCAGCCGAAGGTCGGGCCGACCGGACTCGGGAAGCTGGTGCTGTTCGTCTTCGTCCTGGCGTGCCTCGGCGGTGCCGCGTACTACTTCCGCGGCCTGATCGCCCCGAGCGGGCGCGATTCGACGGGCCCGGTCAACATGGACGAGTTCAAGAAGGTCGAAGCACCCGACACCAAGGGCATCACCACCGTCAGCGAGTACAAGTACGTCCCGGGCGAGAAGCTGCCGCCCGTCAAGGGTGTCTCGGCCTACAAGTGGGGCGCAGACAAGGTCGTCAACTTCCCGATCAACGTCTGGATCGGCTGGCTGCCGATCGTGGCCGCCAACGGCGGCTTCTCTCCGAACCCCGACTCGATCTTCGCGAAGAAGTACGGCTTCAAGGTGAACCTGAAGCTGATCGACGACCCGGTCGTGGCGCGCGACGCCTTCGCGGCGGGCGAGAGCCACGTGCTGTGGGGAACGCTCGACATGATGGTGCTGTTCGCGCCCGACCTGATGAAGGACTCGAGGAGCGCCCCGCGCATCTTCCAGCAGGTCGACTGGTCCTCCGGCGGCGACGGCATCGTGGTGCGCGGCGCGATCGGCTCGGTGGCCGACCTCAAGGGCAAGACGATCGTCTACGCGCAGAACTCGCCCTCGCAGTACTTCATCAACAACCTGCTGCTGAACGCGGGCGTCCAGCCGTCGGCGGTCAAGCACAAGTTCACGGCGACCGCCTTCGAGGCCGCGGCGGCCTTCGTCGCCGACAAGTCGATCGACGCCTGCGTGTCGTGGGCGCCCGACATCTACAACATCCCCGACAAGGTGAAGGGCACGCGCGTGCTCACCACCACGGCCGAGGCCAACAAGCTGATCGCCGACGTGTGGGCGGCGCGCGCCGACTTCGCCAAGGACCACCCCGAGGTGGTCAAGGGCCTGGTGGCCGGCATCTTCGACGGCATGGACCGGCTGCAGGACGCCACCCAGCGCGAGAAGGCCTACGCGTGGATGGCCGAGGGCTACGGGATGCAGGCCGACGAGGTGAAGGCGATGGCGCAGGACGCGCACTCGACCAACTTCTCGGAGAACAAGGCCTTCTTCCTGAACGCCAACGACCCGGCCAACTTCGAGCGCACCTGGAAGAACGTCACCTTCGTGTACCGCGAGCTGGGCCTGATCGACACGCCGGTGCGCTTCGACGAGGTCATGGACTTCAGCGTGCTGCAGGAGCTCGACAAGGCCGGCGGCTTCGCGCACCAGAAGGACGAGAGCCGCGCGAGCTTCACCCCGACGAGCTACAAGAAGATCTCGGCCGAGTCGCCGATCCTGACCCAGACGATCCGCATCAACTTCTACCCGAACTCGGCGAACGTGTACGAGCCGCAGCACGACGAGAGCGGCAAGCCGGTCGCGAACACGCTCTACGACCCGAGCGTCGCCGCGACGCTCGAGAAGGTGGCGCGGCTGGTCGGCCAGTACGAGCGCGCGGTGGTGGCCGTCGTGGGCCACGCCGACTCCTCGATGAAGGGCAAGGGCACGCGCTTCGAGGACGTGAAGGCGCTCTCGAACGACCGCGCCGAGGCGGTGAAGCAAGCGCTCGTCAAGAAGTACAACTTCGACCCCAACAAGTTCACGGTCGAGGGCAAGGGCTGGGACGAGCCCGCCAACCCCGACGACCCGATGAACCAGGCGCTCAACCGGCGCGTGGAGGTCTCCGTCTACCCGCCGGAATCGAAGTGACCACGGCCGCACCGGCTCCGGCCGGCGGCCCGGCGCCCGCGCGGCCCGGGCCGCCCGCCTCGGCCCACACCGGCTTCCTGCGCATCCGCGAGCCGCTCGCGGCGTGGAAGGCGGTCGTGCTCGGGCTGCTGCCGGTGCTGGCGCTCTTGGCCTTGTGGATGATCGTCACCACGGGTGCCGCCGAGGAGCGCGTGATCTCGCCGACGATCCTGCCCTCGCCGGTCGAGGTCGTGGCGTCGTTCCCGCTGCTGTGGTTCGACCGCGCGGTCACGCGCAACCTGGCCGTGTCGTTCACGCGCGTGGTCGAGGGCTTCGCGCTGGCCGTGGCGGTCTCGTTCCCGCTCGGCGTGCTGATGGGCGCCTTCACCAAGGTGAAGGCGGCCTTCACGCCGCTCACCGTCTTCGGCGCCTACCTGCCGATCCCGACGCTCGTGCCGCTCACGCTGTCGCTGTTCGGCACCGCCGAGCTGCAGAAGGTCATGTTCCTGGCGTTGGCGTTCTCGATCTACCTGGTGCCGCTCTTCGTCGCGGCGGTCGACGCCGTCGACGACACGTATCTCAAGACGGCCTACACGCTCGGGGCGACGCGGGGCCAGGCGGTGAGCCGCGTGCTGCTGCCGATCTCGTGGCCCGACATCTGGCAGGCGATGCGGCTCGGCTTCGGCGTGGGCTGGAGCTACATCCTGCTCGCGGAGATGGTCGACGTCGGGCGCGGGATCGGCGGCATCATCATCACCTCGCAGCGCCGCGGCCCGCGCGAGCACATCTACCTGGTGCTGGTGATCATCGTCGCCGTGGCGTTCCTGACCGACAAGCTTTGGGCGGCCGTCGGGCGCTTCCTGTTCCCCCACCGGACCGGCAAGCGATGAGCGCGGCGCTCCATCCGGTCATCGAGTTCAAGGGCGTCAGCAAGACCTTCAACCCGGGCGAGAAGACGCAGTTCACCGCGCTCAAGGACATCAACTTCGCGATCGAGGACGTCCCGGACTACGGCGAGTTCGTCGCGATCGTCGGGCCGTCGGGCTGCGGCAAGTCGACGATCCTGAACCTGATCCACGGCTTCGACGACGTCTACCCGCCGAGCGCGGGCGAGGTGCTGGTGCGCGGGCGCACGGTGACCGGCCCCGGCCGAGACCGCGGCATGATCTTCCAGAAGTACAGCTCCTTTCCGCACCGCACCGTGCTCGAGAACGTGACCTTCGGGCTTGAGCTCAACCAGGACGAGCTGAAGCTCGGCCGCGGCGACCGCGTGGCGCGCGCCCGCGACTGGATCCGCAAGGTCGGCCTCGGCGGGCACGAGCACAAGTACCCGCACCAGCTCTCGGGCGGCCAGCAGCAGCGCGTCGCGATCGCGCGCTCGCTGGTGCTGAAGCCCCAGATCATCCTGATGGACGAGCCGTTCTCCGCGCTCGACGAGCCGACCCGGCACGAGATGCAGCGGCTGATCATGGAGCTGTGGCACGAGGTCGAGGCCACGGTGATGATCGTGACCCACTCGATCGCGGAGGCCGTCTACCTCGGCGACCGCGTCTGGATCATGGCCGCCGGGCCGGGGCGCATCGTGCGCGAGTTCGCGGACATCATCCCGAAGACGCGCGACAGCGATCCGATCGCGGCGCAGAACGACCCCGGCTTCAAGGCTGCCGTCGAAGAGGTGGGCCGGGCGTTCCGCGAGGTCGATGTCCAGGTGAAGAAGAAGGCCTGAGCATGGCTGGCGAGCCGCTCTCCTACTGGGACTACGTCAAGGCCGCGTTCTGGAAGCCGGTCCGCTCGCGCGTGCTCGGGGCGATGCCGCTCACGCAGATGCTGCTCGCCTCTTTCGGGATCGCCGGCTTCATCAACCCCGGTTTCTGGCTGCTGGGCCTCGCCGGCGTCGTCGCGTTCGTCGGCGGCCGCTCCGCCAGCGAGCGCTTCCAGAAGCTGGTCGAGGGCGAGCGTCTGCTGGCGCGCTCCGGCAACGCGGAAGACAAGATGAAGGCGGCCTACGACCGGCTGCAGCCGGCCTCGCAGGCGCGCTACCGCGCGCTCGTCGTGGTGTGCCGCGAGGTGCTGGGCCTGGGCGCCGGGAGCGGCGAGAGCAGCCTCACCGACTTCCGCGCCGGCAACCTGAACCAGATGCTGTGGCTGTTCCTGCGCCTGCTGGCCTCGCGCGAGGCGATCACCGACACGCTCGCCAGGATCGACCGGCGCCAGCTCGAATCGGGGCTCGAGAGCCTGAAGGGGCGGCTCGCGGGCGCCGCGGATCCCGAGGGTGCTCTCGCGCGCTCGCTGCGCGCGACGCTCGAGATCCAGGAGAAGCGGCTGGCCAACCTCGACACCGCGACCAACAGCCTCGCCGTGGTCGACGCCGAGCTCGAGCGCATCGAGCAGCAGGTGCGCCTGGTGCGCGAGGAGAGCGCCGTCAGCCGCTCGCCCGAGGCGCTCTCCTCGCGGCTCGACGCCGTCTCCTCGACGCTCAGCGAGACCTCGCGCTGGATGGACCAGCACGCCGACCTGCTGTCCGACATGACCTCGGCGGACCTCGACTCGACGAGCGTGCCGCAGCTGCCGCGCGTCCCGAGCGAGACGCCGCTCGAGACGGACGAGCCCGAGGAGCCGCAAGCGCCACGGCCCCCGCGGCCGCGAGCGGGGCAGCGACAGAGGTAGGGAGGACGGAATGGGTGAGGGGACGGCGAAGCCGGGCCTGCCCGCGTGGGCCGAGGAGATGCGCCAGGTGTTCAGGGCCGGCGCGACCAGCCAGTTCGTCCTTCACGGCAACGTCTTCGACCTCGTACCCGCGCCCGACGGCAAGGGCGGCAGCGACTTCGTCTCGCTCGCCGATTTCCTGACCGGGACGATGTTCCAGCCGTTCGACGTGGTCGTGCGCTACGACCGCGGGCGCGGCGTCCGGATCGAGCCGCCTGACCCGTCGCGGCAGGACGCCTACAAGGGGGTCGAGGAGGTCATTCGCTTCCTGCGCGGCGTAGACGCGTTTCGCGGGGCGCCGGCCGCGCTCGACGCCGTCGCGGAGAAGATGGAGAAGCTGGACCTGCGCGACCAGCTGCCGCGCGATCCGAAGCGCGCGCTCGAGATCATCGACCGCATCCTGGCCTTCGCGCGGCGCCGCACCAAGCTGCAGGACGGCAAGGCCGTCGCCAACCCGCTCAAGCTCGCGGTGATCCTGGACTACGCGCACTTCATCGCACCCCAAGGCGACCCGATCTACGTCGCCGACCTGAGCCAGACGCTGATCCAGATCCAGGAGTGGGCCGCCAACCCCGAGGTGACGAGCTCGTTCGTCGCGACCGTTCTCGTGACGGAGAACTTGGCCGACCTCAACCGCAGCCTGGTGGAGACGCCCTACAGCGCCAAGATCCGCGTGCCGCTGCCCGGCGGCGACGACATCCGCAGCTACGTGCTCGACCTGGTTCCCGACGCGAAGGAGTTCGCGAAAGCATCCGAGGTGACGCGCGAGGTGCTCGGGGACAAGCTGGTGGGGCTCTCGCGCGTGTCGGTGCGGACGCTGGTGCGGCGCGCGCTCTCGAGCGGCGAGCGCATCACCGGCGCCTATCTCACGCGCATGAAGAAGGAGCTGATCGAGAAGGAGGCTGCCGGCCGCCTCGAGTTCCTCGAGTCGTCCCGCACGCTCGACGACGTGGCGGGCCACGAGGAAGCCAAGGCGTGGATGCGCGAGGACGCGGTGCTGCTGAAGCGCGGCCGCACGATGGCGATCCCGATGGGCTACCTGCTCACGGGCCGGATCGGCACCGGCAAGACGTACCTGGTCGAGTGCCTGGCGGGCGACATCGGCATTCCCTGCGTCGAGATGAAGAACTTCCGCGACAAGTGGGTGGGCGCCACCGAGGGCAACCTCGAGAAGGTGTTCTCGATCCTGCACGCGCTCGGACAGGTGATCGTCTTCGTGGACGAGGCCGACCAGATGACCGGCAAGCGCGGCGGCGGCGGCGACGGGGACTCGGGGCTGTCGGGCCGCATCTACGGCATGCTCGCGAAGGAGATGTCGGACACGCGGAACCGGGGCCGGATCGTCTGGATCTTCGCGACGTCGCGCCCGGACCTCGTCGAGGTGGACCTGAAGCGCCAGGGGCGCCTCGACGTGCACATCCCGTTGTTTCCGCCGGGCGACGCGGCCGGCCGGGCGACGCTGTTCGCGGCCATGGCGCGCAAGCTCAAGCTGCCGATCAAGAGCGAGGAGCTGCCGGCCTTGCCCGACAACGACCAGCTCGGCGGCAACGAGATGGAGGGGCTGTTGGTGCGGGCGCTGCGCGTGCACGAGTCGGGGAAGGACGCCGAGGAGCGCGGACAGGGCAAAGCCCAGCCCCTGCGCGCTTGCATCGAGGCCGCGATCGCCGACTTCCGGCCCTCGGCCCACGTCGAGCGGCTGCAGCTCATGGACCTGCTCGCGGTCAAGGAGTGCACCGACACGCGCTTCCTGCCCGAGCGCTTCCGCAAGCTGAGCCTGGCCGAGGTCAACGCCAGCATCGAGGAGCTGAAGGCCGCAATCGGGGAGTGAGCCCGGGCCCCGGCCCCGACCCCCCTGGGCCGGGTCGATCGGCGCCGGAGCGGTTATCATCGTGACGTCTCGACCGCCTGGCCCGCCCGGCCCTCCACGGTGGGGCGAGTGCTCCAAGGGAGGCCAGACATCCGGTGAACGAGGAAGTTCAGCGTCTCGTCGAAACCGCCGAGCTGCGGGACGCCCTGCACGTTTTGGGGGAGTACCTCTCCGACAAGGTCGCTCCGCTCATAGCGCTCGACGCCCTCGAGCTGCTCATGGACCTCCCTCCCGCGCTCGTCGGGCGGGAGATCGTCACGTGGTGCGTGCGACAGGTCGAGGTGCAAGGCGGCGCCCTGGCGACGGGCGACCTGCTGTTCCACTCCGCCCGCAAGATCCACATGATGGGCGATTTCGAGCTGATCGACGCCGGCGAGCTGGACCGCTACCTGCGCGCCCTGGGCCCGATCCTGGTCGAGGCCTGCCCTCCCGAGGGGCGTGAGCTGCTCACGGTCGCGCTCTCGCGTCTGGACGAGTCCCGCCAGGCCCTCGCGGCGAAGGTCGAGATCGTCCACCGCACGTCGGGCGCCCCCGAGTCGGTCGCCCAGGCGGCCGCGACGAGCGCCCAGCGGGCGGCGGACGCGGCGCCCAAGGTGATCTCGGCGCTCGTGGAGGGGCTCGGCCGCCTGCCGCTGCTGCTCCAGCGGCTCGAGCGATTCGAGCCCGCGGCCTCGGCGGCGACCCCGACCGACGCCGGAGCCTCGGCTCAAGCCGCTCCCGTCCGCAGCGCGGTCGTGGCGGAGGCGATCCTCGAGGCCTCGCTGCGCGCCAAGGACGGGCCGGAGCTCCAGAAGTACCTGGACCACATCCGCGGCCTCGGCATCGTCGGCTCGACCGACGAGATGTTCAAGGTACTCGGGCGCAACGTCTCGGGATGGTCGCTGCCGCCGATGCCCGACGGGCCGGCGCTGCCGGAGGGCGGCCAGGTGATCGCGATGCGCCGCATGATCGCGCTCGCCGACGACCCGGCGGAGGTCGGCCGGCGCTTCCGCGAGATGGTCCACGCCGCGGTCGAGCAGTTCAACGAGGGCTCGTACGGGCGCTCGCTGAAGATGTTCGAGCTCGCGCGCCAGATGATCGCGGAGGGCCAGATCAAGGCAGCCTTCATCCAGCCGATGGTCGCCGCGGGCCACGAGTACCTGGCCGAGGACCGCGTCCGGAAGCTGGCGGAGCGGCCGGAAGGGCACTTCTTCGTGCGGCCGGTGCTGGCGTTCTTCGAGGCCTATGCGCCGGACCGCCTGCTGGACGAGCTGCAGGCCGAGCTGCGCCGCGACCGCCGGCGGTTCCTGCTCAACCTGCTCGAGGTCCACGGCGCGCCAGCGCGCGCGGCGGCGTGGGACCGGCTGCAGGGCGACCCCGACGGCCGCGCGGCCGGGCTCTACTTCCTGCGCAACATCGTGCACCTGCTGCGTGTCGTCCCACGAGCGGCCGACAGCCCGTGGCTGTACGACGAGGAGATCGACGCGCTCGCGCCGCTCGTGCGGCCCGGGCAGCCGCTGTTCCTCGTCAAGGAGGCGCTCCAATACCTGGTGGCCACGCGCCAGCCTCGCGCGGAGGCACACCTGCTTGCCCAGTTCGACGCGCTCGAGCGAGCCGTCGGGGAGCGCGTCACGTCGGACGAGGCCCGCCCCGGGCTGCTGATCCAGCTCGACCGCACCGCCGGAGCGCTCGCGCGCTTCGCGTCGCCCGCGACGTGGGCCGCGCTCGTCGAGCACGCCCTCGGGCGGCAGGTCGGGTTCGGCGACACGCTCGCCCGGCTCGCCGAGCTCTCCGGCCAAGACCTCTCGCCGGCGCCGGACGTCGTGGCGCAGCTCGTGGACGCCGTCGACGAGAGCCTGCCGCACGGTGTCCTCGGCCGCCTCGTCCCGGGACGCGAGGCCGTGCTGAGTCGCCTCATAGCCGCGCTCGCCTCGACGCGCTCCAAGCAGGCGCGGGAGCTGCTCGAGCACGTCGCGTCGCGCTTCGCGTCGCAGGCCTTCGGCCGCGACGCGCAGAGCGCGCTTTCGGCGCTCGACCGGACGACGGACGGCTCCGCTTCGGCGCCGACGTTTTCGGGGGACCTGGGGCTCTTCGGGCTCCCCAACCTGCTGCAGAACCTCTCCGAGCTCGGCAAGACGGGCGTGCTCAACCTGCTCGACGGGCAGGGGCGGCCGGCGGCGAGCCTGCGGCTCGAGGAGGGCGCCATCATCGGCGCGCAGGCCGGCACGCGCCACGGCCGGGAGGCCGTCTTCCAGCTGATCGAGCGACCGTTTCCGGCGACGTTCGCCTTCGTGCGCGGGAAGCGGCCGGAGCCGGGCGACGGCGAGAAGCTGCCGGTCACCCACCTGCTGATCGAGGGCGTGAGGCGCCACGGCGAGCTGCAGCGCGCGCTGGCCCTCGTACCCGAGGACGCGCTGCTCGAGGCCACCGCGACGCCCCCCACGACTGTGCCGGACGAGGACGACTACGACCTGGTTGTGACGGCGTGGCAGAAGGTCTGCGCGGGGGAGCCCCCGCACGCGGTCGAGGCGACGCTCACGGCCGACTCGTACCGGCTGTACCACGCGCTCGCGCACTGGGTCGAGGAAGGCTCGCTGCGCTTGCGGTCCGCCGCGGCCGCCTGAGCGGGGTCAGAAAGCCAGGGTCAACCCCGCGCGCAGGTCGACCTGCGACAGCAGCTGCGACGTACCGACGAAGCCGCAGGTTCCCCCGGAGCCGCAGAAGCTGCGGCCGTCCGTACCGAAGACGGTGAAGAAGCCGCGGGCTTCCGCGCGCAGCCCGAAGTGGCGCCCGAGCCACAGCTTGGCGCCGGCCGCGAAGGATGCCGAGAAGCGCGTCTCGTCATCGAGGGCTGCGGGCTCCGGAACCATCCGCGTCAGGCCCAGGCCCACGCCCACGTACGGCCGCAGCCGCGCGTCCTCGTCCAGGAACAGGTAGTTGCCGCCGAGCTGCCAGATGTCGACTGCGAGATCGAAGACCGGCACGCCCGCGAACGGCTCGTCGCTCTGCAGCCGCGTGCTCTGCCGTGCGTAAAGGAGCTCGATCTCGCCGTCCGGGAGCCGGTAGCCGAGGTGGACCCCGAACGAAGCGCTGTCGTCCAGCTCGAAGCCGGCGCCCGGCTCGAACTCGCCCTGGACGTTGGTGTTCACGTTGCCGCCGCCGAAGCGATAGCCGGCGACGGGAGTGATCTCGATCGTCTGGGCGTGTGCCCCAGCGGCGAGCAGCAGGACAAAAACAGGGGCAGCGAGCCTCATGCCGGCCATTCTAGCGATAGAATCCGCGGCCTGAGAGGAAGTGGACGATGGGGAAGAAAGACGCGACGCCGAAGAAGCTCTCGCACAAGAAACAGAAGCGTCGCATCGCCGAGTTCGTCGAGCCGTTTCGCGTCACGAACGGCAAGAGCTTCCGGCTGAGCGACTACGACGCGGACGACACGCGCGGCGTCAAGTCCAAGGAGGAGGCGGTCGAGTACCTGAAGCGCGGCGTGGAGCTCCTGGCCGAGATGCAGGACCGCCTCTACGCGCAGGACCAGTGGGGCGTGCTGCTGATCTTTCAGGCGATGGACGCCGCCGGCAAGGACGGCGCGATCAAGCACGTGATGTCCGGTGTCAACCCGCAGGGCTGCCAGGTGTTCGCTTTCAAGTCGCCGACCAGCGAGGAGCTCGACCACGACTTTCTGTGGCGCACGTCCAAGTCGCTGCCGGAGCGCGGGCGGATCGGGATCTTCAACCGCTCGTACTACGAGGAGGTGCTGGTAGTGCGCGTGCACCGCGCGATCCTCGAGCTGCAGAAGCTGCCGCGGCCGCTGCTGGGCAAGAACGTATGGGACGAGCGCTACGAGGACATCCGCGCCTTCGAGCGCTACTTCGCGCGCCAGGGCTACCTGGTCCTGAAGTTCTTCCTGAACGTCTCGAAGAAGGAGCAGAAGCGCCGCTTCCTGGAGCGCCTGGAGCTGCCCGAGAAGAACTGGAAGTTCTCGCTGGCCGACGCCAAGGAGCGCGGGCACTGGAAAGACTACATGCGCGCCTACGAGGACGCGATCCGCGCGACCGCGACGAAGCACGCGCCCTGGTACGTCGTGCCCGCCGACAAGAAGTGGTTCGCGCGCGTGGTGGTGGCGGGTGCGATCTACGACGCGATCTCGAAGCTCGGCCTGCGCTATCCCGAGGTCGGCCCCGACAAGAGGCGCGAGCTCGCCGCGGCGCGAACCGCGCTTCTACGAGAGGGCGCGGCGAAGAAGGGGCCGCCGAAGCCGGTCGAGGCCTAGGCCGCTACCGGCTCGGGCTCCGGCTCAGGCGCCGACTCGCTCGCGCGCGCGTCGTTGCTGATCCGGAACTTCTCGGCGTTCTTCGGCAGCAGGTGGATGTCGCTCGCCAGGCCGAGCGCGGCCAGCCCGCGGATGGCGAGCCAGGTGAGGTCCAGCTCCCAGCCGAAGCCGTGGCGCGCCGAGCGCTGGAACGCGTGGTGCGTGTTGTGCCAGCCCTCGCCCCAGGCGACGAGCCCCACCCACCAGAGGTTGCGCGAGCCTTCCTTGGTCTGCCAGGTGCGGTAGCCCCAGGTGTGCGCGGCGGAGTTGACGAACCAGGTGCCGTGCAGCGTCAGCACGAGACGCACGAAGATGCCCCAGACGACCAGGGACCAGCCGCCCCAGGCGTAGAACGCCAGGCCCAGTACGATGTTCGGCAGCACGTGGATCCGGTTGAGGACGCGGTGCACGGGGTCGGCAACCAGCTCGGGCGCCCAGCGGCGCTCCATCTCGCGATAGTCGACGCCCAGCCGGGTCAGGATCCAGCCGATGTGGGACCACACGAAGCCGTCCTTCGGCGTGTGCGGATCGCCGCCCGGCTGGTCGGACATCGCGTGGTGCATGCGGTGCATGGCGACCCAGGAGATGGCGCCGCCCTCGCTCGCCAGCATGCCGCCCAGCGTGAAGACGTACTCGAGCGGCTTCCAGAGCGTGAAGCCGCGGTGTGTCAGGAGGCGGTGGTAGGTGAGGCAGATCCCGACCGACCCGACGAACCACCAGAGGCCGAGCGCCACCGCGAGGCCGGTCCAGGTGAACGTCCAGGGAGCCAGGAGGGCTCCGGCGTGAATCGCCCCGAACCAGCCCACGTTGACCCAGTCGATCTGCTTGCCGTTCCAGGTGAGTGTCACTACTGCTCGCCTCCGTCGGGCACCCCAAACGGGCACCACTGAAACGAGAGGCTAGCAAACGGCCTGGGCGGGCATTGTCAGACTTGCGTCACGGGTTCCTGCCTGCAAGGCAGGGCCGTATGCGGCTGAAGCTAAAGGGGATAGCTCAGGCGATCCGAGGCGCCGGACTGAATGCCTTGATCGCGAGCCACACGAGGGCGCCCAGCAGAAAGAGCGGCGTCAGAGGCAGGACGACCAGCACCATGAGCAGGGCGAAAAGGCCCACCAGCAGGCCCAGGCCGCCAGCCGCCAGGCCGAAGAGGCCCCCCAGCAGCCCGAATACCAGGCCGACCGCGCCCTTCACCAGGCCGATCGCCAGCTTGAACGGCAGCAGCACCAGCACGAACAGGACCTTGAGCACCACGGCCGCCAGCAGGAACGGCACGGCCAGCACCGCCGCCAGCGCGACCAGCACCCCCAGGATTTCCATGGGTCGCCCGTCCTTTCACATCTCCTTACGCAGGAGCTTCCCTGTGGGTTCCGGTATCAGGGAGCGAGCAGGTGCCGCAGCGCCGGCTCGAGCTCGGGGAAGCGGAAGCGGAAGCCGCAGCCGACGAGCTTCTCCGCGCTCATCCGCGTGCTCCCGAGAAGCGCATCCGCCGCTTCGCCGAGCGCGAGCCGCAGCACGAACGCCGGCACCTTCGCGACGGTGGGACGGCGCAGGACCCGGCCGAGCGTCTTCGTCAGCTCCCGGTTCGTCACCGGGTGGGGGGATGCCGTGTTCACCGGGCTGCCGACGCTCTCCTGGACCAGCAGGCGGCGGATGGCGTCGACGAGATCGTCGATCGCGATCCAGCTCACGTACTGAGTGCCGGGACCGAGCACGCCGCCGAGTCCGAGCTTGAAAGGCGGCAGCATCGTGCGGAGGGCACCTCCCGCGGGGCTCAGGACGATCCCGAAGCGCGGGTTCACCACGCGAATCCCCGCTTTGCGCGCCGGGTCGCAGGCCTGCTCCCACTCGACCGAGAGGCGCCCGAGGAAGTCGTTCGCCGGCGGGTCCGCTTCCGTGACCCAGGCGTCGCCGCGGTCGCCGTAATAGCCGAGCGCCGACGCCGAGACGAGCACGCGGGGCCGCTTCGAGAGCCGAGCGAGCGTCTCGGACAGGAGCCGCGTCGGCTCGACTCGGCTCGAGCGCAGAAGCGCCTTGCGCTCCTCGGTGAAGCGCCCGCCGGCGATGTTCGCGCCTGACAGGTGGACGACACCTTCGACGCCTTCGAGCACCTCGGCGTCGATCAGGCTCCGGTCCGGGTCCCACTGGATCTCGGTCGGCTCGTGGGGCTGCCGCCGCACCAGCCGCAGCACCTCGTGCCCATCGGCCGAAAGCGCGCGCACGAGTGCCGTGCCGACGAGTCCGCTCGCTCCGGTGACCGCCACCCGCATCCAGCTCCTCCGTCTCGCGCAATCGTGTCAGAATGGTCGGTCCACGCGAAGGAGAATATCGAGCCCATGCCCCAGTTCATCTTCACCATGAAAGACCTGCGCAAGGTCACCCCCCAGGGCAAGGAAATCCTGAAGGGCATCTGGCTGTCGTTCTACGGCGACGCCAAGATCGGTGTCCTGGGCGCGAACGGCGCCGGAAAGTCGACGCTCGTCCGCATCATGGCGGGCGTCGACAAGGACTTCGCCGGCGAGGCCTTCCCGGCCGCGGGCACGCGCATCGGCTACCTGCCGCAGGAGCCGGTGCTCGACCCGAAGAAGAACGTGCTGCAGCACGTCGAGGAAGCGGTCGCCGAGAAGCGCAAGATCCTCACGCGTTACGAAGAGATCTCGGCCAACTACTCGGACGACACCGCCGACGAGTTCGCGCGGCTGCAGGACCAGATCGACGCCCAGAACCTGTGGGATCTCGACAAGCAGGTCGAGCTGGCGATGGACGCGCTGCGCCTGCCGCCCGGCGACGCCGACGTCACGACGCTCTCGGGCGGGGAGAAGCGGCGCGTCGCGCTCTGCCGCCTGCTGCTCGAGCCGTGCGACATGCTGCTGCTCGACGAGCCCACGAACCACCTCGACGCCGAGTCGGTCGCCTGGCTCGAGCGCTTCCTGAAGGACTTCAAGGGCTGTGTCGTCGCGATCACGCACGACCGCTACTTCCTGGACAACGTGGCCGGCTGGATCCTCGAGCTCGACCGCGGCGCCGGCATTCCCTGGGAGGGCAACTACTCGTCCTGGCTGGAGCAGAAGGACCAGCGCCTGACTCAGGAGGAGAAGGAGGAGTCGGCCCGCCGCCGCACGCTCGAGCGCGAGCTCGAGTGGATCCGGATGGCGCCGCGCGCGCGGCAGGCCAAGGGCAAGGCGCGCATCACGCGCTACGAGGAGATGCTCGCCGAGGAGCAGGCCGCCGAAAAGCGCGACGACAAGCGCGAGATCGTGATCCCGCCGGGCCCGCGGCTCGGCGACGTGGTGATCAACGCGAGGGACCTGCGCAAGGGCTACGCCGACAACCTGCTGATGGACGACGTCGACTTCATGCTGCCGCGCGGCGGCATCGTCGGCGTGATCGGGCCGAACGGCGCGGGCAAGACGACGCTCTTCCGCATGATCATGGGCGAGGAGAAGCCCGACGCCGGCGAGCTCAAGGTGGGCGAGACGGTGGCGCTCTCGTACGTCGACCAGTCGCGCGAAAAGATGCGCGGTGAGCGCTCGGTCTGGGAGGAGATCTCGGACGGCGGCAAGGATCTGCTGATGGTCGGCAAGCGCGAGGTCAACTCGCGCGCCTATGCGGCGTCCTTCGGCTTCCGCGGCCCCGACCAGCAGAAGAAAGTGAAAGACCTCTCGGGCGGCGAGCGCAACCGGCTGCACCTGTCGACGCTGCTCAAGAGCGGCGGCAACGTGCTGCTGCTCGACGAGCCCACGAACGACCTCGACGTCGACACGCTGCGCGCGCTCGAAGAGGCGCTCGTGGCCTTCCCGGGCTGTGCCGTCGTGATCAGCCACGACCGCTGGTTCCTCGACCG
>DATBSL010000366.1:0-1855 GCA_036559805.1 Vicinamibacteria bacterium
CGAGCGCTTCGGCTGGAAGATCGGCGACCGCGTGCCGATCAAGGCGCCCGGCTACCTGGGCGGCACGGCCTGGGAGTTCAACGTGCGCGGGATCTACCGCGGAACGCGCTCGCAGGACGACGAGACGCAGCTGTGGCTGCAGCACCGCTACTTCAAGGAGAAGGCTCCGCGGTACTGGCAGGCGATCGTGGGCTGGTACATCGTGCGCGTCGCGGAGCCGTCCCAGGCGCTCGCGGTCACGAAGGCGGTCGACGCCGAGTTCGCGAACTCGGCCTCCGAGACGCGCACCCAGACCGAGTCGGCCTTCGCGTCCTCGTTCATGAAGCAGATGGGCAACATCGAGTTCCTGATCATCGCGATCGGCTCGATCGTGTTCTTCACGCTGCTGCTCGTCACCGGCAACACGATGGCGATCGCGGTGCGCGAGCGGACCGCCGAGCTGGCCGTGCTCAAGGCCGTCGGCTTCTCCGACCGCTTCGCGCTCGGCCTGGTGCTCGCCGAGTCGCTGCTGATCGCGGCCCTGGGCGGCGCCGTCGGCCTCTGGCTCGCGAAGATCGTCTCGGCGAAGGACATCACGAGCGGGATCCTGATGACGTATCTGAGCGGTGAAGCCCTGGCCGCGGGCGCCGGCGTCGCGCTCGCGACCGGGGCGCTCGCGGGGATCCTGCCCGCGCTTTCCGCGATGCGGCTCCAGGTCGCTGCGGCGCTCAGGAGGGTGTGACGTGGCGATCCCGGTCGGCTACAACCTGCTCTCCGCGAAGGAGCGCTGGACCTCCTCGGTGGTGGCCGTGCTCGGCATCGCCGGCACGGTCGGCGTCTTCGTCGCGATGCTGGCGCTCGCGCGCGGCTTCAAGGCGACGCTCGTCTCCTCGGGACACCCGCAGAACGCGATCGTGCAGCGCTCCGGGGCGGACAACGAGATGACGAGCGCGCTCAGCCTCGACGAGGTGCGGATCGTAGAGGAGGCGCCGCAGCTCGAGCGCAACGCATCGGGTCCGCTGGTGAGCCCCGAGGTGGTAGTGATCGCGTCGATCGCCATGCGCGGCAGCGACGGCGAGGCCAACGTCCAGATCCGCGGCGTCCAGCCCCGCGTGCTGGCCGTGCGCGACCGGGTGAAGGTCGTCGAGGGGCGCTTCCTGACGCCAGGCCTGGCCGAGGCCGTCGTGGGACGGGGCGCGCGCGACGCCTACCTGGGCCTCGACGTCGGCTCGACGGTTCGCATCGGAGCCGGCACGTGGACGATCGTGGGCGTCTTCGACGCCAAGGGCAGCGCCTTCGACTCCGAGGTGTGGGCGGACGCCGCGATCCTGAACGGCTTCTATCAGCGGCCGCCCTCGATCTTCCAGTCGGCGACGGTCAGGCTGCGCTCGGCCGACGACTTCCAGGCCTTCGAGGCCACGCTCAAGGGCGACCCGCGCCTCAACCTGCAGACGCTGCGCGAGCAGGCCTACTACGACAAGCAGTCGCAGCTCGTGACCACGCTGATCACGGTGCTCGGCTCGCTGGTCGCGGCGGTGATGGCGCTCGGCGCGGTGTTCGGCGCCCTCAACACGATGTATTCCGCCGTGTCCGAGCGCGCGCGGGAGATCGCCGTGCTGCGCGCGATCGGCTTCGGCGGCGCCGCGATCGTGCTGTCGTTCTTCGTCGAGTCGCTGATCATCGCGTTCGTCGGGGGCCTGGTCGGCTGCGTGGCGGTGCTGCCGATCAACGGGCTCACCACCGGCACGATCAACTGGCAGACCTTCTCGCACCTGGCCTTCGCGTTCCGCATCACCCCGGACCTGATGGCGCTCGGCATGGTCTTCGCGCTGGTGATGGGTGCTATCGGCGGCCTGCCGCCCGCGATCCGCGCGGC
>DATBSL010000367.1:0-18290 GCA_036559805.1 Vicinamibacteria bacterium
CCGAGTCCGAGCTGGTGCGGGCCGTCCGCGAGATCTTCTCGCTGACACCGAAGGGCATCATCGAGTACCTGAACCTGCGCCGCCCGATCTACAAGAAGACCGCGGCCTACGGGCACTTCGGCCGCAGCGAGCCCGAGTTCACCTGGGAAGCGACGGACAAGTCGGCCGATCTCAAGGCGTTCGTCAAGCACTAGGCAACGCTTGAGCAGCGGCCTGGGGCGGCTCCGGGGGGTTCTCCTGGCCGCCGCCCTGGGCGCCCTCGCGCTCCTCGCGCTGCGGGTGGCGCTCTTTCGGCCGCTGCCCGTGGTAGGTGCTTTCCCCGGCGACGGATACGTCCGCGTCCCCGCGGTCGTGCACGTGCACACGACGCTTTCCGACGGCGGCGGCTCGGCCGCAGAGGCGATCGGCGCGGCGCGCGAGGCCGGTGTCGCCGTGCTCGGCATCACCGACCACAACAACGTCGACGCCAGGCCGTTCGAGGGCTACCACGACGGTGTCCTGGTGCTCGTGGGCTCCGAGCTGTCGACGCCCGGCGGTCACGTGCTCGGTGTCGGCTTCGATCGCGATCCCGCATTCCGCTTCGCGGGCGACACGCTCGACGCGCTCGACGACGTGCGGCACCTGGGCGGCGCCGCGTTCGCCGCGCACCCGTTCTCGCCGCGCGCGGACCTGCGCTTCCGCGACCTGCAGCTGCCCGGCGCGTGGGGGCTCGAGCTCCTGAACGGCGACGCCGACGCGCGACGTGCCGGCCCGCGCCTGCTCCTGACGGCGGCCTCCTATCGCTTGAACGCCTCCTACGCTCTGCTTTCCGGAATGCCCCCGATCGACGAGGCCCTCGCGCGCTGGGATACGCTCCTCGCCGAGCGCGACGTCCCGGGCCTGGCCGGCGCCGATGCCCACAGCCGGCTGGCGGTCACGCGCTCGGTCGCGCTGCGTTTTCCGTCATACCAGGCCTTGTTTCGCCAGGCCCGCAACCACCTGCTGCTGCGCGAGCCGCTCCGCGGCGACGCCGCCGTCGACCGGGCCGCGGTCCTGGACGCGCTTCGGGCCGGCCGCTTCTACCTGGGAGTCGACGCGCTGGCTCCCGCGGACGGCTTCTCGTTCACCCTCGAGGACGCGTCGGGCCGGCGCGTCACGATGGGGGACCACCTCGCTCCAGCCGGGCCGCTCGTCGCCCGGGCCGGCGGCCGCGTTCCACCGGGGGCGCGGATCGTCCTCAAGCGGGACGGCGCGGCGGTGGGGGAGTCGGTGGGCAGCCTCGAAAGGACGGTATCGGGCCCTGGCGTCTATCGAGTCGAGGCGTGGCTTCCGGGCTGGCCCGTCCCGTGGATCATCACGAACCCTGTCTACGTATTCGACGCGGCGAGGCTCGAAGCGCGCCGCAGGCGAGCCGAGTGGCCCGGGCCTCCGAGCACGCCAGCGGAAACGGCGGCGCTCGTGTTCACGGCGCAGCCTGCGTTCACGGCCGAGCACGATCCGGTTTCGAAGATGGACGGGCCGGTCGCCACAGCTGGCGAGGGCCCCGACGGCGGCGCTGCGTTCCGCCTGCCCTTCGACCTCGCGGTCCCGAACGTCAGCCAGGCCTTCACGTGGTGCGCGCTCGTGAACCGCGAGACCCGCGACCTCTCGGGATGGAAGGGCCTGCGCCTCCGTCTGCGAGCGGACGGCGAGTATCGCCTCTGGGTCCAGCTCCGCGACTCCAACCCGGCTTCTGCCGACGAGGGCCTCGAGTGGTGGATGGCCTCCGCGCGCACCGCGAGCGACTGGACCTACGTGCAGCTCCCGTTCGAGCGCTTCCGGACCCTGAACGCGAAGAGCGACGGCCGCCTCGACCTCGACCAGGTTCGGGCCCTCGTTTTCGTGCTCGACCACGCGACGGTCAAGCCTGGGACGGCAGGGACGATCTGGATCAGCGACGTGGGGGTATACAAGTAGCTTGAGGGACACCGGCCGCCCTCCCGCGACGGAGGAGCAGGGCCACGAGCGTCACGGGGCGGGCGCCTACGGCGCGGCGGTCCGTGACCTGATCCGCAGCCGCGCGGCTCGCGAGCGCTGACCCCCAAGAGGCCATCAATCCGCAATGCTAGAATTTCACCGACATGAAGGCGCCAACGACCGCTGAAGCACGGGAGCGCTTGGCCACGGGATATGCCCTCGATCATTTGTGGGGTGAGACCATGGGCTTGCCAGACGGCGATTCAAAGGAAGGATCGTTGCGCCTCGTCGCACAGTTGCTAGAGCGGGAGCGCGTGCCCTATGCCCTCATCGGCGGCGTGGCGGTGCAGCTGCACACGCAGGAGCCGCGGAGTACGCTCGACATCGATCTTGCGGTGCCCACCTATGCCCACGTGCCCCGCGCGGCCCTGCTAGCGGCCGGTTTTGACCACACCGGGCGTCATGACCACAGCGACAACTGGCGCGCACCCGGCCCGGGTCCCTTGAAACAACGGACGGCCGTGCAGTTCTCCGCCGAGGACGAGGGGATAGCCGATGCGGTCGAGCACGCCAGCATCGTCGACCTCGACGGCGGCGTGCGGTTGCGGGTGGCGACCGTCGCGGATCTCGTCGTGCTGAAACTGGCGGCGGCAGCCGAGCCGAAGCGTCGTGCCAGCAAGCGCGAACACGACGTGGCGGACGTCCTCGCGCTCCTCGAAGAGCATCCCGGCCTCAGGTCAGTCGAGTTGGTCGCACGCGTACAGGATGTTCGCAGGAGGCTCCTGTCGGCTGGCCTCGACGGCAGCGCTCCGAGCGCCGGCGACAAGAAGTAGACGAGGCGCCGCGCGACCCGGATCGCTGTCCATGGGGCAGGGCGATCCAATCGACCAAGGCGCTCTTCCGCGCGCGCGTGCGCGACCTCCCGTTGATCGCCTCGATCCTCCGGGCGCTCGCCGCGGGCTCGCCGGTCGCTCGCGACGCGGTGCTGGCGGGCCTGCGGCCGCAGTTGACGGAGCCGGAAGCGGAGCGCCAGCTGGACACTGTCATCGACTGGGGCCGCTGGGCGGAGCTCTTCGACTGGGTCGCTCGGCTCCGATACGAGCCCCAGCTCCGTGACGAGATTCCACGTCTGCACGGTCGGGCGGAGCGGCGGGACGTGGCTGCGATTGACGACGCGGGAGCCGAGCGCCGCGGCAGTCAGTGTGCCGCCGCCGGCCCCAGGATCAACTCGACCACGCGCCCGTAGCTGCCACCGAAATGGTGCCCACTGCCCAGGGGGACCACCCGCACGCGCGGACCCGAGAGGCCAAGGCAGCCCGAGTCCCTCTCGTCGGTGCCGTGAACGCACGTCACTGGCACCGGCAGGCGGGCCACCTCGGGGGCCGTGGGACGCTGCGTGTCCCCTCCACCGCCCAGCCAGCTCGACAGGTGGAACTCGAAGGCGGCCGTGCCGGAAAGGCCCAGAAGGATCACGCTACTGACGCGAGCGAGCGCCGGCGCCTCCAGGCGGTTGACGAGGAACGGCAACACGTCGGCGCCGAACGAGTAGCCGACGAGCAAAACGCGCTGCTTCCTCCACGCGGCCGCGTAATACTCCACGATTCGCGACAAGTCCTTGGCGGCGGCCTCGGGCGTACGCGGCGTCCAGTAGTAGCGCAAGCTGCTCCAACCCACCACCGGCACGCCCGCGGCGGCGAGGCCCGCGGCCACGCTCTTGTCGATGTCGGCCCAGCCGCCGTCGCCGGTGAGGATGACGGCCATGGCACCCGGGTCCTGGCCACCGCTCGCCAGGACCTCCACGAGCCCGAGGTCCTCGACGCCGGTCCTCGAGCCGTGCACGGCCGGTTCGGGCGCGTGGGCGCCCGCGATCGCCTGGTACGACTCGACGAACTGCGGCTCCCAGTTGCGCGGCACCGAGAAGCCGTGGCCAACCTTCGGAAGGGAGAACAGCCGTGCCGCGCCGGTCGCGGCCACGAAGGCGCCCGTCGTCTTGGGATCGCACACCTGGTCGGTCTCGCCCTGGAGCACCATCCAGGGCACCGCCAGCCTCGGGAAGGGGCCGAGGTCGTAGCCGACGCCTTTGACTTTCTTCTCGAAGACGAGGCCGCGCTGCCGGCACGGCGGGTTGTGGATCTCGAGGTCCGGACAGAAGCCGAGGCTGATCGCCCCGGCGAAGGTCTCCGGGGGTGCGGCGACGAGCGCCGCGTAGACGAGCGTCGCCCCGGAGGAATAGCCCACGAGGATCGGGCGCTTGTACTCGGGAAGCTTGCGGTGGAGCTGCACCGCGCGGGACAGCTCCTCGAGAGCCCCCGCCGGGTAGGCGCAGGCTTTCGAAGCCTCGAGGCTGTTCAGGAACGCACGGATGTCGATGCCGACGACGAGCGCCCCGAGGTCCCGAATGCGCTCGGCCATCGAGACGACGCCCAGGTTCCAGCCGCCGTCGCCCGAGACGAAGAGCACGACCTGGTCCGGCGCGCCTTTCGGCGCGTAGAGCGCGACCTTGCCGAACGTGGGCAGCGTGAGCGTCTCGGTGGGCTCACCGGCGGAGGCGGTGGATGTGACGACGAGGGCGAGGGCGAACGCCTGCCCCGCGAGGATGTGCTTCACTTCAGGAAGATCTTGCGGTAGCCGCCCGCGATGAGGGCCGCGACGTCGGCCAGGATTCTTGGAAGCGCCAGCCCGCCGGGATAGGCGAGGTAGTGGGGCTCCCATACGGGATTGAACTTTTCCTTGTACGCGCGCAAGCCCTGGAAGTTGTAGAGCCGCTCGCCGTGCTGATACAGGAAGCCGCCCAGCCGCGTCCACAGCGGAGCGACGGGCGACCTCTCGAAGCCGGAGAGGGGCGCCATCCCGAGCGCGAACCAAAGATAGCCCTCGTCCTTGCCCCAGCGCAGGAGATGGACGAAGAGCGCTTCCATGACGCCCTTCGGGGCGTCCTTGTGGTAGCGCATGAGATCCACCGACAGCTCGAGCTTGCCGGCGCCGGGCCACAGATTGGCGAAGGCCTGAATGCGTCCCTCTCGCTCGACGACCGCCACCGGGAAGCGCTGGACGTAGCCGGGGTCGAAGAAGCCCAGCGAAAACGCCTTCTCGCCGCCGGCCTTCTCGTGGAGCCAGTCATCGGAGACCGCTCGAAGCTGGTCCATCACGGCGGGCACCTCGGCGGCGGGGATGAGCCTGAAGCTGCCGCCTTCCTTCTCGACCCGTTTGAGCGCCTGACGGTGCTTGCTGGCGCGGGCCCCCTCCAGCGAGAAGGACGAGAGTTCCACTCTCGCCTCTTCGCCGAGCTTGACGAAGGTCAGGCCGAAGTCGGCGTAGCGGTGGAGGCCCTCCTTGCCGACCTCATAGAACACGGGGACCCCGCCGAAGTCGTCGCAGCGCTCGAGGAACAGTCGAACGAGCGCGGCCTGCCGGTCTGGCGGCCCGACGGGGTCCCCGAGCGCGACCCAGGTGGCGCCCTGGACGCCGTACATCACGAAGCCTTTGCGGTCCTCGTCGAAGAGCAGCGCCTTGTCCCGCAGGTACGCGAGGTAGGGGAACGTGGCCGCCTGCGAGGCGATTACGGCTCCCGCGGCTTCGAGATCGGCGTCCGTGGGCTCGGTCGTCTCGTGGGGGGCGGGGCGCATCAGCCGGCTGAAGCCGACGAGGGCCAGCGCCACAGCCGCCCCGACCGACGAGCGCAGGAAGCGCGAGGCCTCCTGCCCGAGCTCGAACTGCCACCACAGCTCGTGCGAGTACTCGACGTGCTTGAAGGCGAAGAGGCCGAGCCAGATCGAAGCGCAGAGCGTTCCCACGACCGCCACGAGCCAGCCGGTCGAGAACGGCGCGTCGAAAAGCGCCGCGCGGCGATCGAAGGCGGGCCGAGCGCGCCACAGCACCAGCAGCAGCAGGGCCAGCAGCGTGGCTTCCTCGACGTCCGCCCCCTTGAAGAGCGACGCCGCGATGCCGAGCGCGATGCCTCCCACGGCCAGGTAGTACGCGGCGTCGAGACGCCGCGAGAGCCCCTGCGACACGAGCAGCAGGCCGGCGCCGACAATGCTGCCCAGGAAGTGGGAAGCCTCGATCACGCCGAGGGGCAGCAGGTCGTCGAGCCAGGCGAGGCGGCCCGGCGCTGCCGGAGTGGCGCCCGAGAAGAGAAGGCCCGTCCCGGCCAGGAATGTGAAGACGGCCAGGACCCGCGGCGTGATCGCTTCGCTGAGCCAACCCAGGAATGCGCCCGCGCGCGCAGCCTGCCCGCGTCGTTGGCGCAGCTCGTCGGCGACCAGCACCAGGAGGGCCACGGCCAGCGGCAGCACGTAGTAGACCAGGCGATAGACGACCAGCGCGGGCAGCAGCTGCGCGGACGACAGGAAGGGCCTGAGCAGCAGCACCATCAAACCCTCGAAGACACCGACGCCTCCTGGCACGTGGCTGGCGAGCCCGAGGAGCTGAGCCGCGAGGAAGGCCCCCAGCAGACCCAGGAACGACAGGTCGCTCTGCGGCAGCAGGACATAGAGCACCGCGGCGGCGAGCGCCCAATCGAGGGCCGACACGGCGAGCTGCGCAAAGCCGATCCGCGGAGAGGGCAGCGGCAGCTCGAGTTTCCAGAAGTGGATCGGCTCCCGTCGCACGACCACGGCCACAAGGTAAGCAACGCTCGTCAGGAGCAGCAGCCACCCCACTGGAGCGACGAGCTCGTGCGCTGGGAGCTCGTGGGCGCCGGGAAGGGGGCTCGCCACCAGGCTCAAGCCGCCCAGGGCGAGGAGCCCCAGCCAGAAGGTGACCGAATAAGAGAAGACGATCCGCGAGAGCTCCTGGGCGGTCACACCCCAGCGCGTGTAGAAGCGGTAGCGCACCGCGGCACCCGAGAACATGGCGAAGCCCACGCTGTTGGCCACGGCGTAGGCGAGGAACGAGGCCCCGGCTACGCGCCAGCGCGACAACGGCTTGCCGATGTACGCGAAGGCCAGCAGGTCGTAGCCGGTTAGGGCCGCGTAGTTCAGGGCGGTCAGCAGCAGCGCGGCCAGGATCTGAGTGGCTGGGGTGGCGAGGACATCCGACGTCAGCTCGTTCCACGTGACGGCGTGCAGCTCCTTGCGCAACACCACGAGCGCGACCGCGAACAGGATCAGCCCGAGCACGGCTGGCAGCGCGCGCCGCAGCTTCTCCGTCACGGCCTCGGCCCCACGATCCACTCGAGGGCGACGCGTGCCTGCTCGTAGAGGGCGTCGCGTGCGTCGGCGAACGTGTGGCCGACGATGACGCATGCGAGCCCCAACAGCGCCCGTCGGATCAGACGCCCGCCTCGACGGCGAACACGAACA
Source organism: Vicinamibacteria bacterium (assembly GCA_036559805.1). GTDB lineage: Bacteria > Acidobacteriota > Vicinamibacteria > Fen-336 > Fen-336 > DATBSL01. The sequence goes on from DATBSL010000367.1 coordinate 7,239, forward strand.
CCGTGCGGTCGTCCTGCCAATCGGGTACACCCGCCGGGCCGGGGCCGGCAGCCGCAGCCCGCAGAAGGTCGTCGCAGATCTCGGCTGGCGAGCGTCCCTGGTTCGAGCGCGCATCCGACGCTCTGAGGACCTGGCTCACTGTCTTGGGCCCGGTTTCCAGGGCCTCCGTGACGCCGTCGGTGACGAGCACCCCGATGTCGCCAGGGCGCAGCTCGATGCTGGCGGTCGCGTATGTCGCTCCCGGAAGCAGGCCGAGGGGTCGCCCTCCGGACTCGAGTGCGATGGGGACGGCTCCGTTCCGCAGCAGGAAGCCTGCGGGATGACCGGCGTTGACGTAGGTGAGCCGCCTCGGCGCCGCCTCGAAACGAGCCACGATCGCCGTTGCGTACGGCAGCCCGCCGTACGCCTCGTAGAGCGCTGCCCCGATGCCGTCCGCGATGGCCGCCGGGTGGACGGTGTCATGTGCGAAGGTTCGAAAGAGGGTCTTGAGCGACGACAGGATGAGCGCGGCCGGGATGCCCTTGCCCGACACGTCCGCCACCATCGCGACCACACTGCCGTCTCGCGGCTGGAAGAAATCGTAGAGGTCCCCCCCGATCTGGCTTGCGGGGACCATGCGCGCCGCCCACCGGAAGCCGGGGGTCGCCTGCGGCAGTTCGGGCAACAGGCCACGCTGGATCTCCGCCGCGAGGCGCAGCTGCTCGTTGATGGCGATCTGCTCCTGCCGCAGCGCGAGCACCTGTATTCGGGAGGCTCGCAGGTGCAGCCAGAGGTAGGTGAGCCCGGTGACCGCCAGGGAAACCACGGCGTCGCTGAGCCACTCCAGCTCGCGCCGATCGCCGCGAAGGGCCCGAATGATCAGCCTTTCGCCGGCCGTGCCGGCGATGAACGCGGCGAGCCCCACGACCGCAGCGACTACCGCCGGCCCGAACATGACCCGGCCGGCTCCGTCGGAATTCACGAGCGGCGCACTCAGCGGGGCTTCGACCTTATCCAGGCGATCGCCTCCATGAGCTTCTGGTTCAACTCCTGCTCCTTGCCGCCGAAGCGGTGGTCGTCGGCCTCGATGAGCCAGAGCTGCTTCGGCTCGAGCGCCCGACTCATGACCCGCTTGATGTCGTCCACGCTGACGAACTCGTCCTTGGTGGAGTGGATCGCGACAAGCGGCAGGGGAGCCAGCTTGTCGATCACCTCGGCAGTGCCGAAGAGGGGTTCCTTGGGGACGCCCTTCGTGATGTAAATCATTGAGTCCCGGAAGCGCCAGCCCAGCTCCGCCTGGTCCGGCAAGCCGAGCCCGACGACACCCGCCAGCTTGGACTTCGTCGTGTCGTTCGTCGCCGCCAGGACCGCGAGCGCCGCGCCTTCGGAAACGCCGATCAGCACTGGCGGCGCGCCGCTGCCCTGGGACGCGTAATCCACGAGGGCCGCGAAATCGCCGGGCACGTCGGTCGTAGCGAGAGTCTTGTCGCCCTTGGTGAAGCTCGACAAGTAGGCCTTGCTGTCGAACCCGACCACGAAGTAACCGTTGCCCGACAGGTACTCGGCGACGTACGGACCCAGGTGGACCCAGCCACCGTCGCCACTCGCCACGATCGCGACTGGAGCGCCTCGCCTGCCGTACACGCGTACGCTCTGCTGCTGGCCGCGAATCGTGAGGGTCTCGCTGGCGGGCGGGTCGGCGCTTGCGGCCAGCGGCAGCAGCAGTGCTGCCACGACTGCGGCTATGCGCATGGACAACTCTCCCCGAAGACCCGAGCGCCTCGAGAGCTTAAGGTCGGCTTCCGCAGGCCCAGCCTATCACGGAGGCCACGGCAGACCGGCCTTGCGGACGCCGAGCGGCGGCCTCACTACGCTCCCTCATCGCAGCGGGGTCTGGGATTGCTCGCTCACCTGGATCCGCATCAGCAGCCGATCGGCGTACTGGAACGAATCGACGAAGGTGATGCCGAAGACGATTGCTGCGGCCGCCACTGCGGCGGCCGTCGCCCAGTGACGGGGAGGTGACTGCCGCCCAGGCCCAGGTAGAGGTCCGGAAGGCGACGCGCCATGATCATGAACACCAGCACGCGCGCGGCGATGAAGACTCACCGACGCTGTGAATCTCGCGTCCGTCAACTCAGGCGCTGTCCCCTCGGAGCCAAGGTGGCCGCGCCGTGCCCGTCCACCTGTCGCGGAGCCCACCGCCGGCGCCGAGCTGCGCGAGAAGCTCGAGCCCCTGCGCTATCCTCACGCTGGCTCGGAGGGAGGGCCAGCCTGTGGGAATGGTCGCCGCTTTCCAGCGGGTGCCGGCTGCGACGCTGGACGGCCTCGTGCGCGCTCCGGATCGGCTCGAGGACTACCTGTTCCCTCGGGACGAGGATTCCTACACGTTCAACGGCTACGGCGACCTCCAGGTCGACGTCTCGAAGTCGCAGATGGCCGCGTGGAGCGAGATCCATCGCCGCGTCCAGGGCCTGGGCGGTGAGCTCATGCCCGTGAACGGCGCCCCGGTCCTCGTGAAGGCCATCGAGATCGCACCCGACGTCACGAACTGGCTCCATCCGCAAAGCGGCGAGCGGGAGCAGCGAGCGCACTCAGCCATCGCATCTCTGCGCCTGACGCCGCCTATCGGGCAGAGACTCTCCCGAATCAAGGTGCGGCTCGGAGACGTCACGCTGTCCGCGATCCTTGGCGCGCTGCTCCTGTCCTATCTCGGCCTGCGCCTTCAGAATACCTACGGGCTGCCGTCCTGGAGCGTCGCCGCGATGATCCTGGCGCTTTCCGGGGTGCTCCTGTGGCGGACGATCGCGGCGCTTCGGCGTGAGAGGGTCGTCGTGACCTACAAGCATCGACGACCGAAACCGGAGGGGCACGCGAAGCCGGAGCCCATCGACATCGACAAGGCCTGGGAGCCGATCGAAGCCGTGCTGGCGCGTCTCGATGGCGAGGAAGCGCACGCGCTGCGAGAGGCGATCTCGGGCGGCCACGAGATCGAGGAGTCGGGGATTGGCCATGGCCCGGCGAGCTATTCCACTGCCGAGGAGGTCGCCAGGATCGCTTCGTCGCTGTCACGCCTCTCCGCGGAGGCCATCGGCGACGAGTGCGAGCCGGGGCTCCGCGAGTACGTCGTCTCGCACTTCCGCAACCTCCAGGGCTACTACCGTGACGCTGCTGCCGACGGCCACGCCATGATCCGGTACTACTGCTAGGTCTTGAGCGTCAGGATCAGGTACAGGCCCACCGCCCCGAAGATCAGGTTCGGAGCCCAGGCGGCGAGGCTCGCGTGCAGCAGCGCGTTGTTGCCGAGCGCCTCGAAGATTCCCAGGACCGCCCAGTACACGATCGCGATCACGATCGCGACGCCGATCCCGTAGAGCGCGCCGCGGCGGGCCACGACGAACGAGAACGGCACCGCCAGCAGGGTCATCACCAGGCCGACCATCGGGAAGGCGAGCTTGCGGTGGAGCTGGACACGCAGCCGCGCCACGTCGAAGCCGCGTGCCGCGAGCGAGCGGATGTAGCCCCGCAGCTCGCCGAAGCCCATGGTGTCGGACGGCTTCTCCTCGCGCTTGAAATAGGCCGGCGGCTCGATCTCGCCGCCGGGAGCGCCGCCGAGCGCGCGCACGCGCTGGCTCACGAAGCGCTGGAGTGTCGTGCGCGGACCGGTCGTCCGGCGCCAGCCGCGGTCGAGCTCGTAGACACAGTCGCGCGCGTTCCAGGACGCTCGCGAGGCGAACAGGCGCTCGTCGAGCTCCCAGCGCGCGGGGTCCACGTCGTAGATCGAAAGCCCGTAGACCGAGAACTCGTCGCCGCTCGAGCGCGCGCCGTAACCGCACTCGAGCGGGCGTCCGCGCTCGACGATCTGGTCGAAGTTGTAGAAGCGGTCGTCGCGCGCGACCATCCAGCGCCGGTCGAACTGGTCCGAGGTCTGTGCCGGCCGGCCCTTGATCACGTTCCGCTCGGCGATCGCGACCTTGTTGGTCTGCGGCAGCACCCACTCCTGCAGCGCGTAAAGCAGGAGGCTCGAGAGCAGGCCCATCCCGAGCACCGGCATCGCCAAGCGGTAGACGCTGATGCCGCCCGCCTTCATCGCCGTGATCTCCATGTTGCGCGCGAGCACCCCGAGCGTCACCAGCACGCCCACCAGCACCGCGATCGGCGCGACCGTGAAGAAGATCTGGACCGAGTGGAAGGTGTAGTAGCGCAGGATCACCCGCCCGGCGACCCGGTTGTGCTGGAAGTCGTCGATGAGGTCCATGAAGTCCGCGAGGAAGTAGACCGCCGCGAACGCCAGCACCACCAGCGCCACGTTGCCGAGCCAGGCGCGCGCGATGTAGCGGTCGAGCAGCGACGGAAAGCGCAGGCTGAGGCGGGGAATCCGCACCACCACGACCGGGCGCGCTCCCGGCCGCCGCACGGGGGCCGAGGCCGGAGAGTGGCCGGCGTGCTTGCGCACCTCGGGAAAGAAGCGCCTGTAGTGCGACACGTCGAGCGGGTCGAAGGCCGCCTCGCGGTGGTTGAGCAGCAGCAGCCCGAGCGCGAGCGCGCCCAGCACCACGTTGGCGCCCCACATCGCGATCCAGGGCTGCATGGTGCCGGTGTCGCCCGCCTGCTCGCCCAGCCGGATCAGCACGTAGTAGACGAAGATCACGCCGATCGACAGCGCGAACGCCGACGAGCGCGCCTCCTTGCGGCTGCCGAGCGAGAGCGCGAGCCCGAGCAGGCCGAACACCAGGCACGCCCCGGGAATCGCGAACTTCTTGTGCCACTCGACGGCAAAGCGGCCCCACTCGACGCGCGGCTTGCCCTGGCGCCGCAGCTCGGCCATGCTCGCGGCGAGCTCGGGCAGCGACATCTCGCGGTCGCCCTTGGCCAGGAGCAGCTTCTTGCGGTCCGGGAAGAACTCGTCGACCGGCAGGTCCCAGCCCATCGTCTGGAACGAGTTGAGGCTGTACTCGCTCGGATCGGCGCCGAGGAAGCTGTGCTGGCTGCCCGGCCCGAGCTCGACGCGCACGATCTGGCGCTCCTTGTCGACGACCAGCTCGCCCGTGCGCGCGAGCAGCAGCTTCGGCTGGGTTCCCTCGCGGGTGTCGTGGATCAGCAGGTTCTTCCAGCGGCCCGTGCCGGGCTCGATGTCCTGGACGTAGAGCATCATGCGTCCCGGCAACAGGTTGTCGGTGAAGGTGCGCGGCTTGACGTCGGTGCGCGCCTTGCTCACGACCAGCGCGAACACGATCTCGCGGTGCGCCTGGTTGGCGGCCGGCAGCGCGACGGCGTTGATGTAGAAGGTGATCGCCGTCATCACCGTCGCGAGCAGCATCACCGGCCACAGCAGCCGCAGCGGGCTCACGCCGACCGCGCGCAGCGCCACGATCTCGCTGTCGCTCGCCATCCGCCCGAACGCCAGCAGCACCCCGAGCAGGAACGCCATCGGGATCGTGATCGCGAGGATCGAGGGCAGCAGGTTCAGGAACACGCGCAGGATCGTGGTGAGGTCGGCGCTGCGCGAGACCAAGACGGCCAGGAGGCGAGGGATCTGGTCGATCAGCAGCACGAACGTGAAGACCAGCAGCCCGATGCCGGAGGGCGCCAGCATCTCGCGCACGATGTAGCGGTCGAGGAGCCGCGGGCGCGAGAGCTCCATGCCTCCGAGGAGAGACATCTGGGGCGATCGTAGCACGCGGGTCCGTAACGGCCTGGACGGCACCAATCGGTCCGTTACTCCTCGAGTGGGGTTCGTGAGGGGGGGGCGGACGGTGGCCGCTGGTCCGTGACTCGTCAAGTGCGATTCGTGAAGGGGGAGGAACGGCTCTTGCCCGTTACTCCTCAAGTGGAGTTCGTGAAGAGGGAAGTACGGCAACAGGGCTGTTGTCTCCTTCCTTGAGCTGGGGGGACTTCGTCCCCCCAGACCCCCCTTTGGGTTATTGTGGGCGACCGTCATGGAACGCGTTGTTGCCTATGCGCCCGGCTCTACTTCGAATGTTGGTCCGGGGTTCGACTGCTTGGGGATCGCGGTGGCGGGGATCGGGGACCGCGTCACGGCGACGCGGTCCGCGCAGGCCGGCGTGCGGGTGCTCTCCGTCTCGGACCCGCGGATCCCGACCGACGCCGCGAGCAACACGGCGGCTCTCGCCGCGGCGCAGGTGCTCGAGCGCAGCGGGCGCTCGGGGGAAGGCGTAGAGCTCGAGATCCAGAAGGGCCTCCCGCTCGCGGGGGGGCTCGGCGGCAGCGCCGCCTCGGCCGTCGCGGGCGCCGTCGCGGTGGACGCGCTCCTCGGGTCGCGTCTCGAGCCGGAGACGCTCCTCGAGTGCGCGCTCGATGCCGAGGCGGTAGTGGCGGGCCGCCACCCGGACAACGCCGCGCCGTCCCTGCTCGGCGGGGCCGTGGTCGTGCTCGGGACGGCGCCGCTCGTCTACACGCGCCTCAGCGTGCACCCCTCGCTGCGACTCGTCTTCGTGACCCCTGGCTACGGCGTCCGAACGGCCCACGCGCGCTCGGTTTTGCCCGAGAGCGTCTCGCGCGGCGACGCCGTCGCGCAGGCGGCCGCGCTCGCGGCGCTCGTGCTGGGCCTCGAGCGCGGCGACGGCGCGCTGCTGCGCGCTGCGATCCGGGACCGCATCGCCGAGCCCAGCCGCATCCCGCTCTACCCGGGCTTCGAGCGTGCGCGCGAGGCGGCTCTCGCAGCTGGCGCCTTCGGCGTGGCGGTGAGCGGCGCCGGCCCCACGCTCCTGGCGGTGGCGCCCGAGGCGCGCGCGCACGACGTCGCGCGAGCGGTGGCGGCTTCCTACACGAGTGAGGGGATCGCCACCGCCGCGACACTCGTCGCGGGCGTCGACGACCGCGGAGCCCGCGTCGAATGAGCGTAACGCTCGTCTGCGGCGCCTGCGGGAGTGTGCTCCCGCCGCTCAGCCGGCGCTCGACGTGCGCGTGCGGAGGCCTGCTCGACGTGGTCCAGCGTCCCGCGGAGACCGGCCGTACCCTGCGCCGGCGCTTCTACCGGCGGCAGGGGAGCGGCGACCCGTCGGTCGCGGGCAGCGGCGTCTGGCGCTTCCGCGAGCTGCTGCTGCCGGGCCGCGGGCCGATCGTCACGCACCCGGAGGGCAACACGCCGCTCTTCCGACGCGATGCGATCTCCCGTTTCGCCGGCCACGCCGACCTCGCGCTGAAGCACGAGGGCCACAACCCCACGGGATCGTTCAAGGACCGCGGCATGACGGTCGCCGTGACACACGCGCTGCGCTCGTCCGCGCCGGCCGTGGCGTGCGCGTCGACCGGGAACACCTCGGCGTCGATGGCGGCCTACGCGGCTCAGGCCGGGCTGAAGGCGCTCGTCTTCGTCCCGGCCGGCCGCATCGCTTTCGGCAAGCTGGCCCAGGCGCTCGCCTACGGCGCCCGGACGCTGCTGGTGAAGGCCGACTTCGACGCCTGCCTCCGCCTCGTGCGCGAGGCGCACGAGCGGCTCGGCATCGCGCTGCTCAACTCCATCAACCCCTGGCGCATCGAGGGGCAGAAAACACTCGTCTTCGAGCTGCTGCAGCAGCGCGGCTGGGAGGCCCCCGACTGGATCGTGGTGCCCGCGGGCAACCTCGGCAACACCGCGGCCTTCGGCAAGGCGCTCGCCGAGCTGCGCGCCCTCGGGCTGCTGAAGCGCGTCCCGCGCATCGCGGCCGTCCAGGCGCGGGGCGCAAGCCCGTTCTTCCGCAGCTACCGCGGCGGCTTCGCCCGTCGCTACCGGGTCCGGGCGGAGACCGCCGCGACGGCGATCCGCATCGGCGACCCGGCCAGCCACGACCGCGCGGTGCGGGCGATCCGCGAGACGCGCGGCCTCGTCACCGCCGTGAGCGACCGCGAGATCCTGGAGGCGAAGGCCGTTGTCGACGCGGCCGGAATCGGCTGCGAGCCGGCTTCGGCGGCGTCCGTGGCCGGCGTGCGGCGGCTCGTCGCCGAAGGTGTCATCCGCAAGGGCGACGCGGTCGTGGCCGTCCTCACGGGCCACCTGCTGAAGGATCCCGGCGCCGTGATCGACTTCCACTCGCGCACGGGCGCGCGCCGCAACCCGCCGGTGACGATCGCGCCCCGGCTCGCGGAGGTGGAGCGCCAGCTGCGCCGGCTCTAGCTCTTCCGCTCGGGCGTGATCCTGGCGTAGGGCGCCGTGGGGGAGTCGGCGCGGGGGTCGGCAGCGGGCGCGGCAGCCGCCCGCTGGGCCGTGCGCGCGTCGACCGGCAGCGCCAGGCCGAAGGTGCTGCCCTTGCCCAACTCGGACTCGACCCAGATCTGCCCGCCATGGCCCTCGACGATGAGCCGCGAGATGTAGAGGCCGAGCCCGGTCCCGGAGACCTTCAGGTGCTCGTCGGTGCGGATGCGCGCGAACTTCTGGAACAGCTTCCCGACCTGCTCGGCCGGGATGCCGAGGCCGTGGTCGACCACCTCGATCACGATGTGCTGCGTCCCGCGCTCGCGAGCGCGCACGATGATCGACGTGCCCGAGCTCGAGTACTTCACCGCGTTCGACACCAGGTTGTTGAGCACCTGGCGCATTCGGTCCGGATCGGCCCAGATCTTCGTGAACTGCGGCGGCACGTCCATCAACACCGAGTGGTCCGAGAGCCCGAGCGGGACCGTGTCGAGCAGGAACGGCCCCACGTCGAGCTCTCGGTAGTTGTAGCTCATCTGGCCCGTCTCGATCTGCGTGATCAGCAGCGTGTCGTTGGCGAGCAGCGCCAGGTGGTCGGTCTCGTTGATCACCGTGCGCATGAACTCGACCCGCGTCTCGGCCGGCAGGTCGGGCTCGTCGGCCACGAGCTCGGCGAAGCCACGGATCGCCATCAGCGGGCGGCGGAAGTCGTGCGCCACGATCCCGACGAACTCGCTCTTGAGCCGGTCGTACTCCTGCAGCAGCAGGTTGGCCTTCTTGATCTCCTCGTGGAGCCGCAGGTTCTCGACCGCGATCGTGGCCTGGCCCGCGAGCGCTATCAGCAGGTTCAGGTCCTCGTCCGAGAAGGGCGCGCGGCCCACGCGGTCGGCGACCGCCAGCAGCCCCAGGATCTTGGGGCCGCGCGTGATCGGGGCGATCATCAGCGACTGCAGTGCCAGCTCGCCCGAGAGATCGGGCAGAAGGCGCGTGTCGACCTGAGCCTTGTTCGACAGCAGCGGGCCGTTCTTGCGGAAGTTCCAGCGCGAGTCGGCCTCGCCGTCGACCGAGTAGCGCACGCGCTTCACCTGCTCGGGCGTGAACCCGAAACCGGGCACCTGGCCCACGAGCTGCCGGCGCTCGTTGTCGTAGAGCATCACGAGACCGCGCTCGGCCTTCAGCATCTCGGCGCTGTGGCGCGACAGGTGCGCATAGAGCGCGTCGGCGCCTCCCGCCAACGAGAACGCCCAGGACATCTTGTAGAGGCCCAGGAGCTCGCTGTTCTTCTTCTGCAGCACGCGGCGCTCGGCGAGCTCCTGGAGCATGCGCGAGACGCGGATCGACAGCTCTGTCGGCTGCAGCGGCTCGGCGCGCTGGACGTCGTCCACCTCCGTCGGCACGCCCTGCGGGTCGAAGCCGTAGAGCACCAGGATGCGCACGTCGGCGCCGAGCGCCTGGCGCACGCCCTTGACGACCGAGGCCATCGGCGGGTCGACGAGCGAGTGCGACGCGAGCAGCAGGTCGGGGGAGCAGTCGACGACTCCCTGGACGATCCGGCGGCCCGGGACCACCACGGTCACGCGGTGGCCCGCGGTGCGCAGCAGCCGCGCGAGGTCTTCCGCGCGCTCCGGGTCTTCGTGGACGAGCGCGACGTGGCCGAGCGGGCCGCTCGTCGCTGCGGTGATCATGCGCGGACGGGTCTCAGTGGCCGACCCGCTTCGCGCGCTCGATCGAGGTGAAGAGGTTGACGATGGAGCGCAGAGCGGCGCGGGCGATCGGCTTCACGAGGTAGGAGTCGCCGCCGGCCTCGCGGCCCGCGGTGTAGTCCTTGAGATCGCCCTTGGCGGTGACGAAGACGATCGGGACCTTCTTGTCCACGTGCCGCAGCGCGCGGCAGACCGAGTAGCCGTCCATGTCCGGCAGGTTCACGTCCAGCAGGATCAGGTCGAAGGGGCCCTGCTTGTCGGCGGCCTTCAGGCACTCCGTGCCCGTGCCGGCTTCGAAGACCTCGAACTGCTCGGTCTTCTCGGCCTCGAGAATCGTGCGTATCAACGCTCGCGTCGGGACGTGATCGTCGACGATCAGGATTCTCTTGGCCATTCAGTCTCCTTGATGCAACGCATGAGCACCGGGCGGCTATTGTAGCCGACAAGAAGAGGGGCTGGCTCTTCGAGGGGGGGTTACGGGACCTCGTGCGGGCCCTTTCCGGGGGGCTGACAAGGGGGCCTCGTCATGCCTCCGTGTCCTTCATCTCCGACCCCGGGGGGCATGGCCGAGGCCTCCGACACAAGGCTGGTTTGCACCTCAACGGGCCCACGGAAGGGGCTCGGTCCCACGGCTCGTTGCTCTTCAAGGGGGGTCATGGCCGGGCCCTCCAACACCAGGCTGGTACGGGGCCACGGAGAGGGCCGCGCTCAGAGCGCGTTGCTCTTCAAGGGGGATCATGGAAGAGGGGCGTTCACGCTTGCGTTCTTGGTCTAGGGGGGCGTTGCCCCCCTAGAACCCCCCGTTTACGGGCCTATTCTCAGCTTCCGCTAATGTATGTTATTTAAGTTCTCTATTAGTTGACAATATTATGGTCCCTTTGCTAGAGTGCCCTCGCGTGCCCAGGAAGCTGGCGACCTCGACCAGGACTCCCTCTGACGACGCGCCAGCCCTCGCGGGCCTGGCGCGTCCCCCCGCGCGCCCAGGCCCTGGGCGTCCGCGGCTTCGTCCGGAGGATCTGCACGTACGGATCGCTGACTACTGCAGTCGTTACGGTGTCGCCGTTTCGGGCGGCCAGCAGCTTCCGCCGTTTCCTTCCGGCAAGCGCGAGACTCGACAGCACCGCGAGTGGATGTCGCTCTACAAGGCACACCGACGGATCAGCGGCGGTGCGCAGGCCGGCCGTCAGGACTCCGCACAGATCCAGGAGCTGCTCGCGACTCAACGAGCCCGCTGTC
>DATBSL010000368.1:0-8109 GCA_036559805.1 Vicinamibacteria bacterium
GGGGACTTCGTGCGGGTGGCGGGCGCCGTGATCTGTCGCCAGCGGCCGGGCACGGCGAAGGGCTTCATGTTCCTGACGCTCGAAGACGAGACGGGGCTCGTCAACGCGATCGTGCGCCCCGATCTATTCGAGCGCGAGCGCGTGACGCTCACGCGCGCGGCTTTCCTGGAGATCGACGGGGTGCTGCAGGCGACCGACGGCCTTTCGGTGCGGGCCGTCGCCGTGCGACCGGCCCTGGCCGGAGCACCTGCGACTCCGGCCAGGGACTTCCACTAGGGCTACCGGCGTCTGATGGCGGTCACGACTTCCCGGTCGCCTTGCTTCGCGATCGAGAGCGTGACGCGGTCGCCAGCCTTGAAATTGCGGAGCTGGTTGCTCGGGTCGACCACGTAGGTCTTGCGGCCGGACGGCAGCTGAACCTCGACCTGGCCCACGTTCGCGTCCACCGCCGTGATCGTCGCCTGCTGCTGCGATGCCGTGGCCGGGCCAGGATCCTTGGTCCGCGAGGGCTCGAAGCCCACCTCGGCGACGTCGAAAGCCGTGATCTCCTTCGTGTCCGCGTTGTAGGTGAAGTGCACGTACATCGGCGCGACGAGGTCGGTGAGCTTCGGGTTGGGGAACTCGTCGCGCTTGTCCGTGAAGACCACAGTGGCGTCGTTCTTGACCTTCCATGTCCTCTCACGGCCCTGGGGATCCTTCATGCGCACCTGCATCGCGTTCCAGTCGACCGCGAGGATGTTGGCCCGCTCCTTGGTCAGGTTTTGAGCCAGGGCAGGCGCGCCTACGGCAGCAGCCATCAGCACGGCCAGTCCAGCCTTCGTGAAGACCTTCATCTCAATCCTCCTCACGCCTGCGCGGCGGGGACACGATCCCCGGCGTCGCGGCGATGGTCACAAGCAGTCTAGCAAGCGCCGTGCCATTGGCGGGGCGATGGAGTAGGCTGGCGCTCGCATGGCCAGGAGCACGCGGAAAGACGCGCCGGCCAGCACCAGGCGCATGAGCCCGCCGGCGCGGCGCAGCCGGCGTCGCGCGGCGCCCGCGGCCGAGCCCGCCGTGGAGATGTCCCCCGGCGAGTACATAGTCAAGGTGGATCGGGCGACCGGAGAGCCGCTCAGCGACCCGATCGACCCGGCCGAACTCCTGGTCCACGCCCACCGCGACCGGCACCCCGTCGAGATTGCGGCGCAATTCCTGGCGAGCCGGCTGATCCACGTCACCGGCAACGAGAGCCTCGTCAAGAAAGGGCTCCAGGGCATCGAGCGCGTGGGCGCGCGCGTCGGCCGCACGGTCGCGGACCTCACCGGGAACCCCGGGGACGCGGCACGCGTCAAGCGCCTGCTCGGCGTGACCACGCGCGACTACGAGTTCCAGTTCCGCGAGCCGACGCAGCTCACGGAGCGCGAGGTGAAGGCGCGCGTCACGGCCCTGCAGAAGCAGGCGCGCGCCCAGCTCGCGGCGCTCGGAAAGCGCCCGCGCCTCACGGTGCTGCTGACGGGCGCCACCGGGTTCGTCGGCAAGGAGCTGCTGGCGCAGGCGGCGGCCCACCCCTACGTCGAGGAGGTCGTCTCGGTGGTGCGGCCGGAGACGATCCGGGACCGCAAGACGAAGCAGGTGCTGAAGGTGCTCTCAGCCCGCGAGCGCGGCGCATTGTTGCTCAAGCGCCTGCACGTCTCGGGCAAGCTGGCCTCGCGCTTCCGCTTCGTCGAGGGCGACGTCGAGAAGCCGGACTTCGGGATCGTCCCGGCGGAGCTCGAGCGGCTGCGCCGCGAGCTGACCCACGTGGTGCACTGCGCGGCGAGCGTCTCGTTCGACGATCCCTACGAGGCTTCCTTCCGCGCCAACGTGCTGGGCTGCCGCAACGCGCTCGCGTTCTCGAGGGCGGTGCAGGCGGCGCCTGGCTCGCGCTTCGTGGCCCACGTCGCGATCGAGACCTCGTACATCCACGGCCGGCGCAAGCGCACGATCGCGCAGGAGCACGCGCTCAAGTTCCCGCGCCACTTCTACAACAACTACTACGAGCTCACGAAGGCGATGGCCTCGATCGAGACCGACCGCGCGCTCGTGCACGACGGGCTGCGCGTGACGCAGCTTCTGCCCTCGATCGTGATCGGGCAGGCGCGCACGGGCAACAACCGCGGCGACACCAAGGTGCTGAACGCCCCGATCAACGCGTTCGGCCGCGCGCAGGAGGCGCTGGCGCAGCTGGGGCGCGAGCCCGGGGACAGGCTGCGCGCGCTCGTGGTGGGCCGGATCGCGACCACCTTCCCGGGGGACCGCTCGGCGGAGATCAACCTGGTGCCGGTCGACCGCGTCGCGGCCGGGATCCTCGCGGCGCTCACGGCGCCCGAGGCGATCGGGGCGCGCATCCACCTGGCCACCGACAACCGCATCCGCTCCGAGGAGATCATGCGCATCGTCGAGGAGGAGCTGGACGTCAAGGTGCGCATGTCGGATCCGACGCTGTCGCGCAACGTCACGCTGCCGCTCTACAAGGCGGTGCTGCGGGCCGCCGGCGACGAGAAGCTCGCGGGCGTCGTCGAGAAGCTGGGCTCGATCTTCGGCGTCTACGGCGAGTGGGGCCAGCCGATCCACGACGTGGGCAACGACGTGCGCCTGCTGGGGCTCCCGATCCGCAGGCCCGAGACGGCGATGAGCTTCCGGATGCTGTGCCGCCACAACCGCTACGTGCAGGAGTACGCGAAGGTGCGCGATCCCGACGAGATCGCCCGCCGCGAGCGGGCCTGGGAGCACGCGATCGACGAGATCGAGTACGAGACCGGGCGCCAGGTGGCGGCGATCCCGGCGCGCGAATTCCGCCAGCTGCTGGCCGACAAGCTCGAGCTGCGCTCGTTCAGCGCGCGCTGAGGCGCCTGGCGCACCGCGAGCGGCGGGCGTATCCTCGCTTTCGGCCCGATCGGGCCGGAAGGAGCCCCCGATGGCGGACGACCCCGGCTTTCTGAACCGCCTGCGCTCGCGCGGCGAAGAGGTGCTGACGCAGGTCTCGGCCGAGCTCAGCTCGAATCCGCGCTTCATGCAGGCGATGGCCGGGGCGCTCAAGGGCAAGGAGAAGCTCGAGCAGGCCGTGGCGCAGGTGCTGCGGCAGATGAACGTGCCGAGCCGAGGCGAGCTGAAGCGGGCGATCGCGCGCATCGACGCGCTCGAACGCGAGCTGGCGGCGCTCAAGCCGAAGCCGCGGGCGAAGCGCGCGGTGAAGAAGCGCGGCGCGCGCGGCCGGGCCTCCGGGTAGCGCTTGGCCCGGATCGCGCTCACCGGCACGGCGTCGTTCCTCGGCGGGCGGCTGCTGCGGCGGCTGGTCGCCGCGCACGGCGCAGACGCCGTCCTCGCCGTGGACATCACGCCGCCGCCGACGACGCTCTCGGGCGTCCGGCACCGCATGGTCGACCTCACGCTGCCCGGAGCCGACCGCCGGCTGGTGGAGGTGTTCCGCGAGGAGGACGTGGAGACTGTCTTCCACGCCGCGTTCTTCACCAGCCCGCGCCGCGACGAGGCCTACGCGCACGAGCTCGAGTCGATCGGCACGCTGCACCTGGCGGCGGCGGCCGCCGCCGCCGGCGTCCGGCACCTCGTGCTGCGGTCGTTCACCGCGGTCTACGGCGCGCGCGGCCAGAACCCGTGCTTCCTGACCGAGGAGCGCAAGCCGGACGCCGAGTCCCGGCTCGGCTGGGTGCGCGACAAGCTCGAGGCCGAGGCGCACGCCTTCTCGTTCTCGCGCCGCTACCCGGGTCTGGGCGTGACGGTGCTGCGCTTCGCGACGCTCGTCGGCCCAGGCGTGCACACGTACTACACGCGGCTGCTGAGCAAGCGCCTGGTGCCGGTCGTGCTCGGCTACGACCCGCTGGTGCAGCTGCTGCACCCGGACGACGCGCTCGACGCGGCGATGCTGGCGCTCGCTGCGGCGCCCTCGGGCGTCGTCAACGTGGTGCCGCGGTCGACGCTCACGCTGCTCACGGCGCTCCACCTGGCCGACAAGGTGACCCTGCCCGTGCCGCATCCGGCCGCCTACCCGCTCGCCGACCTGCTGTGGGCCTCCGGCGTCGGGGAGGCGCCGGGCGGCTTCGTCGACTACGCGCGCTTTCCCTGCATCGCCGACGGCGAGAAGGCTCGGCTCGAGCTCGGCTTCACGGCTCGCCACTCCAGCCGGGAAGCGCTGGCCTCGTTCGTCGGCTATCGCTTTCCCGGCCGGCCGAGCGAGCTCCCGGCGCCCCTCGAGGGCGGGACGGGCGACGCGCGGGAGACGGGCGCGTGAGCGGCCAGCCGAAGGTCGTCCCGATTGCCAGCCGGCCGCGCAGCCGGAAGCCGGAATCCGGGCCGGGCGCTTCGGCCGAAGGGGAGCGGCTACGGCATCGGGTGGGGCAGCTCGAGCAGGAGCTCCGTCGGCTGCGCGAGTCGGGGGAGGGCGAGAGCCTGCTGGTCGCGTTGGCGCGCGCCGTGAGCTCGGGGGCGGGCGGGCTCAGCTGGGCGACGTTGGCGCGCGTGCAGCGCGCGCTCTTCTTCGCGTGGCACTCGGAGGAGACGGACGACTTCGGCGCGGACCCGCGCTTCGCGCGAACGCTCGAGCCCTTCCTCGAGTTCCTCTACGCCGTCTGGTGGCGCGTCGAGGCCAGCGGGACCGAGCACGTGCCCGCGAGCGGCCCGGGGCTCGTGGTCGCGAACCACTCGGGTGTCCTTCCCTACGACGGGCTGATGCTGCAGCTCGCGATCCGCCACGAGCACCCGGCGCGGCGGCTGTGCCGGATGCTGGCCCTCGACATGTTCGCGCTCCTGCCGGTGCTCGCGCCGATGCTGACGAAGTCGGGCTCGGTGCGCGCCAACCCGGAAAACGCCGAGCGCCTGCTGCGGCGCGGCGAGCTCCTGGGCGTCTTCCCGGAGGGCGTGAAGGGGATCGGGAAGCGCTTCCGCGATCGCTACAAGCTGGCGCGCTTCGGGCGCGGCGGCTTCGTGCGCGTCGCGCTGCGCAGCGGCACGCCGATCATCCCGTGCGCGATCGTCGGCGCCGAGGAGATCCACCCGGTGGTGGGGAAGGCCGACTGGGTCGGCCGCCCGCTCGGGCTGCCGTACGTCCCGCTCACTCCCACCTTCCCGTGGCTGGGGCCGCTGGGCCTCCTGCCGCTGCCGACCAAGTGGTCGATCGACTTCGGCGAGCCGATCGATCTCTCCGCCCACGGTCCCGAGGGGGCCGAGGACCCGATCCTGGTGAACCGGATCGCCGAGAGCGTGCGCGCCACCCTGCAGCAGATGTTGGACGGGCGGCTCGCGCGCCGGCGCTCGATCTGGTTCGGCTAGCGCGCGAGCTTCGACTCGAGCCGGTCGAGGGCACCCGCCAGCGCGCGCGCGACGCCCGCGCGCTGCTGCCGTGGCGCCGGCAGCTCGCGCACGCGGCTCGGGGCGGCGAGGGCCACGCCGTGCTTCTCGAGCAGCCGGCGCTGGCGCGCGGCGGTCCTGCGGAAGAAGGCGAGCGCGCTCCTGTAGCCGTGCTCGGCGACGACGCGGCGGGCGCTCGTGCGCATGATGTTGTAGCCGAACATGCGCATGTCGTCGCGCGTGGGCTGGATCAGCAGGATGTCCACGCCGGGGTGCTCGCGCCGGTAGCGCTCGAGCCCGTACTGCATGCGCCCGTGGAGCATGATGCGCATCACCTGGTCGAGCACCCAGGTCACGCCGCGGTTGCTCAGGTGGCCGCGCAGCGCGCCGCGCGCGGTGTCGTTCAGGTACGGGACGATCGGGTTGATGCAGATCACCAGGTCGGCCCCGCTCTGGATCGCGAGGTTGATGTGGGCGGTCTTGCGCACGCCGCCGTCGACGTAGTCGCGCCCCCGGATCCGCACCGGGCGGTAGAGCCCAGGCAGCGCGGTCGAGGCCTGGACCGCCTTCGAGACGGGCACGTCGGGGCGGCCGCGGCTCCCGAAAGCCACGGCTTCGCCGCTATCGAGGTCGACCGCCACCACGTTGAGCGCGCGGGGCAGGTCCGCGAAGCGGTCGCCGCCGAGCCTCGCCTGGAACACGCGCTGCAGGTACTCCTGGATCCCGGCCGTGGTGAGCAGCCCCGCGGGCAGGAGCTCGAAAAGCGACCACGCCAGGTCGCTCCAGTTGCGCCCGTCCTCCGACAGGCTGGTGCGCAGCGCCCGCGCCAGGACGGCGGGCGCGCGGCCGGCCCGGTGCAGGAACTCGGCGGCGCCGAGGCGGAACACGTCCGCGGACGCGGCTCCCAGCGACCCCTGGCCGGGCCGCACGGCCTCGTCGTACATCTCGCGCGGCGAGACGCCGGCCGCCAGCAGCGACGCCACGAAGGCGCCCCCGGAGATGCCGACGTACAGGTCGAGCGTGTTCAGGTCGCGGTCGACGAGCTCGTCGAGCGCCCGCAGGCAGCCGATCTCGTACACGGCGCCCGTGACGCCGCCGCCGGCGCAGACGAGAGCGATCTTCGACCGCCGCCTCGACGCGCCGGGCGGCCCGGGCCTCGGGGCGGCCTTCATGCGGGCGGAGTCTACCCGACTAGCGGCGCAGCCGGTCGACCCGTGCGCTCAGCCGCGCGACCTGTCGTGAGAGCTCCTGGACCTCCTGGCGCGTCGGGATGTTGAGCGCGGCGAGCGCGCGCGCCACGGCGTCGTCCACGCCGCGGCTCAGCGAGCGGCCGTCGCGGCGAGCGCGCTTCTGCAGCTCGGCGAGGCCCGCCAGCGCGCGCTTGCGGGCCTTGCGGCCCTCCTGTCCCAGCCGGACGCGCCAGGCCTCCGCCCGCTGCTGCAGCTCGTGGGTGGGGAGCCCGGTCTGCTCGACGAGCTCGGCCACCTTCCTGCCGACGCGCGCCTCGGCCGAGCGCAGCGCGCTGCGCGTGTCCGTCCAGGTCCGCTCCAGGCGGTTCGCCCGCGAGGGACGAGCCGCCACGCGCCGAGGAGCCTTCTTCCGTGTCGCCATTCGCATCCTCCTGATCACTTCCGGGCGCGCCGCGTTCCGCGGCGCGCCGGGACCTTCGTCTTGCGGGCGGGTGTCTCGACGTAGCTTTCGATCCGGCCGCGCAGCGCGCCGAGCGAGCGGCCCGCGGCGGCCCCGCCCTTCGCGAAGAGCGAGCGCAGCCGCGCTTCGACGCCGGTTCCGGCCTCGCCCACCAGGCGCTCCACGATCTCGGACAACCCGTGGCGCAGCGCCACCGCGTCGTCGAGGCTGAGGCGGCCGGCGGCGAGCAGGCGCGCGACGAGCCGCTCGGCCTCCTGGCGCGCCCGCTGAGCCCAGTCCTCGGGCTCCGGCCAGTCGGCCCGACGCGCCCCCGGGCCGGCCGCGAAGCGGATCAGCTGCCGGAGCGCCTCGCGCGGGATCCGGCTGGCGCCGTCCCGGACCGAGTCGAGCAGGGCCTGCGCGAGCGTGAGGTTGGTGAGGTCCGCGCCGGTCGCCTGGTCGAGCACGCGCACGTCGTGCCCGCGCGCCACGAGCCGCGCCAGCTCTGCGAGAGTCACGTAGCGGCGGTCGACCGGGTCGTAGAGCTTGCGGTTGCCGTAGCGCCGGATCGTGCGCGGGGCGGAGGCTCGGGTGCGCGTCACCACGCCAGCATAACGCAGTGCGTCATGCGGCGCAATGTCGCTAACGCAGCGCGCTACAGGTCGGAGGAGCTGCGCGGATCAGGCGCAGCAGCCAGCCACTGCTCCAGCTCGGCCTCGGCCCGCTCGCGCGTGCGCCCGTAGAGCTCCTGCAGCTTGCCGAGAAAGACCTGGCGCTCGCCGTCGCGGCGCACGCTGTCGTCGTCGGTCAGGCGCCCCCACTGCCGCTTGACGCGGCCCTTGAGCTGCGCCCACGTGCCCTTCCGGACGTGGGCATTCACGCGTCGGCTCAGTGCGGGAGGACCGGGTGCTCGAAGCGAGCCTGACGCTGCGAGACCTGGAGCGTTGACACGACCTGCCGCACGTTCGTCTCGGCGAAGGCGATCTGGATCGCTCGCAGCAGGTCACCCGCCGATTCCACGCGCCCGGCGAGCGTGACGCGGCCGTCGGTGGTCGTCACGTCGATGTCGAGCTGCCCGAGGCGCGGGTCTCGGGCGAGCTTCGCCTCGATGGCGGCGGTGGTACGCACGTCTCTCGTAGCCGCGGCCCGGGCCGGAGG
>DATBSL010000369.1:0-6288 GCA_036559805.1 Vicinamibacteria bacterium
GCGCGCGATCGAGAGCGACGACAGCCCCGTGAACGTGCCGACCTCGATGGCGCTCCTCGCGCCGATCGCGGCTACCAGCAGGCGCAGGAAGCTGCCCTGCTCGGGCGCGACCTGCATCACGGCCGAGTCCCCGAGCCGCGCCGTCTCCTCGCGCAGCTCGCGGACGACCTCGTCGTCGGGCGAGCGGTGCGCGAGCAGGTACTGGTAGAGCGCGTCGTCGAGCGCGGTGAACTTGGGCTCGGGGAACATGCCATCGCATCATAGCTCTCGCGTCATCGGTCAAAGGCAACTCGAGCCACATAGGGGGGCCTGGGGGGACGAAGTCCCCCCAGAATAGGAACGCAAGCGTGATCTCCCCCTACGAAGATCCCCCTTGCGGAGTAACGGACAATCGACAGCCGAGCCGATGATTTGCACCGAGGATCGGACCGTGACATGAGCATCGACGCCTGGGCGCGCACGGTCTGGGACTACCACCACGTCGGCCATGCCCTGCGCAAGGCCGACTGCATCTTCGTGCTGGGCAGCCACGACACGCGCGTGGCGGAGCGCGGGGCCGAGCTGTACCTCGCGGGCTGGGCGCCGCTCGTCCTGATGTCGGGCGGCCTCGGCAGCCTGACGAGCGGGATGTGGACGCGGCCGGAAGCCGAGGTGTTCGCCGACATGGCACTCGGCATGGGCGTGCCGCGCGACGCGCTGCTGCTCGAGAGCCGTTCCACGAACACGGGCGAGAACGTCGAGCTCTCGCGGCGGCTGCTCGCGGAGCGCGGCGTCCTGCCGCGCTCCGCGATCGCCGTGCAGAAGCCGTACATGGAGCGGCGCACGCTCGCGACGTTCGGCGTGCGCTGGCCAGAGCTCGAGCTCGTCGTGACGTCGCCCCAGCTGAGCTTCGACGACTACACGAGCCAGGGGATCTCCCGGGACGACGTCATCCACATCATGGTCGGCGACCTGCAGCGGCTCTCTGTCTACGCGAACAACGGCTTCTCGACGCCCCAGGAGATTCCGCCCGACGTGGCCGCGGCCTACGAGGGCCTCGTCGCCGCGGGCTACACGAAGCGCTTGCTGAAGGGCGAATGAGGAGCGTACGTGGTGCATCCGCCGCCCGACCGGTGATAGCGTCGCGGCCTCGGAGGCATCCATGATGCGCTCGCTCGCTCCTGTCGTCGCCGCGCTCGCGCTCGCCGCGCCCGCCGTCGGGGCGGAGAAGCCGGGCGGCAGGCCCGCGCGCGCCGCCTACTACCCGGAGCTCGACTGGGAGCGCCGCGCCCCGGAGGCGGCGGGCCTGGATCCGGCGCTGCTCAAGGAAGCGGTGGCGTTCGCGATCGCGAGCGAGCGCAAGGCGCCGCGGGACCTGGCGGTCGCGCACATGCACACGTTCGCGAAGGAGCCCTTCAACCAGCCGGTCGGCCCGTTCTCGGTGCGCGGCGAGCCGACGGGGCTGGTGCTGCGGCGAGGCTACCTGGTCGCCGAGTGGGGCGAGCCCGCCCGTGTCGACACGACCTTCAGCGTCACCAAGAGCTTCGTCGCCGTGGTCGCGGGCATGGCACTCGACCGCGGCCTCATCCGGGACTTCACACGCAAGGTCCACGAGGACATGCCGCTGCCGGAGTTCGCCTCCGAGCACAACCGCAAGATCACCTGGGAGCACCTGCTGCGCCAGACGAGCGACTGGGAAGGCACGCTCTGGGACAAGCCGGACTGGGCCGATCGCCCCGACCCCGATCCCGCCACCTGGACCACGCGGCGGCGAAACGAGCCCGGCGCCGTCTACGAGTACAACGACGTGCGGGTGAACGCGCTGTGCCTGGCGCTCACGCACGTCTGGCGCCGCCCGCTGCCGCAGGTCCTGCGCGACGAGCTCCTGGACCCGATCGGCGCGTCGCGCACGTGGCGCTGGCAGGGCTACGACAACTCCTGGATCGTGCTCGACGGGGAGCGGATCCAGTCGGTGAGCGGCGGCGGCCACTGGGGCGGGGGGATGCAGATCTCCGCCTACGACCTCGCGCGCTTCGGCCTGCTCACCCTCCGGCGCGGGCAGTGGCGCGATCGCCGGCTTCTCTCGGAGCGCTTCTTCGCGCAAGCGCTCACGCCGACGCCCGTCGAGCCCGGCTACGGCTTCATGAACTTCTTCCTGAACACCGGCCAGAAGCGCCTGCCCGACGCGCCCGAGACAGCGTACGCGCACCTCGGGAACGGGACGAACGCGGTCTATGTCGATCCGACGAGCGACCTGGTCGTGGTCGCGCGCTGGATCGAGAACGACGCTCTCGCGGGGCTGGTGACGCGGGTGCGGGCGGCGCTGCGCGACTGAGGCGCCCCGCTACAATCGAGCGGATGCAGCCCAGTGCGACGGCGCGCGTACGCTGGCATCTGAACCACCCGCTGCCGCTTCTCGAGCACCTCGTGCTCCGCACGGAGAGCCACGCCTACAGCGCGGGCCTGGCGTTCTTCGCGCTGGTCGGCTTCTACCCCTTCTGCCTGCTGCTGGTCTGGGTCACGGGCGACCTGCTGCACTGGCCCGCGGGTGTGGCCGTGATCCGCGAGACGCTGCGGGAGTACTACCCCGAGGGCCAGGCATTCCTGCTCCGGAACCTGGATGCCTCCGTCGAGCAGCACGGGAGCGAGCTCACGCTCGCGAGCGGGTTCTGGATCCTGATGGGCGCGGCCGGCGTCTTCATCCCGCTCGAGACCGCGCTCAACACGCTCTGGGGCGCGCGGCAGCACCGTCCGTACTGGCGCAACCAGGCAGTCGGCGTCCTGCTGACGGGCGCGGGCGTCTGCCTCGCGTTCGTGTTCGTGGTCCTCACCGCGGCACTGCAGAACGTCGTCGAGAGCCTGCCGCTCGCGAGCCTGGCGGAGCGGGCTTTGTCCTACGCTGTCCTGCGCGGCAGCGCGCTCGCGCTCTCCGTTGCCGCGATCTTCCTGCTCTACCGCTATCTGCCCAACCACCCGGTGAGATCGCGCGAGGTGCTGCCTGCGTCGATAGCCGCCGGCGTCGTGGCCGAGGCGGTGCGCTGGGTCTACCTGCGGGCGCTGCCGCTCCTGGACCTGCAGACGAGCCAGGGTCCGTACTACGTCTCGATCAGCTTCGCGCTGCTGACGTACTTCGAGGCCTTCGTCCTGATCGGCGGCGCGTACATGGCCGCCCGCCCGCCGGCGACTGACCCCAAGAGCGGGGATGTTTCGCTCGCATGAAGCTGAGCCTTCGGCGTCGAGGTGCGGCTGAAGCAGCCGGCGCTCACCAGCTCGAGGGCTTGTAGTCCTTGAAGAACCTGCCGTGAGCGTGCTCGCCGGTGTTGGCCCCGGCGAGGAACGGGTCGAGCACGCGCGCCGCGCCGTCTACGATGTCGAGCGGCGGCTCGAAGCCCAGCTCTTCCTTCTTGCGCGCGGCGTGCACGAACGGGTCCTCGTCGGTCACCCAGCCGGTGTCCACCGCGTTCATGTGGATCCCGTCCTTCACGTAGTCGCGCGCCGAGGTGAGCGTCAGCATGTTGAGCGCCGCCTTGGCCATGTTCGTGTGCGGGTGGCGGTCGGTCTTGGTGCCGCGAGAGAAGATGCCCTCCATCGCCGACACGTTCACGATGTGCTTGGCGCGCCCCGGTGTCCGCAGCATCAACGGCTTCAGACGGGCGCAGAGCACGAAGGGCGCCACTGCGTTGACGAGCTGGACCTCGATCATCTCGGGCGTGCCGACCTCGGCGAGCGTGAGGCGCCAGGAGTTGACGGCGCGCAGGTCGACCTGCTGCAGGTCGGCGTCGAGCGCACCCGTCGGGAACAGGTCCTCGCGCCGTGCCGACTCGTCGAAGTCGAAGCCGACCTGCGACAGCCGCGCCGAGTGGCGCAGCCCCAGCCCGGCCCCTCCGCCGCGCCAGGCCACGAGGCCCGAGGCCTCCTCGGATCGCGAGCCGCCACCCGCCGGGAGGCTCTCCCGGCGCCCGCCCTCGCCGGCCGAGTCGAGCAGCCGCACGCACTCGTGGTGGCGCGCGACGAGCGGGCGCAGCTCGGGCGGAAGCCCGGACGGATCGCGCTCCTCGAACTCGAGCAGGTGCCCGAAGAACCCGGGCGGGCGGCGCACGGTCTGGCAGGCGTTGTTGACGATCAGGTCCAGGCGGGGGAGCGAGCGCTCGAGCAGGCTGCAGAAGATCTCGACGCTCGGCGAGTGGCGCAGGTCGAGGCCGTGAACCTGGAGCCGCTCCTTCCACAGCTCGAAGTCGGGCTCGCTCGCGTAGCGCCGGGCGGCGTCGTGCGGGAAGCGCGTCGTGGCGACGACCGTCGCTCCGGCGCGCAACAGCTTGAGCGCCGACTGGTAGCCGATCTTGACGCGCGCCCCCGTGACGACCGCGACCTGCCCCCGCAGATTGGCGGTCTGGAAGCGCTTCTCGTAGTTGAGCTCGGCGCATTCGGGGCACATCGAGTCGTAGAAGTGGTGGACTCGCCGGTACTCGGTCTTGCACACGTAGCAGGTGCGCGGGTTCTCGACCTCGCGATACGTCGCAGCACCCGCTTCGGACAGGAGCCGCGTTGGGGCGACGAACACCTCGTCCTGGCGGGCGGCGCGGATCCCACTGGCCGCCACCACCGTGCGGTCGCGCGAGAGCGCCCGCTGCCGCTCGGCCGAGCGCAGCGAGCGCACCAGCCGCCGCTTCTGCTTCAAGTCCGCGTGGACCGTCCGTCCGGCAGCGACCAGGAGCCGCGTCCGCTCCTCGTCGGAAAGCTGCGCGAGGAGCGCCCGGTCGGCCACGACGGCCTCGAGCACCTCGCGGGCCCGGCGCAGGTCGTCGGGCCCGGGGCCGTCGGCCACGGCCTGCGGGGGCTTTCCCGTGGTCAGGGCGCGCGGCGACGATTTAGGCTTCCCGGCCATCCGGACAGTCTAGCGTGCGACGTCGCGGGACGCATGAGGCCCGCGGGCGCCGCCGACGCCATAGGATAGGCGGCGTGATGCTCAAGCCCGGCCGTGTCGCCCTCGCTATCGTGCTCCTCCAGCTCGGCGCTCCTGAAGCGCCTTCCGCCGAGCCGCCGCCGAAGCTCCTCACGTGGTCCGAGCAGACGCGGGTCCGCGAGGACTTCCTCGAGCGCCGGCACGCAGCCCTGCTCCCGATGATGCGGAAGCACCAGCTCGACTGGTGGATCGTGGTCAACGAGGAGTTCCACGCCGATCCGTTGACCGAGGCCGTCGCCCCTCCGCGCCCGTACGCGGGGAACCGCGACTACTTCGTGTTCATCGACGCCGGGGACAAGGGCCTGCGCCGGGTCGCGATCGCCGGCTTCTCGGAGGAGTCGCTGAAGCGCTTCTTCGAGGCGCCGGACGAGCCGCGGCCCGCCGACAAGGTGCTGCCGGAGCTCCTCGCAGCCCATCCGCCCAAGCGGATCGGCCTCGGCATCTCGGGCCGACGTGGCGTGATGCGAACGCTGACCCACGACACCTACAACCTGCTTTCGAAGATCCTCGGCCCCGAGGCGACTCAGCGCTTCGTCGGAGTCGAGGCCTTCGTCGAGGAATACCTCGACACGCGGCTACCGGAGGAGCGCACCTACTACGAGCCCGCGGTCCACCTGACCGAGCTCCTCGCGCGCCGCGCGCTCTCGAGGGAGGTGATCACGCCCGGCAAGACGAAGGTAGGCGACGTGCGCCGCTTCCTCTACGACGCGCTATGGGTCGCAGGCGTGCGCACCTGGTTTCAGCCCGACCTGCGCGTGCAGCGCAAGGGCCGGCCCAATCCCAGCTCGCGCGGCTTCCTGGCCGTCGAGCCCGAAGCCACGGTGATCGAGGCCGGCGACCTGCTGCACGTGGACTTTGGCATCTCCTACATGGGCTGGGACACCGACTGGCAGCGCATGGCGTACGTGCTGCGCCCGGGTGAGAAGGACGCGCCTCTCGGGCTGAAGCAGGCGCTCGCGAACACGGCGACGCTGCAGGACGTGCTCATGAGCGGTGCGCGTCCCGGAAAGGACTCGGGAGAGCTGTACACGGCGACGATGGACGTCATGAAGGAGAAGGGGATCGAGGCGATGATCTATTGCCATCCCCTCGGCAACCAGGGTCACGGCCTCGGGCCGTCGATCGACTTTCGCGCGGCGCGACGCGGTGAGAGCGGCCCGCGTCCGCTGCGTCCGGGCTCCTGGATCGCGATCGAGCTGAACACGGCGACGCCCGTCCCCGAGTGGGAGGGACAGAAGGTCTTCGTGATGCAGGAAGACCCGGCCTGGCTCTCCGACGCGGGCTACCAGTTCTTCCGCCCGCGGCAGCGGGAGCTCTATCTGATCCGCTAGTCGCCGCGCGCGGCG
>DATBSL010000370.1:0-6434 GCA_036559805.1 Vicinamibacteria bacterium
CGTTCGAGGAGGTCGCCGCGCGCTACGGAGATGCGCTCATGCAGCCGCGCGTCTCGCGCGGGCTCGCGATGACCGACCTCGACGACGACGGGCGCGTCGACCTGGTGCTGAACGACCTGGACGGCCCCCCGCAGGTGCTGCGCAACGTGCTCGAGCCCGTCGGCCACTGGCTGTGGGTGAAGCCCGTGGGCAAGGGGAGGAACAAGAGTGCGATAGGGGCGGTGGTGCGCGTGAAGGCGGGAGCGCTGTCGATGCAGCGGCTCGTGCGCAGCGGCACGAGCTACGTGTCGCAGTGCGACAAGCGCCAGCACTTCGGCCTCGGGCCGAACGCGAAGGCCGACTGGGTCGAGGTGCTGTGGCCCGACCAGACCACGACGCGGCTCGAGAACGTGAAGGCCGACCAGGTGCTGGAGATCCGCCAGCCGTAGGATGGATCGCGGACCAACGACAGACTCAGCAGACCAACAACAAAGAGAGATCGAACACTCCAGGTCAACGGCACGGCTCAGATCTCCCGGGACGTGTCCGGGTGGCCAGGCTGGGACACGTCCCGGGAGTGCATTACTCGATCGTGAAGTCCACCTGGCGGTTGACCGTGGCGTTCGCCTTCTTGTCCATCACCACCACGCGCAGCTGATAGCTCCCGCGCGGCAGGCTCTCGAGCGGCATGCCGTTCGTCTGCGGGAGGAGCGCGCCGTCCTTGCGCTCGAGCTTGATCGGCTGGGGCTGCGAGGCCGCGACCAGCGTCTCGCCCTGCCGCAGCTGTGCCTGGAGCACCGCGTCGCTCGCGCCCTCGGCCTCGCCGCGCAGGTTGTAGACGTAGACCTGGAAGAAGAGGCTGTCGCGGTTCTTGAAGCGGCGCAGCGCCTGCACGTCGCGCAGGTCCTCGCCGCCCGCGCCGGCCGCCTTGGGCGTCGCGGTCGAGAGGAACAGGCCCGAAAGCGTGAGCGCGCCCGTCTTCAGGTCGGGGATCTCGACCCACTGGCTCGCGCCGCCGAGCTTGGTGCGCGACAGGTCGCGCGCCGCCAGGCGGATCTCGTAACGGCCCGGCGGCAGCGCGAGGCGCTGCTGGAAGAAGACTCCCTCCTTGCGCGCCTGCGCCAGCGCCGCGGCGGGAACCGGCGTGTGGCGGCCGAACGCCGGGCCCACAGCCTTGCCGGAAGCGTCGTAGACGCCGCCGAGGAAGTCGACCGCGACGCCGGCGTCGGCGCCTTCAGTGAGCGCGCTCACGTCGGCGTGCGCGCGCACGACCGCGAGCGCGCCGTCCGGCGGCACCTCCACGAAGTCGGCCGCGAGGTGCAGCGGCAGCCCGGTCTCGCTGCGCGAGGCGTCGATGATCGCGCGCGCCTCGGTCTCCTCGATGCCGCGCGGCTCGGGCGCCGCCGAGGCCTGGCGCACGGCGGGCTTGCTGGCCGGCTTGCTGTCGTCGGGAGCCAGGTAGCCGGCTCGCGTGCGCACCACGTACTTCACGGGGCGCTTGACGCGGACCTCGATCCTCCGGAACTTCCCGTCGCGCTTCTTGTTGCTGGGCTCGTACGCCATCAAGTAGTAGCTGTCGTTCTCGCGCAGCACGCGCTTGAGCCCGTCGTCGAAGGCGTTCGTGCCCGTGACCAGGTAGCCGCCCGTGTCCTCGGCGATGTTCTCGAGCGTCAAGCGGACGAGCTGGACTCCCTGTCGGTCGACGCTCGCCTGCAGGCCCGGAGACGCCGCGTTGCCGGCGATGCTCGCGTCGAGGCTCGCGCCCTGCAGGCCCTTGGTGTCGACGGCGTAGACCACGGCGCCCGAGCGGGTCGCGGCGTCGACGATCGCGCGCATGTCGCGCGTGCGCTCCTCGCTGGTGCCCGCGCCGACCAGGAATCCGTCCGAGACGAGCAGGCACAGCTTGCGACCGGGCAGCGGCGCCAGGCTCCTGAGCACGTCCTCGACGGCGTGCAGCGTGGCGACCGAGTGCCGCAGCGCGTCGTTGAGCACGGCGCGCGCCTGGCGCTCGGCCTCGCGCTCGGCGATCGCCTCCTGAGACTCGCGCGAAACCTCCGCGCCCGCGTTCGAGGACGCGATGGCGGCCTCGCCCTGCTGGGTGGCCGCGCGCGGGCTCGCCGGATCCGAGAGCACGCTGCCGGGCTGGTCGAGCAGCATCTGGCCGGCGAGGCGCCGCGCGGACCGGTCGCCGCGCAGGATCAGCTCGGCCTGCGCCGGCGTCATCTCCGAGCGCGCCGCCGGCGGCATCCCCGGCTGGTTGAACTTCAGCAGGGCGATCTCCTGCTGGATGGCAGCCTTGTCCTGCGTGAGCTGCTTCGACCCGGCGGGGGAGCTGGTGGTCAGCATGGCGACGGAGTCGTCGGGGCCCAGGAACTGGGCGACGAGCCGCTGCAGCGCTCCCTTCACGAAATCGAAGTTTCCGGGCGCGATGTGGAGGTCGTCGATCACGATCACCATGTGCCGGCCCGGCCCCGCGGGCGGCTCCTCGGCCGCACCCGCCGGCGCGTCGGCCGACGCCGCCGGGGTCCCCGGCGCGGCGCCGCCCTCGGCGCGCAGCCGACCCTCGACGAACACGAAGTTCGTGATGCGCTGCGCCTTCTTGTCCTCCAGGACCTCGAAGTCGGCCTCGGTCAGCCCGCGGACGGGCTTGCCGTCCGCGTCGGTCACGATCACGTCGAGCTGGACGACCTCGGTGCGCGAGAGGGGCGCCTGCTGCTGGGCCACGGCGGGGGGAGCCGCCGGAAGCATCGCGAGGATGGTCAGGAGCGAGAGCGGACGCTGTCTGGACATGCTTCGACTTTATCACCGCGACGGCGGCGGGCCCGTTCACTTGACGCCGCCGGGCCGCCGCTACTCTCGCGACATGGACATAGAGACGTGGCTCCGCTTCCGGGGCGCGACATCCGCGGCTCGCTGCGCGTACTGTTCTAGGAATGAGCGGGTCGAGGGAAGCCCGGAGCGAGCTGGACGAGCGGGGCTTCACGCGTCTCGACGCCGTCCTCGACGCCGCGCGCCGAGCACGCGTGGCGCGGCGGCTCGAGGAACTCCTGAAGGAGGAGGGCGAGCGCGCGGGGGCCGAGTTCCGGCTGGAGCACGGCGCGCGCCGGCTGGCGAACCTCGCTGACAAGGGCGATGTGTTCCTCGAGTGCATGCTCGAGCCGGCCGTGCTCCAGCTGGTCGGGCACGTGCTCGGCCCGCGCTTCAAGCTCAGCAGCCTGAACGCGCGCTGGGCCGATCCAGGAGGCGAAGCGCAGCCGTTGCACGCCGACGTCGGCGCGATCCCCGACGAGCGGGGCTCCTGGGTCGCGAACGCGCTCTTCATGCTCGACGACTTCACGGCCGAGAACGGCGCGCTGCGCGCGGTGCCGGGCAGCCACCGCGCGGGACGTCTGCCCGCGGACGCGCTCGCCGACCCGCGCGCGCCGCATGCGGAAGAAGTGCTCGTCACCGGCGCCGCGGGCGACGTGGTCGTGATGAACGCGCACCTGTGGCACGCCGGCACCGCCAACCGCACGCCCGCCCGAAGGCTCGCGCTGCACTGCTTCTATTGCCGCTCGGACAAGCCGCAGCAGCAATACCAGAAGCGCCTGCTTCGGCCCGAGACACAGGCCGTGCTCAAGCCCGAGGTGCGTGCGCTGCTCGCGCTCGACGACCCGCTGAACGACGCGCTCAGCGCCGAGGGCGAAGGCGCGAGCGGCTTCCTGCGCCCGAGCCGCTAGGGGCCGGCGCCAGCGCGTATAGAATCGCGCGGCTTCCCAATGGCTCTCGCACCCGGCACCCGGCTAGGCCCCTACGAAATCCTCGCGCCGCTCGGCGCGGGAGGGATGGGCGAGGTCTATCGCGCCCAGGACACGCGCCTTCGCCGGCAGGTGGCGATCAAGGTGCTCCCGGAGGGAGTCTCGCAGGACCCTGATCGCTTGCGGCGCTTCGAGCAGGAGGCTCTCGCGGCCTCGGCGCTCAACCACCCCAACATCCTCACGGTTCACGACTTCGGCGCCGAGTCGGGATCTCCCTACGTGGTCTTCGAGCTGCTCGAGGGCCAGACGCTGCGCGAGCGGCTCGCCGCGGGCCGCCTGACGGAGCCCCAGGCAGTCGAGTACGGAGTGCAGATCGCGAGCGGGCTGGCCTCGGCCCACGAGAAGGGGATCGTCCACCGCGATCTCAAGCCCGAGAACATCTTCGTCACGCGCGACGGTCACCTGAAGATCCTCGACTTCGGCCTCGCCAAGCTGACAGAGCCGGAGCCGGGCGCCGAGCCCGCGAGCGAGGCGGCAACGGTCTCGGCGATGACCGCTCCGGGTGTCGTGGTGGGAACGGTCGGCTACATGTCGCCGGAGCAGGTGAAGGGGCTCGCGGTGGACGCCCGATCCGACCTGTTCTCGTTCGGCGCCGTCTTCTACGAGATGCTGTGCGGCCGGCGCCCGTTCGCAGGCTCGTCGGGCGCCGAGACGATGAGCGCGATCCTGCGCGACGAGCCGTCGCCCCTGCCGAAGGACGCCGCCACGGCTGCGATCGAGCGGGTGGTGCGCCGATGCCTCGAAAAATCGAAGGAGCAGCGCTTCCAGTCCGCGCGGGACCTGGTGTTCGCCCTGCGCGAGGGCTCGAGCCGGCACGACGCGCCGGGAGTGGCCACGTCGCCGCGACCGTCGCGCAAGGCGCTGGCGGCCGGCGCGGCAGGTCTCGCCGCGCTCGTGCTGGTCGCGGCCGTCGGCTTCGACGTCGGGCGGATCCGCCAGAGGCTGTTCGGTGCGGGCGACGCGGCGCGCGTGCGCTCGCTCGCGATCCGGCCGCTCGAGAACCTCTCGGGCGATCCCGGACAGGACTACTTCGCCGACGGCTTGACGGAGGCGCTGACGGCGAGCCTCGCCCAGATCCGCTCGCTCAAGGTGGTCTCGCGGACGTCGTCGGCGCAGTACAAGGGATCGAAGAAGCCGCTGCGCGAGATCGCGCGCGAGCTCGGCGTGGGCGCGATCGTGGAGGGCTCCTTCGCGCGCTCCGGCGATCGCGTGCGCGTCACGGCGCAGCTGGTCGAGGCCGCGAGCGAGTCCGTGCTCTGGGCCCAGAGCTTCGAGCGGGAGCTGGGGGACGTGCTGGCGCTCCAGGGCGAGATCTCGCGCGCGATCGCCGGGCGGATCGAGGCGGAGCTGACGCTCGACGAGCGGAGCCGCCTGGCCGCGAAGCGCCCGGTCGCCGCGAAGGCGTACGAGGCGTACCTGCGCGGGCGCTTCCTGCTCGACGAGGGCGGCGAGGAGGGCTTGCGCGGCGCGCTCGACCAGTTCAGCCGCGCGCTAGAGCTCCAGCCCGACTACGCGGCCGCGCACGCCGGGATCTCGAGCTACTACGCGAGCCTGCCCTTTTACAGCTCGCAGTCGCCGGCCGAGGTCTTCCCGCGCGCGCGCGCCGCGGCCGAGAAGGCGGTCGAGCTCGACAAGGACCTGCCCGAGGCCCACGCGGCGCTCGCGTACGTGCGCGCGTACTACGAGTGGGACTGGGCGGCCGCCGAGCGCGAGTTCCGCCAGGCCCTCGACCTGCGGCCGAACTTCGCCGACGCCCACTTCTCGTACAGTCGTTTCCTCGCCGCTTCGGGACGCATGCCGGAGGCCGTCGCCGCGCTGCGCAAGGCCGAGGAGCTCGACCCGCGCTCGCTGCCCTTGAAGGCGAACACGGCGCTGCTGTTCTACTTCCAGGGGCGCTACGACGACGCCTTGAGCGAGCTCGTCGAGATCAGCCGCACCGACCCCAAGCTCTCCCTGGCCCGCTGGGGCATCGGCCTCACCTACGAGCAGAAGGGCATGAGCTCGGAGGCGCTCGACTCGCTCACGCAGGCGACGAAGCTCTCGAAGAGCCTGAACCTGCTGGCGTCGCTCGGTCACGCGCAGGGGCTGTTCGGGCAGCCTGCGCCGGCGCGGCAGGTCCTGACCGTGCTCGAGGATCGGTCCCGAAAGAACTACGTGCCCTCCTACTACTTCGCGATCGTCCACACCGGGCTCGGCGACAAGGAGCGCGCCTTCGAGTGGCTCGAGAAGGCCTACCAGGAGCGATCCACGGTCCTCGCATACCTGCGGATCGATCCCCGGCTGGCGCCGCTGCGATCCGACCCGCGCTACGCGGAGCTCGTGCGGCGGCTGGGCTTTCCGTCCCAGGCCTCCTGAGCTCGCTACTCCCAGCGCAGCGCGGCCACCGGGTCGACGCGCATCGCGCGGCGCGCCGGGGCGAGCGCGGCGGCCAGACCGGCCAAGAGCAGGACGAGCGGCACCAGCGCGAACGTAGCCGGGTCGTGGGGTGCGATCTCGAACAGCAACCCGCCCAGCGCTCGCGTGGCGAAGAAGGCGAGCGGCAGCCCGATGGCGATGCCGGCGAGCACCTGGCCGAGGACACTCCGCACCACGAGGCCGAGGATACGGCCGCCGTCGGCGCCGAGCGCCATGCGCACGCCTAGCTCGGGCGTGCGCTGG
>DATBSL010000371.1:0-6070 GCA_036559805.1 Vicinamibacteria bacterium
CGGCTGAAGGAAGCCGCCGAGAAGGCGAAGTGCGAGCTGTCGACGACGCTCGAGACGGAGATCAACCTGCCCTTCGTCACCGCCGACGCCTCTGGCCCCAAGCACCTCTCGCTGAAGCTCACGCGCGCGAAGCTCGAGCAGCTGATCGGCGACCTGCTCGAGAAGACGATGGGACCGGTGCGCCAGTGCCTGAAGGACGCCGGGGTGGAGCCCTCCGCGATCGACGAGGTGGTGCTGGTCGGCGGCTCGACCCGCATCCCGAAGGTCCAGCAGCTGGTGAAGGACCACTTCGGCAAGGAGCCGCACAAGGGCGTCAACCCCGACGAGGTCGTCGCGGTGGGCGCCGCGATCCAGGCGGGAGTGCTGTCGGGCGACGTCAAGGACCTGCTGCTGCTCGACGTCACGCCGCTCTCGCTCGGGATCGAGACGCTCGGCGGCGTGATGACGAACATGATCGAGCGCAACACCACGATCCCGACGCGCAAGAGCGAGACGTACTCGACCGCCGCCGACGGCCAGACCCAGGTCGAGATCCACGTGCTGCAGGGCGAGCGGCCGATGGCCTCCGGCAACCGCACGCTCGGCAAGTTCCACCTGGTGGGGCTGCCCCCGGCGCCGCGCGGCGTGCCGCAGATCGAGGTGACCTTCGACATCGACGCGAACGGCATCGTCAACGTGTCGGCCAAGGACCGCGCCACCGGCAAGTCGCAGGCGATCACGATCAGCGCGTCCTCGGGGCTCGCGAAGGACGAGGTCGAGCGCATGGTGAGCGACGCGCAGTCCCACGCCGAGGAGGACAAGGAGCGCCGCGAGGCGACCGAGGCCAGGAACCAGGCCGACACGCTCGTCTACACGACGGAGAAGACGCTCACGGAGAACCGCGAGAAGCTCGCCGCGGCGGACGTCGAGCCCGTCGAGCAGGCGCTCGCGGCGACCAGGAAGGCCCTCGAAGGTGTCGACCGCGCGGTGATCGAGTCGGCGGCCGCCGAGCTGACGAAAGCCTCCCACAAGATGGCCGAGGCGCTCTACCGCCAGGCTTCGACCGCGCCCGGCGGGGCGCCGCCGCCCGCGGACGACGCCACGAAGAAGAACGACGGCGACGTGATCGACGCCGAGGTCGTGGACAAGAAGTAGGCCGATGGACCTCTACGAGCGGCTCGGCGTGAGGCGGGCGGCGGGTGCTTCCGAGATCCGGCGCGCCTGGCAGCGGCTGTCGCGCGCGATCCACCCGGCCGTCAACCCGGGCGACCCCGTGGCGGCCGAGCGCTACGTCGAGGCGGCGCGCGCGTTCGAGATCCTGACCGACCCCCAGCGCCGCGCCGCGTACGACCGCGGAGAGCTGGCGGCCGACCCGGTGGCGCCGCGAGTGGAGGGGGGGTTCGAAGGCTTCGACTTCGAGGCGCGCGTGCGCGTCGAGGCCGTGGGCTTCCGCGAGATCTTCGAGCACCCGCAGCCGGGCGGCGACGCCCCCGCCGGCGAGGACCTCGAGCAGTCGACGCGCGTGAGCTTCGAGGAGTCGATGCGCGGCGCCAGCCGCCGCGTCCACCTCGTGCGCTTCGAGCCGTGCGCGGACTGCCGCGCCGCCGGCGAGGTGGCGATCGGCCCCGTGCCGTGCCCGCGCTGCGGCGGCAGCGGCAGCGTGCGCGGCAGCCGCGGCCACATGATCTTCTCGCGGCCCTGCGGCGAGTGCGACGGGCGCGGCGAGAAGCGCCACAAGGCGTGCCCGCGCTGCAGCGGCGAAGGCCGCGTGATGACGAGCGAGTGGCTCGAGGTCCGCATCCCGGCGGGCGTCGGCAACGGCACCAAGGTGCGCTTGCCCGGCGGCGGCAACGCGGGCCGGCGCGGCGGGACGCCGGGCGACTTCGTGCTGACCGTCGAGGTCGAGTCGCACGAACGCTACCGCCGCGACGGCGCGGACCTCTACTGCAGCGTGCCGGTGGGCATGGTGCAGGCCGCGATGGGAGGCCACGTGGAGGTCGCGACGCCGGACGGCCACGTCACGATCGAGGTCCCGGCCGGAACGCAGAACGGCCAGCGCTTCCGGCTGCGCAAGCGCGGCGTGCCGCGTCCCGACGGCGGCGGACGCGGCGACCTGTGGGCCGTTGCGGAAGTCGTGATCCCCGCCGTGACGGACGACCGCGGCCGCTCGCTGCTGCGCGAGCTGCAGCAGCTCCTGCCCGAGGACTGATCCATGCCACGCGCGCGCGCCGCGAGCGAGACGCCGAGCGAGCCGGGCAAGGCGCGCTACTACATGATCAGCGTCGTGGCGAAGGCCTACGGCATCCACCCGCAGACGCTGCGGCTTTACGAGCGCGAGGGGCTGCTCAAGCCCTCGCGCACCGACGGCAACACGCGGCTCTACTCCGAGGACGACTTGAAGCGCCTCGAGGTGATCCTGAACCTGACGCGCGAGCTCGGGGTCAACCTGGCGGGCGTCGAGATCGTGCTCAACATGCGGCGCAAGATGGAGCAGGTCCAGTCCGAGGTTGGCGGCTTCGTCGCCTGGGTGCGCCAGGAGCTGGCGCGCGCCGCGCTCGAGGGCTGGCAGGAGCGGCTGCAGCAGGCGCTCGTGCGCCTGCCGCCGGCGCCTGGCGGCGCGGACGCGGGAGAGGCGAAGCGCGACGTATAATCGCCTTTCCCGGGCGAGCGCTATGGGCAAGGTGAAGAGGGTCCGCAAGCCGCAGAACGCTTCCGGCGCGGACGACGAGGCGCGCGGCCGCCGCGAGATCGCGACCGACAGCCTCAACGCCTACATCCGCGACATCGCCAAGTTCAAGCCGCTCTCGGGCGACGACGAGAAGGCGCTCGGCCGCCGCATCCGCGAGGGCGACCAGGAGGCGCTGCGGCGGCTGGTCGAGGCGAACCTGCGCTTCGTGGTGCACTACGGCAAGCGCTACCGCGGCCTCGGGATGTCGTTCATGGACCTGATCCACGAGGGCACGCTCGGACTGATGGAGGCGGCCAAGCGCTTCGACCCCGAGCGCAACGTCAAGTTCATCTCGTACGCGGTGTGGTGGGTGCGCCAGGCGATCTTTCACGCGCTGTCCGAGCACGCGCGCGTCTTCCGCCTGCCGCAGAAGCTGTCGAGCCAGGTCTCGCGGCTCTCCGCGGCGCGCGAGAAGCTGAAGGGCGAGCTCGAGCGCATGCCGACGACCGCCGAGCTCGCGGAGCGCACCGCGCTGCCGCCGCACGAGGTGGAGCAGCTGCTGCTCGCCGCCGGCGACGACGTGTCGCTGTCGACCGCGGTGGGCGACGACGGCGGGCTGGAGCTGGGCGAGACGCTCGAGCAGGACAGCGTCCCCTCGGCCGAGGTCGAGATGATTCGCACCTCGTTCGAGCGCCGCATCCAGGGCATGGTGAGCGGCCTCGACGAGAAGGAGCGCGAGGTGATCCGCATGCGCTTCGGCTTCGACGGCGAGGAGCCCATGACGCTGCAGGAGATCGGCGAGGCGATGGGCCTGTCGCGCGAGCGCATCCGCCAGATCGAGAGCCGCGCCAAGGAGAAGCTGCGCCGCAGCCGCGAGGCCCACGGGCTGCGCGGGTACTTGAACTAGGATGGCTCTGTGAGCGATCCCGCCTGCGAGAGCTGTCACGGCACCGGCTTCCTGATCCTGGAGAAGGAGGGCCGCGAGTACGCGAAGCCTTGCGCGTGCCGCCTGGCGTCCGGCGCGGGAAGAGCCGACGCGACGACGGCCTGCCGCATCCCGCCGCGCTACGCGCACTGCTCGCTCGAGAGTTTCGAGCCCGGCAGCGCCTCGCTGGCCGCAGCGCTCGAGAAGGCGGTCGCGTTCTGCTCGGGCTACCCGCACCTCGGAGCGGACGAGGGCCTGGGGCTGCTGCTCTGCGGCGACAACGGCGTGGGCAAGACGCACCTGGGCGTCGCCGTGCTGCGCGAGCTGGTGACCGCGCGCGGCGCGCGCGGCCAGTTCTGGGACTTCCACGAGCTGATCCGGGAGATCAAGTCCTCCTACGATCCCGAGACCAAGACCACCGAGCTGCAGGTGCTCGAGCCGGTCGTGGAAGCGGACGTGTTGCTGCTCGACGACCTCGGCGCCTGGAAGATGACCGACTGGATGAACGACACGCTCTTCTACATCCTCAACAGCCGCTACATGGCCCAGCGCCCGACGCTGATCACCACGAACTACCAGGACGTGACGCGCGAGGAGGCGCTCGCCGCCGACCCGCTGCGCCGGCGCGAGTTCCTGGTCGAGCGCATCGGCCAGCGCCTGCGCTCGCGGCTCATGGAGATGTGCCTGGTCGTGCGCATGGGCGGAAGCGACCACCGCCAGGCGCGGCAGCAGGCGAACCAGGTCGCGATCCGCCGGCCGTAGCTGTCCTAGACCCGGCCCGACAGCGTCCCGAGCAGCCGGCTGGCCAGCACCGCCGCCGTGCCCGTGAACTTCACGCCGGCCACCTGGGTGCCGTCGTGAGCGAGGCGCTGCCAGCACACCTCGGCCGCGAGCGTGAGGTCGGTGGAGCCCTCCACGCCGTAGAGGGTGAGGCGGACGGTGCGGCCCTTCTCCAGCGGGTGCTTCAGCTCGATGCGGCAGCCGCTGCCGCTCACGTCGATGATCTGCCCGGGGAAGCTTCCCTCCTCGCCCATGACTTCCACGTCGACGCGCAGGATCAGGGGCCGCCGCTGCCGCCGCCGCTTCTCGGTCCGGTCGTTGGAGCGGAGCCAGCCGGAGATCTTGTGGGCCACGGCCACGATCTCCTCGGCCGCGACGGGCTTCACGAGGTAGGCGGCCGCGCCGCGCGTGATCGCGGTCGAGAAGCTCTCGATGTCGGCGTCGTAGGAGAGCACGACCACCGGAACCCCGGTGAGCGGGGAGTGGGCCAGGAGGTTCGCGAAGCTGGCCATGCGCTCCTCGCGGGAGCCGGAGTCGTCGAGGATCGCGAGCTGCGGGGCGACGACGTCGGGCATCGCGAGCAGCTCCGCTTCGCTGCACGCGGCGACCTCGAGCCCGCCCCGCATCAGCACGCTCTCGAGCCAGGCGCGGTCCGGCGAGTCGGGACCCACGACCAGGGTGTATTGGAAGCCGGCCGCCTTTGCGCTCAAGCCTGTCTCCGAGCCGCCGTGCTCAGGCCTTGATCCGGTCCCGCAGGCGCCGAAGCGTCTGCTCCACGTCGATGATCAGCGTCTCCGTCGCCGCCTCGAGCTGCTCGAAGACGCGGTGGAACTCGGTGGCGTCGGTCTGCGGAGGCTCCTCGGCCTCCGCCAGGTTCTCGAGGCCCGCCGCCAGCTTCATCAGGCTCACCAGGCTCGCCTCGCCGTGCGCGTCCATGTGCGAGGTCTCGGTGTGGCCGAGGTCGAGGCCGCGCAGGAAGGCGCCAATCTCGCGGCGGCGCTGCTTGGCGCGCTCGAGCACGCCCTGGAAGGTGCGCCTCACGTTCGGCCGCGGCGGAATCGCCGGCTCGATCGACCCGCGCTCGAAGCGCTCGCGCGCCCAGGCGAGGCCTCGCGCGAGCTCGTCGCGCTCCGACGCCGGGGCATCGGGGCGCTTGGCGAGCACTTCCGCGAGCGTTTCGTCGAAGGCGGGGTGCTCGGCCGCGGAGCAGCCGCGGAAGAGGTAGAGCACCTCTTCCTGGCGCTGCGCCCCGCCGGGCAGCAGCAGGTCGCCCGGCGCCAGGATCTCTCCGTCGGGTCCACGGCGCAGCAGCGACGGGCGGCGCGACGACTTGCGAGGCGGACGGCCCGGTGCCGCGCCCTTTCCCAGGGGCGTCCCCTTGCCCGGAAGCGCTCCTTTTGCTGGGAGCGCACCCTTGCCTGGGGGCATGCCCTTGACGGGAGGGATGACTTTGCCCGGAGGCGTGCCTTTCGCCGGGACGGCAGCCTTGCCCTTGACCTCCGGCTTCACCTTCTCTGGCTTCGGGGCCGGCTTGGCCGGAGCCGTCGCCTTGGCCGGCGGCTTGGCCTTGGACTTCACAGAGGCGGCCTTCGGCCGGGACGGCTGAGGGGCCTTCTTCTTCTTCGGATGCGCCTTCGACTTCGACTGGGTCATGCTCCTCCCGAGGTGCGGGAAACCCTTGGGAGGGTATCACATACGGCCGTGAGCGCCGGTCGGCG
>DATBSL010000372.1:0-22664 GCA_036559805.1 Vicinamibacteria bacterium
ATGGTGTTCGCGAGCATCGCGATCTCGGCGGGCCTCGGACGCCGCGTGGTGGAGCTGCGCGGCGAGCGCGACCGCGCGGAGAAGGAAGTGACGCAGCTCGAGGAGTCGCTGCGCCGGCGCGAGCGCATGGCCGCGATGGGCTCGCTCGTGGCCGGCGTCGCCCACGAGGTGCGCAACCCGCTGTTCGGCATCTCCTCGACGGTCGACGCGCTCGAGGCCCGCGTCAAGCCCGAGGGCGTCGCCCACCACCTCGGCATGCTGCGCTCCCAGGTCGAGCGGCTCGGCAAGCTGATGGACGACCTGCTCGAGTACGGGCGGCCGCGCGCGCTCGAGCGCCGGCCGGAGCCGCTCGCGGCGATGGTGGACGAGGCGTCCCGTGCCTGCGACTTCCTGGCGCGCGCCGCGGGCTCGCGCGTCGAGCTCGTGGCGCGGGACGACGTGCCGCCGCTGCCCGTCGACCGCAAGCGCATCGTGCAGGTGCTGCAGAACGTGTTCGAGAACGCCCTGCGCCACGCGCCCGCGGACAGCGCGGTGACGGTCGAGCTCGCGCGGCTCGACGGCGACGGCTCGCTCGTGCGCATCGCGGTGCGGGACCGCGGGCCGGGCTTCGCCATCCCCGACCTGCCGCACGTGTTCGAGCCGTTCTTCACGCGCCGCCAGGGCGGCACCGGCCTCGGGCTCTCGATCGTGCAGCAGATCGTCGAGCAGCACGGCGGCCGGGTCGAGGCGCGCAACCACCCGGCGGGCGGAGCCGAGGTGGTGATCCTGCTGCCTGCGGCGGAGGTCTGACCCGGCCTAGCGCCCCCCCTGGCGGGCCCAGGTCCATTCCTCCGAGACGGTCTTCCCGCCCTGCGGGCCCTCGATGCGTGCGTGCATCGCGCCTTTGGCGTCGAGCCAGTAGAGGATGCGCTGCGGGAAGTCGTGCTGCCGGTTCTCGAAAACGGCGCGGGTAGCGCCCGACTCGACGAGCTTGAAGGGCACCGGCGGCTTCGAGCGCGGGCTCGCGTAGTAGAAGGTCCCTTCCGGCGTGGCCTCGATGCGCAGGAACTCGAACGAGACCATGCGGCCGCCCTTCACGTCGCGGTGCACGCCCAGGAGCGCGCCCCCGCGGACCGAGGTCCACTGCTCTTCCATCGTCAGACCGTCGCTCTCTCCCTCCCAGCGCCCCTCGAACCAGGCCAGCTTTTCGACGCCGCCCGCGGGCGCCTGGGCTTGCGCCGCGGACACGCAGGCAAACGTGATCACGGCCGCCAGTGTCGTTCGCATCCAGGTCTCCTCCCGAGGCCATCGCCTCGACGCCACGGAGCATAGACCGCCCGCCGGGGCCCGGCGCTTGGACGAATGCGACGGCTACTCGCCGCCGAGCAGCAGCCGCAGCCGCTCCGGGTGCGTGAAGTTGCGGGCGAGCTCACCGTCCCGCTCGCGCCCGGCGCGGGGCGTGCGGCCCGCGAGGCCGCGGAAGTCGCGCAGCAGGTGCGCCTGGTCGAAGTAGCCGGCGTCGAGCGCCAGGTCGACAGCGCTCGCGCGTTCCGAGGCCTCGAGCCCTGCGAGCACGGCGTTCAGCCGCACGATGCGGGCGAACAGCTTCGGCCGGATCCCGAGACCGCGTGCGCACACGCGCTCCAGGCGTCGCCGCGTGAAGCCCAGCGCGCGGGCGATCTCGCCGATGCGCTGGCTTCCGCGCGAG
Source organism: Vicinamibacteria bacterium (assembly GCA_036559805.1). Classification (GTDB taxonomy): domain Bacteria; phylum Acidobacteriota; class Vicinamibacteria; order Fen-336; family Fen-336; genus DATBSL01. The sequence continues at coordinate 1,688 of DATBSL010000372.1, forward strand.
CGCATCACGAGCCGCACCACGGCGGCGGCCTCGCTCGTCGGCCGGCCCGCGGCGAGCCGCTCCACGAGCCACGCCTCGCCGGCCGCGAAGCGCGCGGCATCGCCCCGAGACGCGCGCAGCGAGCGCACGAGCGCCGTGGCCGGCGCGCGGCCGACGATCGCCGCGAGCGCCGTCTCGCGGTCGGTTGCGCCCGGCATCGACACCGGGAGCAGGGCCGCGATTTCGCCGGGGCGGAAGCGCACGCCCAGCGTCAGCACGCGGCGTCCGGCGCGCAGCAGCCACGGCCGCGTCAACGTGCCGGCGAGGAACGCCTGCGGCTGGCGCACGAAGCGGCCGCCGCGCTGGCGCGCGAAGCGGTCGGCGAGGTGCACGATCAGCTCGGGGCAGCCGTCCGGCACCACGCGCTCGGGGCTGCGCGGGCGCGCGCGCGCGTCGGAGGCCAGCCACAGGCACTCGACGTGCGGCCGCAGCTCGGGCCGCGGCCGGTGCTCGACGTAGCGCAGCCCGGCCATCGCCTCAGGGCTCGAGTGTCGCCATCCAGACGTCCGACTCGGCGTGCGTCTCGATGTAGCTGAGCCAGCGGTCGTCCCGAGACAGGCTGAGGCCCTGCGCGGCCGCGCTCAGCACGGGCGTCGCACGGCCGCTGCGCATGTCGAGCAGCACGATCGCGTCGTGGCGGCCGACCAGCAGCCGGCGGCTGTCGCTCATCCACTCCGGCCAGCCGCGGCCCTCCGGCAGCGCCTGGTAGCTCCGCGAGTCGAACGAGTAGAGCAGGGTGACGCTCGTCGGCGACACATAGAAGGTGAGGCCTCCCGCGAGCGTGCGGCCGTCCGGCGACCAGGAGCGTGGCTGCAGGGCCCGGCCGCCTCCGTCAGGAAGCTCGGGCAGCATCTCGGCCTGGCGCCCGTCGAGCGGCTGGGTCAGGTCCTCGATCCAGGTGTGCACGCCGTCGTTCGTGGCGATGTGCGTCCCGTCGGGCGACCAGGTGAGCTCGGTGCGCGCGGGGCCGGTCGTCTTCGTGAGCGCCTCGAGATTGCTGCCGTCCGGACGGATCGTCCAGGACTCGTAGCGGCCGCCGCGGTCGCTGTAGAAGCCGATCCGCTTGCCGTCGGGCGACCAGCGCGGGCCGCGGTCGCGGTGGGCGTCGTCCGTGATCTGACGGTAGCCGGTGCCGTCGCTCTTCACGACGAACAGGTCCTCGCGCCCTCCGAGTGTCGTGAAGGCGATCCACTGCCCGTCCGGCGAGATGTCCTGCGTGTAGATCACGCGCGAGCCCCGGAACACCGGCCGAGGCGGCTCGACTACGCGGCCCGAGGCGGGATCGAGACCGGCGCGCAGGATGCTGGAGCGGCGGTCGGAGCTGACGAACATCAGCATCGTCCCGTCGCGCGAGAAGCTGATCGAGCCGCTGGTGCGCGAGGGCGTCGTGACCGGCTCCGGCTTGCCGCGCGGGCGGCCCGACGTCTCGTCGATCCCGACGCGCCAGAGGTTCATCGAGCCGCCGCGCTCGCTCGCGAAGTAGAGGCTGCGCCCGTCGTTGGCCCAGACCGGGTTCCAGTCCATCACCGGGTCGTCGGTCACGGCGACCGGCTGCGGCTCGCCACTCGCGTCGGCCGGGATCGTCCAGATGTCGCGCTGGCCGCTGCCGCCCTTCAGTCCCCAGAAGGCGATGCGGCGGCCGCCCGGCGAGAAGCGCGGCTGCACCGCGTCTCCCTCGCGCGTGAGCTGCCGCACGTCGCCGCCCGCGGACGGCACGGCCCAGAGGTGCGCCGGCGTGACGCGGCTGTAGGGGTCCTGCCCCGGGCGGTCCGAGAACACGATCGTCTTGCCGTCGGGCGACCACGTCGGGTCGTTCCCGAAATCGGTGAGTCGCTTGACCGATTCCCCCGTCGAGCCCATCACGAAGATGCCGCCGCCGTCGCGCTCGGAGCGGAACGCGATCCGCTCGCCGTCCGGCGAGAACGAGGGCTCGCTGTCGCCCTCCGGGCTGTCGGCCGTGAGGTTCACCGGGTTGCGCCCGCCCACGCGCTGCTGGTAGATGTCGTGGGCGCCCGCCGCGTCGCTGACGTAGACGAAGGTTTCGCCTCCCGGCCCGAGCTGTGCCTGACTTTCCTGGCCCGGCTGGTCGGTGACCTGCTGGAAAACGAGTGGGCGGCCCGCGCGGCCGCCGCCGGACGTGGCGCCGACGCGGCGGCCGACCTCGAACGCGAGGGCGGCGAGCGCCAGCGCCGCCGCCACCGCGGCCGCGACCCGGCCCGCGAAGCGACGCTGCCTGGGCAGCGCCAGGACGGCGGCGCGCTGCGAGGCCGACGCGCCCGCGAGGCTGTCGAGGTGGAACGCGAGATCGCGCGCCGACTGGAAGCGCTCGTCGGGGTTCTTCTCGAGGCAGTGGTGGACGATGAGGTCGAGCGCCCGCGGGATCCGCTCGTCCTTCTCCGACGGCGCGGGCGGCTCGTCGCGCAGCACCGAGCTCAGGAGCTCCGCCGGGCTCGTGCCCTTGAAGGCGCGCTCGCCCGTCAGCATCTCGAAGCAGACCGCGCCGAGCGAGAAGATGTCCGAGCGGTGGTCGGCGGTCTCGCCGCGCGCCTGCTCCGGCGAAACGTAGCCGACGGTGCCGATCATCGCTCCCGGGTTGGTCGGCCGCGCAGCCGTCGGCGAGCTCGTATGGTCGCCGGAGCCCGCCAGGATCGGGTCCTGGCGCGCGAGGCCGAAGTCGAGGATCTTGACGCGCCCGTCGTTCAGCAGGAACAGGTTCTCGGGCTTCACGTCGCGGTGCACGATGCCCTTCTCGTGCGCGGCCGCGAGGCCTTCCGCCACGCGCGCCGCGTGGTCGGCGGCCTTGCGCGCCCCGATCGGCCCCTGGCGCAGCCGCGAGCGCAGCGTCTCGCCCTCGAGCAGCTCGGTGACGACGTAGAGCTGGTCGTCGAGCTGGCCGGTGTCGAAGATCGCCACGATGTTGGGGTGCGAGAGCGCCGCGATCGCCTTGGCCTCGGCCTGGAAGCGCGAGAGCGAGTCGGCGTCGTCGACGTAGTGCTCGGGCAGCACCTTGATCGCGACGTCGCGCTCGAGCCGCGGGTCGCGCGCCCGGTACACCTCGCCCATGCCCCCGGCGCCGAGCGGCGCCAGGATCTCGTACGGGCCGAGACGCTGGCCGGGCGAGAGGGGCACGAGGCTTCCTTTCGGGACGGCGGGATTCTACAGCCGAGCCCTCTTGCGCGTGACGAGATGGACGACGGATCCCAGCAGCCAGCCGACGATCGGGATGAGAACGGCGCCCACGACGAGGTGCGCGATCGCGTGGCCGAAGTTCTTTCCGTCCGGCGGCAGCCCCGTCGAGTCGTTGCCAGCCGACGGCGGGTAGAACTCGGGGATCGTGTAGATGTTGTCCTGGCCCGTCACGATCGCGAGCACGATCGCGAGCGCCACGAGCGTCTGCGAGACGATCCCCTGGATCAGGTTGAGCCCGTAGAGCTGCTTGAACGACCCGAAGTCCTTCTGCCCGACGGCCCAGCCGTAGTAGAGCGCGCCGAGCAGCACGACGCCGGTGACGCTCACGAACTTCGCCCCGCTCGCCGGCATCCCGGCCATCGACAGGCCCAAGCGCATCACCCAGACGACCGCGATCAGCATCAGGACGGGCCTCTGGAACGCGACGTATTCGGACAGCGACTTGCCGAACATCGCAGCCTCCTTGCTTGTGTGGAGAACGGAGGCCGATTCTAGCCCGAGGCGCGCGGGTCGCGCTCGGCCGCTTCCCGCGCGCTTTAGGCCCCTATTGCAGCTTGCCGCGAGCGACGGCCGTGGCTGCCGTGTGGAGCACCTTCTCCATGCTGGAGCGGACGGCGTCGTCCTGCTCGCTGCGCGGCAGCTTCTGGTCGAGGATCTCCTGGTAGCCCACCTGCTTGCTCCAGATGATGCCGCCGCCCTCGTGAACGCGGACCTCGAAGCAGGCGCGCGCCTCGCCCAGGTCCTCGACCTGGACGTGGAACTGCCGCCCCTCGTGCTCGACCCGCAGGTTCAGCCCGACGACCATGGAGCCGCCTCGAGCTAGGGCTTCATGGAGGTCACGTAGTCGCCGAACATCGAGTTCACGCCGTCGATCTTGCCGAAGAGGCCCTTGGCCCTGTCGTTGAACTTGGCCGCGTCCGGCTTGAGGCTCGTGATCGCCGCCGCGTTCAGGTCGCTCCCGAGGAAGGTGGTCTGGTTCTTGAGATCGGTCATCAGCGCGTCGAAGGTCTGCCGGGTGTCCTTGCCGGCGACGGCGATCTTCTGAAAGCGCGACTGGGCATCGGCGAGCCGCGCCTCGCCCTTCTGTCGCAGCGCCGGGTCGGAGATCGCCGCGGTGCTCGCCTTCCACGCCGCGAAATGGCGCTCGGCCTCGGCGTTCATCTCGTCCACCTTGAGCTTCGCCTCCGCCACCTTCTTCTCGCTGTCGGTGATGTCCTTGCCCAGGCCTTTGTAGGCGTCCTTCGTGTCCTTGGCCGTCTGGTCCATGATCGAGTTGTAGCCGGCCACCGTCTTCTCGAGCTGCGCCTTCGTGGCGTCGATGCTCTTCATGGTGCCTTCCACGGTCTTGGTGAACTTGGCCGTCTGCTCCGGCCCGGACTGGGCCAGCGCGGCCGTGACTGCACCCGGGCCCACCGCGAGGGCGAAGGCCGCGGCGATCGCCGCCGCGCGAGACACGTGCTTCGAAATCGTCGTCTGCATCATCGGACCACCTTTGGATCGTCTCCAGGGAGGAGACTTTGAAGGAACCCGGCGCCAGGGCTCCGGGCCCTGCCCGGCTGATTCTGATCGACGGGATCGACGCTACGCCCTGCGCCCAGGCAGCGTCAAGCCGGGCGTCGCTCGCTCGCGTCCTTCAGCGCAGCAGCAGCACCAGCTCCCGTCGCACGTAGCGGTCGCTCGGCCCCTCGAATCCCAGGTCGAGAGCCCACGAGGAGGCGCCCGTCTGCTCGAGCGTCGTGCCCGGCGCCGCTTCGGGCTGGCGCGACGAGCGCACGCCGAGCCGGTAGCGGCGGCCGCCGAGCCCCTCGAGCACCAGGCGCAGCGCCCCGTCGGCGGCACGCGCGCGCAGCACGCGCAGGCCCTGGCTGCGCTCGCCCGCCGCGGGGAGCGACGGAGCCACGAACGCCTCCGTTCCCGGCCGGTACGAGAGCTCGATGCGCGTCCTCGCCTCGAGCCCACCCACCGTGAGTCGCGGCCGCTGGCCGTCGCCGATACGCTCGCTCGTGAAGGGCGTCGGACGGCCGTTCACGCTCACGGCCGTGAGCTCCGCGTCCAGGGGATAGAAGGGAGCGATCGCGAGCCGGAGACCGCGCCCGTCGCAGGCCGGCTCGCTTGACGCGCCGGCTCCCGCTCGCGCGACCGGCCGCCGCTCGACCGTGATCGTGTCTCGGCCGGCGGCACGAGTCATCGCGAGGTCGAGCCGGCAGTCCCCGAGCGCGACGTTCCTCACCCGGACATGGCCCCAGTCCGCCGGTAGCTGGGGCGCGAAGCTCAGGACGCGCGCGCCGCCCTCGACGCCCAGCCCGAGCAGCCCGCGCACGAGCGGCGTCACGACCATCGCCTCGGACCAGACCTGGTGGTGCGACGAGCGGCCGAAGGCGGCGAGGAAGTCGCCGGAGAGGAGCTCGGTGACGTAGCCGAGGGCGCTCTCTGAGCGCAGGTCGGCGTTCGCGCGCAAGTGCTGGTACCCCACGTGGGGCCGCCCGTACCGGTAGGCCGCGAGCGAGGCCCAGCCCGTGAAGAGCGGCCACACCGAGCCGTGGTGGTACGAGAGCGGATCGTAGAGCGGGCTCGTGTCGGCGAGGAGCCGCGCTCCCCAGTCCGCCGCGAGGGCGCCCGACCCGAGGCGGTCGAGCTGCGACTGGGCCCGTCCGTCTTCCAGCAGGCCGAAGGCGAGCGGCACCGCCGGCATCACGGTGTCCTCGTCGACGAGGCCGCCCCGCGCGAGCGCTTCGAGCCTCGCCTGCCGCCGCGCCCGCTCGGGACCGCGCTCCGCCTCGACACTCTCGCGCGCCTTGGCCGTCGCGAAGCCGTAGAACCCGCGCTCCGCGAGCCAGTACGTCTGCTCGACCGCCGCTCGCGTCCGCTCGGCGCTGAGGCGAGCCTCTTCGGCCAGGCTGCGTTCGCCGCGTACCTCCGCAAGCTCGGCGAGACCGCGGCAGGCCTCGATCCAGACGCCCTGCTGGTAGATCTCCTCGTGCGCGGGGTAGAGGTCGCCGCCCTCCACCCAGCCGTGTCCGAAGCGCGTGTTCTCGACGAGGCCGTTGCCGTCCGTGTCCGTCGCGGCCGTGAAGCGCCAGGCCTTGAGCGTGGCGTCCCAGCTCTCGTCGAGGAAGCGGCGGTCGCCGCTGGCGCGCCAGTGATCGGCCTGAGCGATCACGAACAGGGGCGTGGCGTCGGCGCTGTTCCACGGGTACGGGTAGTCGCTGAACCAGGGAAGGAACGGGGCGCTCTGCGAGATCTCGTGCGGAATCTTGCCGTCCGTCCGCTGCACGCGCCTCAGGAACTCGAGCGACTGCCGCGCCGCGGCGAAGTCGCCGTAGGAGTGGAGCGCGAGCGCCGTCCACAGCGCGTCGCGGCCGAAGAACCAGCCGAAGCCCGGACGCTCGCTGTCTCCCGACGTGCGGAAGCCGGCCAGGAGCCCCATCCCGAGCAGCGGATTCGTGGCGAGACCCTTGTCGATGCCCACCTTCGCCCACGCGAACGAACGGTCGAGAAGGGCGTCCGGCGTCACGACGGAGAGTGTCTCGTCCTGCAGGCGTTGATAGTGCGCGACGTTCGCGGCGTAGAGCGCCGGCAGCGAGCCCAGGATGCGCGCGTAGGCGGCGCGAGCCTCGCCCCTGCCGTTCACGCTCCCCGCGAGGACGACGGGGATGAGCCCCGTCCGCATGGCTTCGACGGGAGCTTCGATCTCGAAACGGATCGGCACGTCCTTCGGCTCCTCCTGGTACGGCATGACCGAGAGATCCCGGGCGCCCGGGGAGCCGAGCACGCCGACGAAGCGCCGGCTCTCCTCGCTCAGGACGTAGGCCCGCGTCTTCTCGTCCCACTCCAGGTTCGGCGTCATCAGCCCGCCCGGCCACATCAGCCGGAGCCGGGGCCGGAAGCGGCCGATCACGGTCATGGGGAGCGCGCTCTCGACGTCGAGCAGTATCGCGAGCCCGGGCTCCTCGATCGGAGCGAAGAGGATCGCGCGCACCGTGAAGGCCGCGTGCGAGTAGACGAGCACCGTGGCCTCGGGCCGTACTTCGACGCGCGCGAGCACGTCCTCGCCTTCGATCTCGATCGGATAGTCCTTCAGCCGGAAGGCGAACGCGAGGTCGTCGACGAGCTTCAGCGGGTAGACCCACGCTTCGAGCGGGCGGCCCTCGTAGCCGAAGAGCGCCGAGCGGCGCCCCACGACGTCGAGGAAGCGGCCGCGCCGCGCGGGGGCGCGCAGCTCGAGCCCGTTCGCCTCCATCGCGAAGCGCGGGACGAACCCGTCCTGGACGGCTGCTGAGCAAACGCTGGGCGACGTCACGCAGCCGACGAGCACCGCGAGCGCAGGGAGGCCGCGCCGCATCAGGTCGAGGCCTGGCGTCAGGACAAGGCGCCCGCCAGGAACAGCGAGCCGAAGTGCAGCGTCAGCACGGCCTTGCCTTCGAACTTGCCGTGGCCGGGCGTGACGTCCACCAGCATGTGGTCGGCGGTGCCGTGGTCGGCCGAGAACGTCGAGTCGAGGCGGATCGCCTTCGCCGAATCGGGCGTGACGCCGCGCTGCAGGAGGCCCGGGTAGAGCGCCAAGGTCCAGTCCTTGTCCGAGTTCTTGATCACGCCGATCGTGTACTCGCCCGCGGGCAGCGTCGCCTTCGCGGTCTTGAGCTCCGCCGAGAGCTTGAGCACCGGCCGGCGCGGCGTGACGAACTCGCCCACCTTGGCGCTCTGCGCGTGCGCCTCGTTGGCGGGTGTCGTGTTGTAGGTGATCGTGACCTGGACGTTCTCGCCGAGCGTCGCCGTCACGGTCTTGTTGAAATGCGGGTGCGCGAACGCGGCGCTCGCGACCAGGCTCGCAACGACTCCCCTGCCGATACGCTTCATGATCGCCCTCCCCCGCGCCAATGGCGCTTTCCGCCGATTCTAGTGCGCCGCAGCCCTTGCCGCACGAGCTCATCCACGCCACTGAACGAACGTCAAATGATTTCGGGCGGGCTCGCGTCGCTCCACATTTCGTAGAACACTTCGAGCGTGCCCCTCCCTCCAAGGAGTTCCCCGATGCGGGTTCCGCGCGGTTCGTTCGCTACAGCACTCATCCAGGTACTGGCCCTCTCCCTCTGCTCGACGCACAGCGCGCCAGCCCAGGAATGGCCTTCCTTCCGCGGCGCCTTTGCCCGCGGCGTCGCCGACGGGCAGAGCCTGCCGGCCGACTGGGACGTGAAGGCGAGCCGGAACGTCCGCTGGAAGACGGCGGTCCCCGGCATCGGGCACTCGAGCCCGGTCGTGTGGGGCGAGCGCGTCTTCCTCACGACCGCCGTCCCTGCGGAGTCGCCGGCGCTGGTGCTCGGCGACAAGGGCGGGATCGACCTCGCCAACGACAAGCCGCCGATCTCGTGGCGCCTGCTGTGCCTCGACACGCGCGACGGCAAGCTCATCTGGGAGCGCGAGGCCCACGCGGGCGACCCGCGCGCGGCGCGCCACGTGAAGTCGAGCCAGGCCAACCCCACGCCGGCGACCGACGGCAAGACCGTCGTGGCGCTCTTCGGATCGGGGACACTCGTGGCGCACGACGTGGACGGCACCCGTCGCTGGAGCCTCGACCTCGGCACGCTCAACCCGGGCCTGCTCGGCGACCCGAAGTCGGAGTGGGGACACGCGAGCTCGCCAGTCGTCTTCGAGAACCTCGCGATCGTCCAGGTGGACAAGCACGCCGGGTCGTTCCTCGCGGCCTTTGACCTCGCGAGCGGCAAGCCGGCCTGGCGGGTCGAGCGCACGGAGCGCCCCGTATGGGCGACGCCGACGCTCCACGCGGCCGGGGGTCGAGCCGAGCTGATCGTGGTCGGCGGGCTTCACGTCCGCGGCTACGACCCTCGCACCGGCAAGGAGCTCTGGCGCTTCAAGGACGAGGCGGAAGTGAAGACGCCCACGCCGTTCGTGAGCGACGGGCTCGTCATCTTCGCGGGCGGGTATCGCGGGCGTCCGCTGTTCGCGATCCGCGCGGGCGCCTCGGGCGACGTCTCCGTGCCGGCCGACGCGACGAGCGGGCCGTCGCTCGCGTGGCGGAGCGAGCCCGGCGGGCCCTACACCACGACGCCGCTCGCGTACCGCGACCTCTTGTACGCGGTCCGCGACGAGGGCGTGCTGGGAGTCTACGAGCTGAAGACGGGGGCGCTCGTCTACCGCGAGCGCACCGGCACGACACACAGCGCGTCGCCCGTGGCGAGCGACGGCAAGCTGTACCTCGCCGGCGAGGACGGCCAGCTGCTGGTGCTGCGCGCCGGCCGCGCTTTCGACGTGGCGGCGCGCATCGACATGGGCGAGACGGTGTTCGCGACGCCCGCCATCGCGCGCGGCACGCTCTACGTGCGCACGCGCGGGCACCTCTACGCGATCTCGGCCGCCGCGCGGGCCGTCGCCGCTCGCTGACGCCGGCCGAACCCGTCGTTCGACCCTGGTACGCCCGCGCGCTATGATGCGCCGCAGGAGCCAGAGCCGATGACGACCGCGCTGCGCGCGAGCGACTCGAGCACCCGCGCCGCCCTTCCCGCGCGCAATCCCGGAACCCCGCTCGATCTCTCGTTCCTGACGCGCACGCGGATCAACCGCAGCGCCGTGGAGCGCCGGGCCGCGACGCTCACGACGCGCCGCACCGTGAAGAAGGAGTGGCAGGCGGCGTGGCTGCTGCGGGCCGTGAGCGTCATGGACCTGACGACGCTCTCGGGCGACGACACTCCCGGAAACGTGCAGCGCCTGTGCGCCAAGGCCCGCCAGCCGGTGCGCGACGACCTCCTCGAGGCGCTCGGAATGGCGGGACGCGGGCTCCACGTCGGCGCCGTCTGCGTCTACCACGCGCGCGTGCCCGACGCCGTGGAGGCGCTGCGCGGCAGCGGGATCCCGGTCGCGGCCGTCTCGACCGGCTTCCCCGCCGGGCAGACGCCGCTCGACCTGAAGCTCCAGGAGGTCCGCCGCTCGGTCGAGGCGGGAGCCATGGAGATCGACATCGTGATCTCGCGCGCCCAGGTGCTGACCGGCGACTGGCGCGGGCTCTACGACGAGGTGCGCGCGTTCCGCGAGGCCTGCGGGCCCGCGCACATGAAGGCCATCGTGGCCGCCGGCGAGCTCGGCACGCTCCGCAACCTCGCGCTCGCGAGCCAGGTGTGCATGATGGCGGGCTCCGACTTCATCAAGACCTCGACCGGCAAGGAGCCGGTGAACGCGACGCTGCCCTACGGGCTCGTGATGGTGCGCGCGATCCGCGAGTACCAGGAGCGCACCGGGCACAAGGTCGGCTTCAAGCCCGCGGGCGGGATCCGCAAGGCGAAGCAGGCGCTCGACTGGCTGCTGCTCATGAAAGAGGAGCTGGGCGTCGAGTGGACGATGCCCCAGCTCTTCCGGCTGGGCGCGAGCGCGCTGCTCACCGACATCGAACGCCAGCTCGAGCACTTCGTCACCGGGCGCTACTCGGCCGGGCATCGGCACCCGATGGTATGACCGGAAGGCCACTCGCACCACTGCGGCACGGCCGGCGGAGGCCGGGAGGAACCGGATGAAGGTGGCGGAGATCTTCGAGACGATGGAGTACGGGCCGGCGCCGGAAGCGGCCGCCCCCGCGGTCGCCTGGCTGGACCAGCACGAGCGGACCTTCGGCCACTTCATCGACGGCGCGCTCGTGCCGGGGCGCGACCACTTCGACAGCATCAACCCCGCTACCGGCAAGAACCTCGCGCGCATCGCCCAGGCGTCCCCGGAGGAAGTCGACGCGGCGGTTGCGGCCGCGCGCCGGGCACTGCCCGCCTGGAGCGCGCTCTCGGGCCATGAGCGCGCCCGCTACCTGTACGCGATCGCCCGACAGGTCCAGAAGCACTCGCGGCTCCTGGCCGTGCTCGAGACGCTCGACAACGGCAAGCCGATCCGCGAGACGCGCGACATCGACATCCCGCTCGTCGCGCGCCACTTCTACCACCACGCAGGCTGGGCCCAGCTCGTCGAGCGCGAGTTCCCCGGCTGCAGGCCCGTGGGCGTCGTCGGCCAGATCATCCCGTGGAACTTCCCGCTGCTGATGCTCGCCTGGAAGATCGCGCCCGCGCTCGCCGCCGGCAACACCCTGGTGCTGAAGCCCGCCGAGTACACCTCGCTCACGGCACTCGCGTTCGCCGAGCTGGTGCAGGCCGCACGGCTGCCGGCGGGCGTCGTGAACATCGTGACCGGCGACGGCCGCACCGGCCAGGCGCTCGTGGGCCATCCCGGCGTCGACAAGATCGCCTTCACCGGCTCGACCGACGTCGGGCGCGCGATCCGGCGAGCCACCGCCGGTTCGGGCAAGCGGCTCTCGCTCGAGCTCGGCGGCAAGAGCCCGTTCCTGGTGTTCGACGACGCCGACATCGACAGTGTCGTCGAGGGCGCGGTCGACGCGATCTGGTTCAACCAGGGGCAGGTCTGCTGCGCCGGCTCGCGGCTGCTGGTGCAGGAGTCGGTGGCCGAGCGCCTGATCGAGAAGCTGCGCGCGCGCATGGAGCGGCTGCGCGTCGGCGACCCGCTCGACAAGGCCGTCGACATCGGCGCGATCGTGGCGCCTGTCCAGCTCGAGCGCATCCAGCAGCTCGTGAAGCAGGGCGTCGACGAGGGCGCGACGCTCTGGCAGCCCTCCTGGGCCTGCCCCAAGGAGGGCCTCTTCTATCCGCCGACGCTGCTCACCGGCGTCGCGCCGTCCGCCACCGTCGCCCAGGTCGAGATCTTCGGCCCGGTGCTGGTGGCGATGAGCTTCCGCACGCCGGCCGAGGCGATCGCCCTCGCCAACAACACGACCTACGGTCTCGCCGCGAGCGTCTGGACCGAGAACGTGAACCTGGCGCTCGACATGGCGCGCAAGATCAAGGCCGGCACCGTCTGGATCAACGCGACGAACCTGTTCGACGCCGCGAGCGGCTTCGGCGGCTACCGCGAGAGCGGCTACGGGCGCGAGGGCGGGCGCGAGGGAATGTACGAGTACCTGCGCGAGCCGCACGCGCCCAAGCCCGTCGCGCTTCGGCCCGTGAGCCGCCCCGCGACCGCGCCGCTCGTGGACCGCACCGCCAAGCTCTACATCGCGGGCAAGCAGGCGCGGCCCGACCAGGGCTACAGCCTGAAGGTGCTGGGCCCCGACGGCCAGGTGATCGGCGAGGTGGCCGAGGGCAACCGCAAGGACCTGCGCAACGCCGTCGAGGCGGCCCACACCGCCGAGGAGAGCTGGGGCCACTCGACGGCACACCTGCGCGCGCAGATCCTCTACTACGTCGCCGAGAACCTGTCCGCGCGCGCCGCCGAGTTCGCGGACCGGATCGCTCAGCAAACGGGCTACGACGGTGCGCCCGAGGTCGAGGCCGCGATCTCGCGGCTCTTCAGCTACGCGGCCTGGGCCGACAAGTACGACGGCGCCGTCCACGGGGTGCCGCTGCGCGGCCTCACGCTCGCGCTCGTCGAGCCGATCGGCGTGATGGGCCTCGTCTGCCCCGACGAGGCGCCGCTCCTGGGATTCGTCTCGCTGCTGGCCCCCGCGCTCGCCATGGGCAACACGGTCGTGATCGTGCCGTCGGAGCGCCACCCGCTCTCGGCAACCGACCTCTACCAGGTGCTCGAGACCTCGGACCTGCCGGCCGGCGTCGCCAACATCGTGACCGGAAAGCGGGACGCGCTCGCGCCGGTGCTGGCGGCACACGACGACGTGGACGCGATCTGGTACTTCGGCGGCGCCGCGGGCGCAGCGGAGGTCGAGAAGCAGTCAACTGGCAACATGAAACGCACCTGGACCGCGCACACGGAGCGCGGCTGGTTCGATCCCGCGAGCGGCGAGGGCCAGGAGTTCCTGCGCGAGGCGACGCAGGTCAAGAACATCTGGACCCCGAGCGGCGAGTAGCCGCTCGAAGCGATCACTCCCCGCGAAGCCCCTCGATCGGAGAGCGCGACGCGGCGCGCCGCGCGGGCAGGTCCGCGGCCACGGCGGCCACCAGGCCAAGCAGGAGGGACGCCGCCACGAAGGGAGGGGCCTGAAGCGCGCGTTCAGGCTGCTGAGCTTGTAGCGCCGTCCGAGAACGTGGGCAACGAGCCCGAGCACGGCCGGCTCGAGCATGCATTCGACGAAGCCGTCCCCCTTGTCGGCGAAATTCGCGAGCCGCGGCGCGCCGGGCTCGGGCCGGAACTCGGCTCCCGCGCGCTCGCCCTCCTCGGCGAAGAGCGCGTCGATTCGGTCCACGAGCCGTGCGCGTCTCTCGGGAGAGAGCACCCCTTCGAGCCGCGTCCAGCCCCGCTCGTCCAGCTCGCGCCGAGCCTCCCCCGGGATCGCCACCCCGAAATGGTATGCGCGTTCGGGTCGCGCCTATCGGCGGGTCCCTTCGTGGCGCCGTCGTGACGCATAGAGCCAGGTCTGCTCGAGCGCCGGTCGGGCGTCCACTCGACCGTCGAGGACGAAGCGCCGCCAGAGCGCCTCTTCGCTCCGCTGCGCGGCGCGTTCGTCGGCGCCCTCGAGATGCGTCATCTCGTGCCAGAGGATCGCGCCCAGGACGTGGACGTCGAAGCGGTAGGTCTTTTCATCCCGCGTCTCGATCGCGCGCTGCAGGGTCGGACCGCAAAGCGTGACGTACACACCGTCTTTCCCCGGCAACGTGAAGGCTTCGAGCGAGCGGAGCGTCTCGCGGACGCGCCGATCGTCCTGCGCCTCGACGTCGATGATGCTGACGTAGGTCGGCTGTCTCGGGAGGACCGCGAGCGCGGCGCCCACGACGTCCACAGCCGACCGAGGGTGCCTGGGCGGCGCTGCGGACGCATCCGCCGCTTGCGCCGCGCAGGCTCCCGCCCAGAACGAGATCGCGATTCCCAGCCCAAGGACCTGGCTCATCGGCGCCACCTCCGACCTTGATGGCGCCAAGCTGGGAGCCTGCGTCTGCTACCTCAATGAACGCTTGATCAATCCTTGGTGAAGGGTGAGTACCCTCCTAACCCTCTTTGCGCCAAGTAATTGCCGCGCTCGATCACACGGTGTTAGACTCGCCGGCACCTCGTGACCGGCAGGGTCCCCCCAATGGTTGTGCCCCCCGAAACGCGGCCATCGGCCATTCGATTCGGCAGCTTCGAGTTGAATGTGGGTACGGGCGAGCTCAGCAGGGACGGCTCGCGGCTCAAGCTCCACGGCCAGCCGATCGCCCTCCTGGCGCTGCTGCTGGAAAAGCCGGGCGAGCTGGTGACGCGCGAGGAGCTGCGGCAGCGACTCTGGTCGAGCGACACCTTCGTCGACTTCGAGCACGGGCTGAACGCGGCCGTCCGGCGTCTGCGCGCCGCGCTCGGTGACGATGCCGACGCGCCGCGCTACATCGAGACGGTCCCCCGTCGCGGCTATCGGTGGATTGCGCCCGTCGCGTCTCCACAGCCGGCGAGCGGGAGCGCCGCCACGGCGACTGCCGCACCGTCGCCGAAGCAGCCGCTCTCTTCAACCCACCGACTCGCGGCTGTCGCGACAGGTGTGGCGCTGACACTCGTTGCCGCCGGGTCTTTTGTCGCGGTGAGCCGACTGCGAGTGCCGCAACGGCCGCCGCGCACGCTGACGCGAGCGACGTTCGAGCCCGACTTCCAGCATTCACCCACGTGGTCCCCGGACGGGCGCTCCATCGCGTACGGGAGCTCCGGTCCGACCCGGGACGTGTGGGTGCAGCTCGTCGCCGGCGGCAGCCCCGTCCAGCTGACGACGAACGCCGCCCGCGATTGGCAACCCGACTGGTCGCCCGACGGGGCGTGGATGGTGTTTCGCTCGGAGCGCGAGGGCGGCGGCCTCTACACCGTTCCGGCACTCGGCGGCCAGGATCGCAAGCTGACGACGTTCGGCTACTACCCGCGCTGGTCGCCGGACGGGTCACAGATCCTCTTCGCGGCCAGCTTCATTCCCACCAGGCTCTACGTCGTCGGCCTCGACGGGGCCCCTCCGCGCGAGGTGGCCCCGGAGCTGTGCAGCAAAGTCCGTCGCGTGTTCGCGAACTGGCACCCCGACGGGCGCGTATCGATCATGACCGCCCTGAATGAAAACGAAACGGAGTGGGAGCTCTGGACGGTCGCGGTCTCGGGCGCGTCACCAGTGAGGTCGGAGCTCGCTCCGGCGGTGGCGCGCCGCTATCAGCAAGCGGCTCTCGAGCTGCCGGTGTTCGACTTCGATTGGTCCCCGTCGGGTGACGCCATCGTCTTCAGCGCCGCTGCGCGCGGGGTGCGGAACATCTGGAAGGTGACGGTCGATCCCCGGACTCTTCGATGGGTCGCGGGCCCGGAGCAGCTGACGCTCGGAGCGGGAGACGACCTGGCCGTGGCCGTCTCACCCGACGGGAAGAAGCTGGCCTTCAACATCCAGACCGCCGAGGCGCGGTTGTGGACGCTTCCGTTCGATGCGAGCGCAGGGCACGCGATCGGGCCCGCCCAACCGCTGACTCCAGAGGGGTGGCGACCGTTGCTCGCGGGCCTGTCGGCGGACGGCCGCAAGCTGGCCTTCGTCGCGCAGCGGCGCGGCGAGCAGACGGGGCGGAGCGAGATCTGGGAGAAGCGGCTGGACGGGGGGAGCGACCGCCTGCTCCAAACCGCTGCTGGAGATCACAGCGGCATGCGCTGGTCCCCGGATGGGACGCACCTCGCGTACAGCCGCGACGGCAAGGTCCTGATCCACGACACGCAGACGCAGCGCGAGACGCCGCTCGCCTCGGCGGCGGGGCGTCAACTCTGGGTGACGGACTGGTCGGCGGATGGCCGCCTGATCACGGCGGAGGGACCCGGGCAGGACACGAAGCGTTCCGAGCTGTGGTCGCTGCCCGTTACAACCGACGGCGCGCCCGCAGGCCCGGTGCGACAAACGGCTTCGCATCGCGACTACAGCATCGCCGAGACGGCGGTTTCTCCCGATGGGCGGTGGATCTGCTTCGAAGCCATCGCGTACCCTCGGCCGAGCACGGCCCAGCTCTACCTGGTGCGCTCGTCGGGCGGCCCGTGGATCCCGGTGACGGACGGCGGTCACTGGGACGACAAACCGCGTTGGGCGCCGAATGGGAAGACCCTGTACTTCCTGTCGAATCGGGGATCGGAGGCGATCTTCTTTCAAACATGGTCGGTCCGCATCGATCCCGAGACGGGACGCACCGTCAGCGTCCCGTCCCAGGTGGCGACTGCGGAGGTCCCCGGTCACTTCATGTCCCTTCTCGGGGCGACGCTGGCGATCGCTCCCGGTCGGCTGGTGCTGGCGGCTTCGTCGATCAGCGGGAACGTCTGGGTCCTCGACGGGTTGGATCGCTGAGCGCCTTAGGCGAGCGTTCCGCGCCGGTCGGCCGCCGCTCCGGTGTTCCTGCGCGAGGCGACCCAGGTCAGGAACATCTGGACCCCGAGCGGGGAGTAGCCGCTCGAGGCGATCACTCCCCGCGAAGCCCCTCGATCGGAGAGCGCGACGCGGCGCGCCGCGCGGGCAGGTCCGCGGCCACGGCGGCCACCAGGCCAAGCAGGAGCGACGCCGCCACGAAGGGAGGGGCCTCGACACCGCTCATCCCTGGGACCAGTCGCCCGGCAAGGGTCGCGAACGCGAGCGAGCCGACGAGGCCCAGGCCGATGCCGGCCAGGACCGGTCGCAGGCCCTGCAGCACCACGAGTCGCCGCAAGTCGGCAGAGCGGGCGCCGAGCGCCGCCCGCACCGCGAGTTCGCGCCGGCGCGCCAGGCTGAGGAACGCCACGATCCCGTACAGCCCGACGCACGACAGCAGCAGGCCGAAGAGTCCGAACGCGCCAGTGACGGCAGCAGCCAAACGCTGGGGGAAGAGCGACTCGGCCGCGTGCTGTTCCAGGCTGCCCGCCCCGATCACCGGAATGTCCGGGTCGAGCGCGCGGGCCTCGCCGCTCACACGCTCGAGCGGCAGCGCTCCCCGCGCTCGCAGCACCAGGCTCGCGCGCGGCGAGGACCGCTGCGACCACGGCAAATAGAAGAAGAGGCCGTCGCGCCCGCCGCGGCGGTCCGACACGATGTCGCCCACGACGCCGACCACGCGCAGGCTTCGACCCTCGTGCCTCAGCGATCGCCCGAGCGGGTCCTGGCCTGGGAACACGCGCGCAGCCGTCGCGCGACTGACGATGGCCACACTCGCGGCACTCGCCGAGTCGCCACGCTCGAAGTCGCGCCCGGCGAGGAGCGGGATGCCGAGCGTGTTGAAGTAGCCCGGCGAGACGACATCCCAGCCGGCGGAGAAGCCGCCCGGCGCCGTCGCGAGAAGCCCGTCGACCTCTACCCGTGTCTTCGCCTGTGCGAGACCCAGGGGGAGGAAACGGGCGAGGCTCGCCGCCGCCACGTCGGGACGGGCGCGAACGCGTTCGAGCCAGTCGTCGAGAATCGCTGTGCTAGGCGCCCGTTCGCGGTGAAGCAGCCGGAGGTCGACCGTCACGAGCGCCACCCCGTCGAGGCGGAAGCCTGGGTCGAGAGAGCGCGCGCGCCGCAGCTCGCTCAGGAAGAGGCCGGCTCCGACCAGCAGCACGAGCGACAGCGCGACCTGCGCGGCGAGAAAAACGCGGCGACCCGCCTGGCGCCCCCCGGCGACCGCACGGCCGCCCTGTCCGAGCAGCGAAACGAGGTCGACGCGGGATGCGCTCGCGGCCGGGGCCAGCCCGAAGCCCAGCCCGGCGACGAGCGTCACGGCGAGCGCGAAGAGCGCGACGCGCCAGTCGGGGCTCACCTCGAGCTGCAGCGGAATCGGAAACTCGGGGAGGAACGCGTTGAGCGTGCGCGCGGCCGGCTGTGCCAGCGCCACGCCGAGAACGCCGCCCGCGGCGAACAGCAGCAGCAGCTCGGCCAGGAGCGGCCGCAACAGCTCGCGGGACGTGGCGCCGAGCGTGGCGCGCACCGCCCACTCCCGCGAGCGCGAGGCGCCCCGCGCGAGCACCAGCATAGCCACGTTCACGCACGCCACGAGCAGCACGAGCGCGCCGACCACGAGCAGGACCGCCACGAATCCGAGCACCGGACGCCGCAGGTCGGCGTCGAGCCCGGTGAACGGCCGGAGCTCGATGCCGCGGCCGAGCCACTGAGGGCGCTCCGCGGCGAGCTCGCGCCCGATCCGTTGCAGCTCGGCGGCGGCCGACTCGCGCGCCTGTCCTGTGGCGAGCCGACCGACGAGCTCGAGATCCTCGGCGTCGCGCCCGGCCAGGTCGATGTCTCGAGCCAGCACCGGAGCGGCGGCTAGCGGTGCGAACACGTCCATTGGAAAGCCGAGGAAGTGGCCGCGGAACCCGGCCTCGGCCACGCCAATGACAGTGACGGGGTATCCCCCCAGTCGCAGCGTCGAGCCGACGACGTCGCCTCTGCCCTCGAACCGCCGCAGCCACAACGCGTGGCTGATCACCGCCACTGGCGGCGTCCCCGGCGTGTCATCGGCGGGCCCGATGAGACGCCCGCGCTCGGCGCGCGTTCCGAGCACGCCGAAGAAGCCGCCCGAGACGAGCTGTCCACCGACGATCTCGGACGAGCCCGTGTCCGTCACGGCAAATCCCCGGCCGACGAAGGCTTCGAGCATCGACAAGGTGCGCGCGCGCCCCCGAATCTCGCGATACGTGGGATACGCGAACCCGGAGAACCCGTCGAGCCTGCCGTCGCGGGTGGCGTGCAGACTCACCAGCCCGCGCCCGTCGACCCCGGGCACGGGTCGCAGCACGAGCGTGTTCACCACGCCGAAGAAGCCGGTGCTGACGCCAACCGCCAATGCGAGCGTCAGGACGACCGATACGCTGAACCCGGGCTCACGAGCCAGCGTCCGCGCCGCGACGCGCAGCTCCTTCATCGGTCAGCGCAACGCAGGCTTCAGGAAGTTGGACATCTCTTCTCCGGTCCTATCCTCGTCTCATTCAGCGTGTCACGCCAGGGCGCGCCCGCGGCAGGCACACGGCGCGGTTCCGACAGCCTTAGAATCTGCCAACCATGCGCCCCACCGCTTTCGCCATCCTAGGAGCCGCCATGTCCCTCGCTGTGCCGTCGTCGCACGCCGACTCGCCCCACGCGCCCTTCGCGAAGTCGGGCTCGTTCGTCCACGTGTCGACCGTCGCCCCGGTCGACGCGGGCGGAGCCGTGGCGGGCGACGACGTTGCCGCCCAGACCAGGAGCGTGCTCGAAACCCTGCGCAAGCGGCTGCAGGCCGCCGGCACCGAGCTGGATCGCGTGGCTTCCGTGATGGTGTACCTGCGCGACGCGGCCGACTTCGCCGCGATGAACCAGGCCTACGCGGCCTTCTTCCCCAAGGACCCGCCGACGCGCACGACGATCGTCGTGCCTCCCGCGCACGCGAAAGCGCGGCTCGAGATGTCGGCGGTCGCGCTGCTGCCGGGAGCCGAACGGCGCGTCGTCCTGCCCGACGGCTGGAAGCCCTCGCCGAGCCCCTACAGCTACGGCATCGTGTCGGGCGACACGCTTTTTCTCTCCGGCCTCGTGGCCCGCAACCCGGCAGACAACAGCATCGCGGGCGGCGACGTCGCCACGCAAACGCGCGCGGTGCTGGACAACGCCGGCGCGATCCTGAAAGCCGCCGGGCTGTCCCACGCCGACGTGGTGAGCGCGCGCGTCTACCTGCCCGACACGTCGGGCTTCCAGGCGATGAACGAGGCCTATCGCAGCTACTTCCCGGAGCGGCCTCCCGCACGCGCGACGGTTCAGTCCGGACTTGCCGGGCGCGAGTACGTCGTCGAGATCACGCTCCTGGCCGTGAAGGCGGCCGCGCGCCGCGCGATCACGACGCCCAACGACGATGGCTCGCCGGGCCGCGCCAACCCGAACCTGAGCTCGGCGATCGAGACGCGCGATCGCGCGTTCCTCTCCGGGATGCTGGGCAACAGTGAGGCCACGAAGGGCGACGTCGCGGCCCAGACGCGCGTGACGCTCGACCGGCTGGGCCGCACGCTGAGCGCCGCGGGCTACGGCTGGGAGCACGTCAAGGACGGCATCCTCTACGTGACGGACGCCGCGAACCGATCCGCAGTCGAGACGCTGTGGCGAGAGCGGCTGGGCGCAACGCGAGCGGCCGGCGTGACGATCGTGACGCCGCTTGTGGCACCGGACGGGCTCGTCGAGATCATGCTCACCGCGGCGCGCTAGCCGCGAGCGCTAGCGCAGTGCCTGGGCGGCTGCCTGCTGCGCGACGGCCGCGTCGCGCGCCGGCACTTCGATCGTGCGGCCGCTGCGCAGCCGAAGCTGCGCCGGCAAGCCGACCGTCGGCCCGCCCGTGACCCCTCCGTAGATCACGAGCGCCGCGAGGTACGACCCGAGCAGCGTCGGGTGGAAGCCGTCCGGGCCATAGAGGCGCAGCTCCTTGTCCGCCTGCCAGGCGGCGAGCCAGGCCTCCCCCGCGGGAAGCAAAATGCCGCCCACGTCCTCCGCCGCCAGCCGGTAGGACGCGCTCACCTCGGGGAAGGCCTGCGGGCGGTAGCTCTCGGGCCACACCATGTAGAGCGCCGTGCGCCCGCCGGCTTTCCGGATCACTTCGTCGAAGCGCCGCGTCCACTCGCGCAGGTTGACACGGCTCTCGGCGAGCGCCGACGGTCCCTGCTGCAGCACCACGAAGCGGTAGCCGCCGCCCGCGATGCGGCTCTGCGTGCCGAGGCCCCAGTGATCCTCCAGCGAGAAGCCGCCGCGCGTCACCGAGTCGACGGCGACTGGACGCCCGCCCGCGCGCGCGAGCGCTTCTACCAGCAGCGGCAGCTCGTTGCCCTCGGTCAGGCTGTTGCCGACGAAAAGGACGCGCTCGCCTCCCGAGGC
>DATBSL010000373.1:0-13156 GCA_036559805.1 Vicinamibacteria bacterium
GGGCAAAAGCTTGTGACAGGCGTCGCCCGCCCGTGAACCTTTTGGACCGCTCGGCCGTCGAATCAAGTGAGACGGGTTCACCCCGGTCTTGGAAAAGGAGCGGACATGGGCACCACCGTAGCGAACGCCGTCGAGGCGCGCTGCCCCCTGTGCGGTTCGCCCGTTCTGTCCGTGGCTCGCAGCGGCAAGGTCACTGCATTCGACTTGAGGGCCTTCCCAATCGGCGATCTCGGCCGCGGCTACACGCTGTGCGACGACTGCGGAGTCCTGGCGGATCTGCCGGCCGGCCTGACGCTCAACTGAGCGGACGCTGACGCCAGGGCCTTTTCGCCTTGACGGCGAGGGCCGTCGGGAGGACACTTCGCCCCGACCGTCGCGCAGTCGTCAGACATCCGGCGCTCGGCTCCGAGGCGAGCCGGCACCGCACCTCACATCTGCTGGAGGAGACCGCATGCAGGACGAACCCACTTCGGGGGACGCCCCCAAGCCCGAGCCGTCCGTGTCCGATGCGTTTCAGGAGGCGAAAGAAGCCTTCGCGGCCGCGGGCAGCGTCATCGGAGCCAACGTCAAGAAGGCCGTGAAGAAGGCCCGGAGCGCCATCAAGAAGGCGACGACCAAGGCCAAGGCGAAGCGGAAGGTCAAGAAGACGGCTCGCAAGGCGAAGGCCAAGGTCCGCAGGGCGAAGGTGAAGGCCAAGGTCGGCAAGCGCAGGGCCGCGCGCAAGGCCAGGAGGAAGGGCCGCAGGGTCAAGAGGACGCTCCGCAGGGCGAAGCGGACGCTCCGCAGGGCCGGTAGGACGGTCGGCCGGGCGAGGAGGAAGGTCGGCCGGGCGAAGAGGAAGGTCGGCCGGGCCAGGAGGAAGGCTTCCCGGGCGAAGAAGTAGACCGCCGTCCTTCGCGAGCCGTACCAGGGGCGCGCGTTTCGCGCCCCTCATTCTTTTTTCAGGGCTACTCCGGTCCCCAGGGAAGGATCGCCGTCTTGAGCCCGTCACCCCCTTGGGCCAGGCGCCTCAGCACGTCGGGAAGCTCGTCGAGCGGCGCCTCGGCGGTGACGAAGTCGCGGCTCCGCACGCGGCCGTCCGAGATGAGCCGCATCGCCGTCCGGAAGCTCGCCGGTGTGTGGTGAAACGTGGACGTGACGGTCTGCTCCTCGTAGTGCAGGCGCGGGACGTCGAGCTCGACGCGCGCCTCGGCGGGACAGCCCGCGAACAGGTTCACGAGCCCGCCCTTGCCGACGGCGCGGATCGCCGCCTGGGCCGTCTCCGCGAGCCCGGCGGCCTCGATCACCACGTCGGGCCGGGTTCCGGCCGAGCCGCTCACGGCGAGCCTTTCCCCGAGGTCCAGCACGCGCGAAGCGTCGATCGCCTCGGCTGCGCCCAGCTCGAGGGCCCGCTGCAGTCGGCCGGGGTTTCGACCAACGGCGACGACGCGTGCGCCGCGCAGCCGTGCGAGCGCGACCAGCATCAGCCCGATCGGCCCGGCGCCGATCACCACCACCGTCCGCCCCTCTTCGACGCGGCTCGCTTCGATGCCGCGCACGACACACGCGAGCGGCTCCGTGAGCGCCGCGTCGCGAAACGAGGTCTCAGGCTCGAGGCGCAGCAGGTTGCGCTCCACGATGCGCGCCGGGATCCGCGCGAACTCGGCGTAGGCTCCGTTCCAGAAGAGAAGGTCGTCGCAGAGGCTCTCGCGGTCCTGCCTGCAGAAGCCGCAGACGCCGCAGGGAGCGGAGTTCGCCGCGACCACGCGGTCGCCCACCTGGAATGGGTAGGGCCTGGCATCTCGACGCTCCGGCCCGAGCTCCTCCACGACCCCGGCCAGCTCGTGGCCGAAGAGCGCGGGCGGCTGCAGCATGCGCGCGTGGTAGCCGCGCTTCCACACCTTGACGTCGGTCCCGCACGTGAGTGCTGTGCGCGTGCGCAGCAGCAGCTCGCCCGGCTCGAGCCGCGGCAGCTCGACCTCCTCGATCCGCACGTCCTCGCGGCCGTGGAGCACGGCCGCCTTCATGCGCCGCGTCACGCCGCGGCGCCCCCGCCGAGCACGACCTTCAGCGTTCCGGGCGCCCGGCCGGATGCGAGCGCGAACGCCTCGAGCCCGCGCGCGACGGGCAGCCGATGGCTGACGAGCGGCGCCACGCGAACCACTCGGCCGAACACCAGCTCGGCCGCCTCCTGCTGCATGTCGATCGACGAGCTGTAGGCCGTCAGCAGGTCCTTCTCGAGGCTCGTGAGGCGGCCCAGGTCGACCGCGACCGTTTCGCCGGGCGAGGTCGCCGCGAACGAGACGATCCGCCCGCCGGGTCGCGTCGCGGCCACGGCCTGGTCGAACGCCGGCTGCCCCGGCGCGGCCAGCAGCACGCAGTCGACGCCGCGCCCGGCCGTGAGTGCCACGGCTTGCGCCGGCACGTCCTCGGCCGCGTCGAGCACGACGCTCGCGCCGAGCGCGCGCGCGAGCTCCCGCCTCTCGTGGAGCGCGTCGGAGGCGATCACCTCCCCGCCTTTGGCCCGCGCGATCTGCATCAGCAAAAGCCCGATCGGCCCCTGTCCGACCACGAGCACGGACTCGCCGCGGACGATGCCTCCCTTGCGCACCGCCTTCAGGCAGGTGTTGACGGGCTCCACGAAGGCGGCTTCCTCGGCGAGGACGCCGTCGGGCACCGGGATCGTCCCGCGCTCGACGATCCAGTCGAGCGCCAGCACGTACTCGGCGTAGCCGCCGCCCGAGGGCTCGAAGCCCGCGGTGGTGCCGTTCTTCTTGTAGAAGGCGCACTGCGCGTAGACCCCGCGATCGCAGTAGAAGCAGGCGCCGCACGGCACGTGATGGTGGACGACCACGCGCTGCCCTTCGCGGAAGCGGCTCACGCCGGATCCCAGCCGCGCCACCGTTCCGGCGATCTCGTGACCGAACACGCGGGGGCCCGGCAGCAGCCCCTTCTCGATCTTCTTGAGATCGGTCGGGCAGATGCCGCACGCGTCGACGCGCACCAGCATCTCGCCCGGCCCCGGGTCCGGCACGGGCAGGTCCTCGACGCGCAGCTCGCCCTTGCCGCGGTAGACGACCGCCTTCAACGGAACAGGCCGCGGAGCACGAACAGCACGTTCTCCCGTCGCTCTCTTAGCCTTCTGTAGAAGTAGGGCATCCAGTGGGTGCCGAAGGGAACGTAGACCCGCATGTTGAAGCCGCTCGCGACGAGCTCTTCCCAACGGCGTGGGCGAAGGCCGTAGAGCATCTGGAACTCGAAACGGGACGCGGGGATGCCCTGGGTGCGGGAGTAGTCGATCGTGCCGCTGACGAGCTCCTCGTCGTGCGTGGCGATCGCCGGGTAGTTGCCGTGCGAGAGCAATTCCTGCGCGCAGGCCGTGAAGGCCCTGCGTATCGACGCCATGTCCTGGATCGCGATGCCGGGCGGCTCGCTGTAGGCGCCCTTGCAGAGCCGCACGCGGTCCTGGCGTCGGATCGCTTCCTTCACGTCGTCGGGCGTCCGGTGCAGGTAGGCCTGGAGCACGATCCCCACGTTGTCGTAGCGCCGCCGCAGCTCGTGGAAGATCCCGATCGTGCCCTCGGTGAGCTTCGAGCCCTCCATGTCGAGGCGGACGAAGCCGCCCTTCTCGCGGGCCACGTCGAGGATCTTCGACACGTTCTCGACGCAGAGCTCGCGGGAGATCTTCTGGCCCATCGAGGACATCTTGATCGAGATGTTGCGCTCGACGCCTTGCGGGATGAGGCGCAGCAGCTGGCAGCTCGACTCGGTCGCTCGAGCGGCCGCCGCGCGGTCGTGGACGTCCTCGCCCAGCTCGTCGAAGCTGGCGCGGATCCCCTTCGCGTGCAATCGCTCGCCGGCGCGCACGGCGTCCTGCGGCCGCTCGCCCGCGACGAAGCGGCTCGCGAAGATCGTGAGCGGGTTCAACCGCGCTTCCTGCGGCCGCCCCGCGGAGCCTCGTAGCTGGCCGTCACGACCGACGAGATCCCGCCGCGCACGCGAAAGTCGCCCTCGACCGTCAGCCGCCGCGGCTTCATCGCCGCGACCAGGTCGTCGAGGACGCGGTTGATCACGGCCTCGAAGAAGATCCCCTGGTCCCGGTAGCCCTGCAGGTAGAACTTCAGGCTCTTGAGCTCGACGCACAGGCGCTCCGGAACGTAGCGGATCCGCAGCGTCGCGAAATCGGGCTGGCCGGTCTTCGGGCACACCGAGGTGAACTCGTGGCAGGTGTGCTCGATCAGGTAGTCGCGGCCGGGGCGGGGGTTGCTGAAGGTCTCGAGCTCGCTCATCCCGTGGCCCATTCTAGCCGCTGGGCGGGGGGAACGCCTTTCGCGCGGCCTGCAGGTCGCGGGCGATCTCGTCGCGCAGCGCCGCGGGCCGCACGACCTCGACCTGCGGCAGGAAACCCTTGATCCACGCCTTGAGGTCGAAGCTCGGCGCTACTTCCATCGTGAGCCGCACGCCGCCGCTCGGCTCGTCCGCAAGCGCCTGGCTCTCGTGCCAGGTGCGCTCGCGCACGTAGCCGGCGATCTCGGCGGCGAACACCAGCTCGACCGTCTCCGGGCGGCCGCCGATGATGCCGAAGGCGGAGCGGGCGTAGTCGGAGGGGCTGAAGTCCGCCGGCATCTCGAAGCCCACCTCGCGCACCTCGACCTGCTGCATGCGCTCCACGGCGAAAGTGCGCACCTCGGCGTATTCGTGGGCGCGCGCGTAGAGGTAGAGGCCGCCGCGGTAGTACACCAGCCGATACGGGTCGATCTCGTAGGACTTGGTGCGCCGGCTGTTGAAGGAGTAATAGGCGATGCGCGCCTGGCGCTGGTGCAGGATCGCGTCGATCAGGGCGGCGATCACGTCCTGCTTCTTCGAGTAGTCCTTCCAGGGATCGGGGCGGGCGGAGAACAGGTCCTGGATCCGCGACAGGAACGGCAGGCTCTTCTGCGGCAGCGCCTCGCGGATCTTGGCGAAGGCCGACTCGAGGTCCTGGCCGAACGGAGCCGTGCCCAGGAACGACAGCATGTTGCGGCCGAAGTAGAGCGCCGCGAGCTCGGCGAGCGTGAACCCCTGCGCCAGCTTCTGCCGGTAGCCCTCGACGAGCCGCCACACCTTGCGGCCCTCGTCGCGATCGTCGTAGAGCGGGAAGCCCGCCTCCTGCAGCGCCTCGACGTCGCGCCTGATCGTCCGCTCGGTCACGCCGTGCTCGGCGGCGAGCTGCACGGAGCTGGTGAAGCGGCCGGCTTCGATCGTCTTCAGGATCTTCCACTGCCGGATCACTTCGGCGTTGCGCATCGAGGCTCGCTCCCCGCCTCGAATTGTACTGGAGGCTCTTCAATCACTGCCCTCGAAGGGGGAAGAAACGGAAGCTTGCGTTCTTTGAAATGGGGGGCTGCGCCCCCCATACCCCCCGTTCGTCGCTTGTGGCTATATACTCGGCGCCTCCCGAAGTCGGAGGTTTCACCGTTGTCGGAGCGCGCTCCAAGACTCGGCGACGTCATCGACGACTACTGCCCGCGGTGTCGGCTGCTGCTGAACCACGACGTCACCAGCCTGTTCGACGACGCCGTGGCCAAGGTCACGTGCCGAACCTGCCACAACGCGCACGACTACCGGCACGCGCAGGTGCCGGTGAAGCGGAAATCTGCGCGCAAGCCCGACAAGCAGTCGCTCATGGACCAGGTGCTCGCCTCGATGCCGAAGCCGCCCGAGCCGCCGGCGGCGCCGACAGCCGACGCCAAGCCCCAGAAGCGCGACCTGTGGGCCGAGGTCGAGCGGATCAAGGCCCAGCGCAAGGGACCGGCGTGAGAGCTGTCGACGTCATCCAGAAGAAGCGCGACGGCGGCGAGCTTCGGCCCGAGGAGATCGACTTCCTGATCCGCGGCTACGCCAAGGGCGAAGTGCCCGATTACCAGGCCTCGGCCTTCACCATGGCCGTCTACTTCAAGGGCATGAGCCCGGCCGAGACCGTGGCGCTCACGACCTCGATGATGCACACAGGCGAGGTGCTCGACCTCTCGGATCTGCCGGGGCCGCGAGCCGACAAGCACTCGACCGGCGGGGTCGGCGACAAGACCAGCCTGGTGCTCGCGCCGCTCGCCGCCGCTTGCGGCGTGTACGTGCCGATGATCTCGGGCCGCGGCCTCGGGCACACCGGCGGCACGCTCGACAAGCTCGAGTCGATCCCGGGCTTCAACGTGAGCCTGAGCCTCGCGCGCTTCCGCGAGGTGCTGCGCGACTGCGGGCTCGGCCTGATCGGCCAGACGCCCGAGATCGCCCCCGCCGACCGCAAGCTGTACGCGCTGCGCGACGTGACGGCCACCGTCGAGAGCCTGCCGCTCATCTCGGCCTCGATCATGAGCAAGAAGATGGCGGAGGGCATCGACGCGCTGGTGCTCGACGTCAAGTGCGGCGACGGCGCCTTCCTGCGTGGGCGCGACGAGGCGAAAGCGCTCGCCGAGACGATGGTGGGCATCGGCCGCGGCATGGGCAAGAGGGTAGCGGCGCTGATCACCGACATGGAGCAGCCGCTCGGCCGCACGGCCGGCAACGCGCTCGAGGTGGCCGAGTGCGTCGAGACGCTCAAGGGCCGCGGCCCCAAGGACCTCGAGTCGCTCTCGATCGAGCTCGCGGCCTGGATGGTGACGCTCGCCGGCGTCGCGGCGTCGCTCGACGCCGCGCGCGGCAAGGTGCGCGACGCGCTCGCCTCGGGCGCCGGGCTCGAGCGCTTCCGGCGCGTGATCGAGCTGCAGGGCGGCAATCCGCGGGTCTGCGACGACCCGTCGCTTTTGCCCCACAGCCGCGAGGCGCTCGTGGTCCGCTCGGAGCGCGACGGACGCGTGGCGCGCATCGCCGCCCGCGCGATCGGCCACGCCTCGATGCTGCTCGGAGGCGGGCGCGAGACGGTGGAGAGCGCTATCGACCCCGCGGTCGGCTTCGTGTTCCACAAGAAGGTCGGCGACCCCGTCGCGATCGGCGAGCCGATCGTGACGGTCCACCTCGGGCCCCAGTCGCGGCGTGACGCGGCCCTGGCGCTCGTCAAGGAGGCGATCGTG
Organism: Vicinamibacteria bacterium; assembly: GCA_036559805.1. GTDB lineage: Bacteria > Acidobacteriota > Vicinamibacteria > Fen-336 > Fen-336 > DATBSL01. The sequence continues at coordinate 7,026 of DATBSL010000373.1, forward strand.
GTCGCCGCCGAGGCGAAGCCGCGTGGACCGCTCGTGCTCGACGTGCTGTCCTGAGCGGCGAAACGGGAGGAGCGATGCAGTCACCACTGGAGGCGCTGCGGGCGGGCGGGCTCGAGACGACCCTCGCGGACCGCGCGGTCGGCCTGATCGGGATCGCCGTCATCCTGGGCATCGCGTGGCTCGTCAGCTACGACCGTCGCAAGATCCCCTGGCGGCTGGTGGCCGCCGGGCTCGGCCTGCAGACCGCCTTCGGAGTGCTGGTGCTCAAGACCACACCGGGCCGCTGGTTCTTCGAGTCGGTGGGCGGAGTGGTCAACGGCCTGCTCGGCTTCACGCTCGAAGGCGCGCGCTTCATCTTCGGCAACCTGGTCCAGCCAACGGTGCCCGTCGGAACTCCACAGGCGGGCGGAGGGCTCGACGGCGCGGCGGGTTTCGTGGCGAGCACCGGCGCGCTCTTCGCCTTCGGCGTGCTGCCGACGATCATTTTCTTCTCGGCGCTGATGTCGGTGCTCTACCACCTGGGCGTGATGCAGCTCGTGGTCAAGGGCCTGGCCTTCGTCATGCAACGCACGCTGCGCACGTCCGGGGCCGAGACGCTGTCGGCGAGCGGCAACATCTTCCTCGGCCAGACCGAGGCCCCGCTGCTGATCCGGCCGTTCGTCGGCAAGATGACGCCTTCGGAGCTGTTCACGGTGATGGTGGGAGGCTTCGCCACCGTCGCCGGCGGAGTGCTGGCCGCCTACGTGCTGATGCTCCAGGATCTCTTCCCCAACATCGCCGGCCACCTGCTCGCGGCGAGCGTGATGAACGCGCCCGCGGGCCTGATGCTCTCCAAGATCATCCGGCCCGAAGTCGACGTCCCCGAGTCGCGCGACTCGCTCAACGTCAGCGTGGAGAAGCCGGACGCCAACGTGGTCGAGGCGGCCGCGAGCGGCGCCGCCGTGGGCGTCCAGCTCGCGCTCAACGTCGGCGCGATGCTGATGGCCTTCATCGCGCTTATAGCGATGATCAACTTCGGCGTCTCCTGGCTCGGCGGCCTGGTGGGACTCGAGGGCTTGACGCTCCAGGGGATCTTCGGCACCGTGCTGCGGCCGCTGGCGTGGGTGATGGGCGTACCCTGGGCCGACACGCAGTACGTCGGCGGCCTGATGGGCCTGAAGACGGTGCTGAACGAGTTCGTGGCGTATGCCCAGTTCGGCCGCGACCTGAACTCCGGAATTGCGATCTCGCCGAAGAGCGCGGTGATCGCGGCCTACGCGCTTTTGGGCTTCGCCAACTTCTCGAGCATCGGGATCCAGATCGGCGGCATCGGCGGCCTCGCGCCGAGCCGGCGCAGCGACATCGCCCGCTTCGGCCTGCGCGCGATGCTCGCCGGGAACCTGGCCGCGTTCCTGTCGGCGACGCTCGCCGGGATGATGATGTGACGATGCGCTCGAGCCTCGTCGCGCGGCTCGACGAAGCGGCAGCCTTCGTCCGCGCGCGCGCGCCGCTCGAGCCGCAGGTGGGTGTCATTCTGGGCTCCGGCCTCGGCGCTTTCGGCGACAGCCTCGAGGGTGCGACCGCCCTGCCGTACACGGAGATCCCCCACTTCCCGGCCTCCACGGTCGTCGGCCACGGCGGCTCGCTCGTGCTCGGCCGCTGCCGCGGAGTGCCCGTCGCCGTCATGAAGGGCCGCGTGCACTTCTACGAGGGCTACAGCCTCGAGCAGGTCGTCTTCCCGGCGCGGGTGCTGGGCCGGCTCGGCGTCGGCACCCTGGTCGTGACGAACGCGGCGGGCGCGGTCAACAAGAGCTACGCGCCCGGGGAGCTGATGGTGATCGAGGACCACATCAACCTGCTCGGCAACCCGATGCTGGGCCCGAACGAGGACACGCTCGGCGAGCGCTTCTTCGACCTGAGCGAGGCGTACGACCGCGGCCTGCGCGACGCGGCCGGGGCCGCCTGCGACGCTTCGGGCGTGCGCTCGCACCGAGGCGTCTATCTCGCGCTCACCGGCCCCTCCTTCGAGACGCCGGCCGAGATCCGCGCGTTCCGCACGCTCGGCGCCGACGCGGTCGGCATGTCCACCGTGCCGGAGGTGATCGCGGCGCGCCACATGGGCATCCGCGTCGTGGGCCTTTCCTGCATCACCAACATGGCCGCTGGCGTGCTGGACCAGAAGCTCGACCACCGCGAGGTGCTCGAGACAGGCGAGCGCGTCAAGGAGAAGCTGCTCGCGGTGCTCGGGCGCCTGGTGCAGGCGGCGGTGGCGCGATGAGCCGCAAGCCCGGCAAGGCCGCGTTCGAGGCGATGGTCGAGCTCGCGCGCGAGGCGCGCGGCCGCGCCCACGCCCCGTACTCGGGCTTCAAGGTGGGCGCGGCGCTGCGCACTCGGACGGGCGAGATCGTGACGGGCTGCAACATCGAGAACGCCTCGTTCGGCCTCACGCTGTGCGCCGAGCGCGTCGCCGTGTTCAAAGCCCTCTCGGAAGGGCTCACGGAGTTCGACGCGATCACGGTTGTAGCCGATTCGAAGCGGCGCACGGCGCCCTGCGGCCCCTGCCGCCAGATCCTCTGGGAGTTCTGCGGCGACATCCTGGTGCACATGGTCGGCCGCGGAGGCCGCGCGCGCACGCTGCGGCTCCGCGAGCTGCTGCCGCTGCCCTTCGACGGCGGGAACCTGTGAGCCCGGCCGCGTCCGGCCACTGGGCGAAGCTGCTCACGGAGAGCCGCAACCCGCGCAGCCGCCGCCTCGACGCGCTTTCCACCGAGCGCGTCGTCTCGCTGCTGCTCGACGAGGATCGCCGCGCGATCGCGGCGGCGCTCCGCGCGCACGCGAGCGTCGCCCGCGCCGCCAGGCTCGCGGCGGACACGCTCGAGGCCGGCGGCGACGTGGTGCTGCTGGGCGCCGGCACCAGCGGCCGGCTCGCCGTGCTCGAAGCGGCCGAGTGCCCGCCGACGTTCGGAACGGACCCGCGCCGGATCCGCGCGGTGATGGCCGGCGGCAACGAGTCGGTTTTCCTGGCCCGCGAGGGCGCCGAGGATCGAGAGGACCTGGGCCGCGACGAGGGCGCACGGCTCGGCGCGAAAGACCTGCTGATCGGCATCTCCGCGAGCTCCGTGACGCCGTTCGTGCGCGGCGCGCTCGGGGCGGCGCGGGACCGCGGCGCGAAGACCGTGCTCGTCACGTGCGCTCCCGGCCGCGGCCTGACGCGGCTCGCGGACGTGGTGATCGCGGTGCGCAGCGGCCCCGAGGTGCTCACCGGCTCGACGCGCCTCAAGGCCGGCTCGGCGACGAAGGCCGTGCTGAACGCGATCACGACGGGCGCGATGGTGCGGCTCGGCAAGGCCTACGAGAACCTGATGGTGGACCTGAAGCCCACCTCGGCGAAGCTCGTGGACCGGACGCAACGGATCGTAGCCGCGGCCACCGGACGCAGCAACGCCGAGGTGTTCGACCTCCTCGAGCGATCGAACGGCGAGGTCAAGACGGCGATCGTGGTGGGCAAGCTGGGCGTTTCCGCCGACGAGGCGCGCGGCCGGCTGGCAGCGGCCAAAGGCCACGTGCGCGCCGCGCTCGACAGGAAGGCAACGAGGCTCAGTCGTCCATCATCTCGGGGACTGGCGACCTAAGCGGAAACACCGGTCATCCATCATCTTGGGGACTGGCGACCTGAACGGGCTACGGGCCGTTTCGGGCTTTCTTTGAAACGAGGGGGGCTCCGCCCCCTCGAGCTCCCCCGGCTGTCTACGCTCCGTACACCACGATGTCCTTCAGGTTCCGGTAGCGCTCGTTGTAGTCGAGCCCGTAGCCGACGACGAACTCGTCCTCGATCGTGAAGCCAACGTAGTCGACGTGGACGCTCACCAGGCGGCGTGCCGGCTTCGACAGGAGCGCCGCCACCTTCACGGAGCGGGGGCCGCGCGCTTTCAGCAGGTTGATCAGGTAGTTGAGCGTCAGGCCGGTGTCGACGATGTCCTCGACCACCACCAGGTCGCGGCCGTCGAGGCCCTGGTCGAGGTCCTTGACCAGCTTGACCTCGCCCGAGGATTTCGTGGCCTTGCCGTAGGAGGAGACGGCGATGTAGTCGAGCGTCAGCGGCAGCTCGATCGCCTGTGCCAGGTCGGTCATGAAGGGGCAGGCGCCCTTCAGGACACCGACGAGGTGCGGCTCGGCGCCCGCGTAGTCGGCGGCGATCTGCTGGCCCATCTCCAGGATGCGCGCCTGGATCTGGTCGGACGAAAGTAACACCTTCATCACGCCGCCTCCTTGCGGGACGGCGATCATAGCCTGTCCCGGCGGGCGTCGTGATCGTTCACGCCAATCGCCGGGATGACGCAAAAGCCCGTTGACGGCCCGACGGCGCCAGACATAGGATCCCCTACCAGTAGCCCAGGAGACTGGACTGCGCCACAACAGATTAGACTCGAGCCATCCCAGCCGCCGACTGTCGGCCTCTACTATCGTGCATTCGTGTGCCGGCCCGCGGGGTCCTGCCCCCACCCCGAGCGGACGGACGCACACTGTCCCAGGAGAAACGGAATGAAGTCCACGTTTGGCAGATTCGCTCTGCTGGCCGTCCTCGCACTCGTCTTCCCGATCGCGGACGCCGGGGCGCAGGGAGTCACGAGCGGTTCGATGTCGGGAATCGTGAACGACCCCCAGGGCGCACCAGTGCCCGGGGCCACCGTCGTGGCGGAGCACGTTCCATCGGGCTCCCGCTACGAAGCCGTTTCCCGCGCTGACGGCCGTTTCACGATCCTGGGCATGAGGGTCGGCGGGCCCTACACGGTGACCGCGAACCTGGGCGGCTTCCAGCCCAAGCCCGTGCATGAGGTAGTCGTCAACCTGGGCACCGCGACGGACCTGGTGCTGCAGCTCAGCAATGTGGCGGTGAGCGAAGAAGTCACCGTGACGGCGCAGTCGTCCGACGTTTTCAGCTCCGCGCGCACGGGAGCTGCCACGACGGTGGGGCGCAGCGCGCTCGCGACGCTGCCGACGATCAGCGACCGCATCAACGACTTCGCGCGCCTCACGCCGCAGTACACCGGCGGCCCGTTCGGCGGCGCCTTCGCCGGAGCGGACAATCGACTCAACAACATCACGGTCGACGGCTCGTACTTCAACAACTCCTTCGGCCTCTCCGGACAGCCCGGCGACCGCACGGGCGTCGCACCGATCACGATGGAGGCGATCGAGGAGATCCAGGTGAACGTCGCGCCTTACGACGTGCGCCAGGGCAACTTCGTCGGCGCCGGCGTCAACTCCGTGACACGCAGCGGCGGCAACGACTTCCGCGGCTCGGCCTACTACTGGTTCCGGGACGACAGCCTGGTCGGCACCGAGGCGAAGGGGCTGCCCTTCAACCCGGGCACCTTCGACTTCGACAAGTGGGGCGGCTGGCTGTCCGGCCCCGTGATCAAGGACAAGCTGTCATTCTTCCTGAGCTTCGAGGACGAGGAGGACATCCGGCCGGGGACCACGTTCCTGGCCAACGCCGGCGGCCAGGCCGCGCAAGGCAGCACGACGCGCGTGCTCGCATCCGACCTGAACGCCCTGAGCAGCTTCCTGAACAGCAGCTTCCAGTACGACACCGGCAGCTATGCCGACTACGCCGACGAGACGCCCGCGAGGCGCTACCTGGCGAAGCTGAACTACAACCTGAACGACCGCAACAAGATCAGCATCCGCTACAACCAGCTCGACTCGATCACCGACGTGCTCGCCTCGACCTCGTCGTCGCTCGGCTTCGGGGCGCGCAACGGCAACACGCAGGCGCTCAACTTCCAGAACTCGAACTACCAGATCCTCGAGGACATCCGCTCGGTGATCGGCGAGTGGAACACGGTGATCGGCCCGAACAAGGCCAACACACTGATCGCCGGCTACACGTACCAGGACGAGAGCCGCGCCTCGCGCGGCGAGCTCTTCCCGATGGTGGACATCCTCGACGCCGGTACCACGTACACGACGTTCGGGTTCGAGCCGTTCACGCCGAACAACGAGCTGCGCTACAAGACGTTCCAGCTCCAGGACAACTTCACCTGGCACCGCACGACTCACGCCATCACGTTCGGCGCGAGCGTCGAGCGCTACGAGTCGGAGAACGTCTTCTTCCCCGGCTCGCAGGGCGTCTACACCTACAACTCGCT
>DATBSL010000374.1:0-2682 GCA_036559805.1 Vicinamibacteria bacterium
TCGCGGATCGCTCCGCGCGAGGGCGAGCGCCGCTTGTGCTCGGCGATCACCGCGATCCGCCCCGGCCGGACGAGCGCCCCGGCGAAGGGCCGCACGGCGGGCGCGCCGCTGACGTCGGGATGCTTGCGGTCGAGCGGGCGCAGCGCCTTCTCGCGCGCGACGCTCTCGCGCGTGCGCGCGAGGATCGCGTCCAGCACTCCGGCCGACTGCGTTCGCCCGCTCACGCGAGGGCCTCCCGCACGCGCTCGACGAGCGCGCGGACTCGGCCGTCGTCGATCGCCGCGGCGGCGAGGCGCGCGCCCTCGCGCAGGTCCTTCGCGCGGCCGGCGACCACGAGCGCCGCGGCCGCGTTCAGCAGCACCACGTCGCGCCGGGGTCCGGGCGCGCCCGCGAGCACGTCGCGCGCGATCGCGGCGTTCGCCTGCGGGTCGCCGCCGCGCAGCGCTTCGAGCGGCGCCGCGGCGAGGCCGGCGTCCTCCGCCGAGATCGTGAAGCTGCGCAGCGATTCGCCGTCTACCTCGGCGACGGTCGTCGGCCCGGCGAGCGTCAGCTCGTCGAGCCCGCTGCCGTGCACGACCCACGCGCGCTTCGTGCCGAGCCGCTGCAGGCAGCGCGCCACGAAGGGCGCGAGCTCGGCCCTCGGCACGCCGACGACCTGGGCCTCGGGCCGCGCGGGGTTCGTGAGCGGGCCGAGCAGGTTGAAGGCGGTGCGCACGCCCAGCTCCTTGCGCGGAAGCGCGGCGTGCCGTGTGGCGGCGTGGAAGCGCGGCGCGAACAGGAAGGTCCAGCCCACGCTGTCGAGCGCCTTCTGCACCGCGGGCGTGGGCGCGTCGATCCGGATCCCGAGCGCTTCGAGCACGTCGGCCGAGCCGCAGGTGCCGCTCGCCGAGCGGTTGCCGTGCTTGGCGACGGGCGCGCCGCAGGCGGCCACCACGAACGAGGCCACGGTCGAGATGTTGAAGGTGCCGGCGCCGTCGCCGCCGGTTCCACAGGTGTCGACGGCGCCGTGCGACTGAAGCGGCACGGCGCGGGCGCGCATCGTGCGCGCGAAGCCCACCACCTCGTCCTCGCTCTCGCCGCGCGCGGCGATCGCCGCCAGGAGCGCCCCGATCTGCGCCGGCGTGGCCTCGCCGTCCATGATCGCCGCCATCGCGGAGGCAGCCTCGTCCTCCGAAAGGCGCTCCCCGCGCGCGACTTTCGCGAGATGCCGCTTGATGCTGACCTTCGCCCCGAGCCCGAGGAAGTTTCGGAGCAGGTCCTTGCCCGCGGTCGTCAGGATGCTCTCGGGATGGAACTGCACGCCCTCGAGCGGCCGCTCGCGGTGCCGCAGCCCCATCACGACCCCGCCGTCGGTCCAGGCTGAGACCTCGAGGCACGCCGGCACGCTCTCGGGGGCGACCACCAGCGAGTGGTAGCGGGTGGCCGTGAACACGTCGGGCAGGCCGGCGAAGATGGTCCGGCCGTCGTGGCGGATCTCGCTGGTCTTGCCGTGCATCAGCTTCGCGGCGCGCACCACGCTTCCGCCGAACGCCTGTCCGAGCGCCTGGTGCCCGAGGCACACGCCGAGCAGAGGCACCGGCGAGCGCCGCACCAGCTCGAGGCTGATGCCGGCTTCGTCGGGCGTGCCGGGCCCGGGCGAGATCACGATCTTATCGGGGCCAAGCGCCAACGCCTCGTCCGCCGAGAGCGCATCGTTCCTGACCACCTTCACGTCGGCGCCGAGCTCGCCCAGGTACTGGTAGAGGTTGAAGGTGAACGAGTCGTAGTTGTCGACGAGCAGGATCATGCGAGGCCTCCCGCCACGCGCAGCGCCTCGAAGAGCGCCTGCGCCTTGGCCTCGGTCTCGCGCTCCTCGGTCGCGGGGTCCGAGTCGGCCACGATCCCGCCGCCGGTCTGGAGCGTGGCCTTTCCGGCGCGCAGCAGCAGGGTCCGGATCGCGATGCAGAAGTCCAGGTTTCCGCCCAGGTCGATGTAGCCGAGCGTTCCGCCGTAGAGCCCTCGCGCCCGCGGCTCGAGCGCGTCGATGATCTCCATCGCGCGGATCTTGGGTGCGCCCGAGAGCGTCCCGGCCGGGAACGTGGCCGCGAGCGCATCGAGCGCGTCCTTTCCCTCGGCGAGCTCGCCCACGAGCGAGCTCACGATGTGGGCGACGTGGCTGTAGTGCTCGACCTTCATCAGCTCCGCCACCTGCACGCTGCCGAAGCGGCAGACGCGGCCGAGGTCGTTCCTTCCCAGGTCGACCAGCATCAGGTGCTCGGCGCGCTCCTTCTCGTCCGCCAGCAGCTCGCGCGCGATCGCGTCGTCGGCGCGCCCGTCCAGGCGCGGGCGCGTGCCGGCGATCGGGCGCGCCTCGACGCGCCGGCCCTCGACGCGCACCAGCATCTCGGGCGACGCTCCGGCGATCGAGCTCTCGCCGTCCTTGAGGAAGTACATGTACGGCGAGGGGTTGATCATCCGCAGCGCGCGGTAGACGGTGAACGGGTCGATCCGGCAGTCGACCGTGTGCTGGCGCGAGAGCACGACCTGGAAGATGTCGCCCTTCGCGATGTGCTCCTTCGCAACCAGCACGGAGTCGCGGAACGCCTTTCCGTCGCCGAACGGCAGCGGTGGCGGCGCCGCCGCGCTCCGGTAGCCGGCGGGGCGCCGCTCCCAGCCCAGGTCCTGCTCGAAGCCGTCGAGGAG
>DATBSL010000375.1:0-3282 GCA_036559805.1 Vicinamibacteria bacterium
CCCAGGCCGGCCAGGGCCGTCCAGGCGAAGATGCGGAACGCCGCGATGGCGGTGGGCGTGTAACGGAAGTGGTCCATGCCCCAGGCCGACGCCGCGAGCGCCAGCAGCCCAAACCCGAGCGTGATGGCGAGGCCCCGGAGCGCGAGCCTGAGCCGGAAGCGGCGGCGGACGCCGCGGATGATCCGCCGCAGGTCGCGCTCGGTTCCGCGCGGCTCCCCAGCGCCCGTGCCCAGCGAGATCACCATGCTTCCTCCGGCGTCCGCACGATCAGCGTACCGCTTCCGACAGGCGATTCGATAGCGCGGTCTCGGTCGCCAGCACGGCGAGAGCGGCGAGCAGCAGGAACCACCAGCCGTCCTGCGATCGCTCCGGCTCGTCCCCCGCCACGGCTGCCGCAGAGAGCGGCGCGCTGCCGGCATGGTTGAGGCCGCCCGTCACCTCCTCGGGATCGGCCGCCTTGAGATCCGACTCCGACGGGTCCGCGTTGACGGCCACGATGAGCGGCGCTTTCGCGCCCTCGTCGCCGGATGGGCGCAGCTCGTAGAAGCCCGCGGACTCGAGCCTCACGAAGCGCCCGTCCCCGCCGCGCAGGGCCCGCTCGGCGAGGGGGTTGAGGCCGACCCAGCGGCCCGCGGCGAGCGCGGGGAGCTCCAGCACGTCGCCCACTTGACGCCAGGCCGGACGCTCCGCGTAGCCCGCGGCGTGGGCGACGAGACGGTGCAGGAAGGGCAGGAAGACCGGCTGTAGGGGGAGATCGTTCCAGAGCGTGTCGAGGCTCGACGTCCAGAGCAGCACGCGCCCGTCCCCGAGCCGCGTCTCGACGAGCGCGGGGTTCCCGTCGTCGAAGCGGGCCAGCACGGCCGAGTCGTCCGGCGGGCGCAGCATCCGGTAGCGCAGGAAGCGGGCGCTCGCGAAGTCGCCGCTGCGGGGCCGGCGGAAGAGCTCGAGTGCCGGGTGCTGGTAGTCGAGGAACGCGATCGTGCCGCCCCAGTCGGCGGAGCGATCCACCAGGCCGGCCGTGTCACCTGATCCACCGCTGCGCGCGCCGAGCGCCGCCAGCACCCCTCCCCCGCGGTTCACGAACGCATGAAGGGCCCGGCCGGCTTCTCCGTCCGGCCATGCGGCGTCGTTCAGCAGCACGACGCCGACGCTCGCCAGGTCCTGAGGTCGCACGGCCGAACGCATCCGCTCCCGGACGTCGAAGCGCGGGCGGTCGCCGATCGCCAGGGCCCGGCGCAGGAACAGGTTTTCCGTGGCGCGGCTGCCGTCGCGGCCGACGATCAGGACTCCGAGGTCCTGGCCCGGCGCCAAGATGAATCGGAAGGCGTCGTCCTGCGGCAGGTCGTCACCGGCCAGGCGGACCACGGCCTGCTGCGCCGCCGCCGGGAACGGAATGGGATCGAAGCGCACCGTGACGGCGCTCTCGTCGGCCAGCTCGACCGAGCGGCGGTCGGCCTCGAGGCCTCCGAGCTCCAGCGTGACGGGAACGACGCCTCCCGAGCCCTCGCCCTGCCTTGCGATGCGCGCCGCGACCGCGACCCGCTCACGGCCGCCCTCGTAGACGCGCTGAAGGGTGACTTCGGTGATTCCCCGATTGTGCGTCGCTCCCTGCGACAGACTGACGGAGCGCAGCTCGGTGCCCGCCGGCAGCCGGACCTCGTCGAGACCGTCGAGCGCGCGGCTCTGGAAATCGCTCACCAGGACGAGCTCACGCTTCGGGAGCCCGGACTCGTCGAGCAGGCGCAGCCCCAGCGTCAGCGCAGGAGCGAAGCGGGTGCCCCCCCAGCCCAGCTCGGCCCCGCCGAGGGCCGCCTCGAGCACGGCGCGATCGTCCGTGAGCGGAGCGGCCACATGGGCGGCCTCTCCGAAGAAGACGAGGGCGGTCCTGTCGCCCCGACGCGCCTCGCCAAGCACGCCGCGGGCCGCCTGCAGCGCCCGCGGCCAGCGGTCCTGGTAGCCCATCGAGTACGAGCGGTCGACGAGGACGACACGAGCCACGGCCCCGCCCGTGAGCGCCCGCGCTCGGCCTGCGCTCTCGAGCACGGGCTCCGCGAAGGCCAGCGCGAGGAACGCGAGCGCGGCCGAGCGCAAGGCCAGCAGCAGCCACTGCCGAATCCGCCGTCGGCGCACCGAACGGTGCGGGACCCGCTTCAGGAACATGAGCGACGGGAACGGCTTCGTCTCGCGGCGCTCGCGGTGCACCATGTGGATCAGCACAGGCACGGCGAGTGCCAGCAGGCCGAGGAGGAACGCGGGGGCGAGGAATCCCATCCGGCCTCAGCGCACCCGGTCGAAGCGCTGGCGGCGCACCAGGTAGTGGAAGAGCGCCTGGTCGAGCGGCGTGCTCGTCTCGAGCATCACCGAGTCGATGCGGTTCTCACCGAAGCGGCGCGCGAGGGCCGCGATGTGCTCGGCCACGAGCGCCCGGTACTGCTCGCGCACGTAGTCGGGGACCACCGGCATTCGCTCCCCGCTCTCGAGGTCCTCGTAGCTGGCGGACGCGTCGTCGGGGAAGTGCAGCTCGGCCGGGTCCAGGACCTGGAACACGATCACGTCGCTGCCCCGCCGCGCCAGCTGTCTCACCGCGCGGAGCGCGACGTCCGGGTCCTCGTAGAGATCGGAGATGAGGACGGAGACCCCCCGCCGCCGGCTCGCGTCGGCGGTCTTCAGCAGAGGCCGCGCGAGCTCTCCCCGTCCTCCGCCCTCCAGCCGGTCGAGCGCGTGGAGAACGGCCTCGCGATGCTTCGCCGAGGGCGGGATGAAGTCGACCACGTCCTCGTCGAAGGTGACGAGCCCCACGCGATCCCTCTGCCTGTGGGCGAGGTGGGTGAGGCAGGCCGCAAGATAGCGCCCGTAGTCGAGCTTCGAGACCCCGTGGGACGAAAACTGCATGGAGCGCGACCGGTCCAGCAGCACCAGGAAGTTCGCGTTCGAGTCGGCCTCGAACTCCTTCACGTAGTAGCGGTCGGTGCGCGCGTAGAGCCGCCAGTCGATGCGCCGGATGTCGTCACCGGGCATGTACGGCCGGTGCTCGGCGAAGTCCACCGAGTGCCCGAGGTAGGGCGAGCGGTGCAGGCCGCCAATGAAGCCCTCGACGACCGTCCGCGCCAGGAGGTCGAGATTGTCGATCCGCGCGAGCACCAGCGGATCGAGAAAGCGCGCTCCGGTCGCCGCGGGCATCGGTCTCACATCCTCGAGCGGGGCACGGGAACGGCCTCGAGCAGCTGGTCCACGATCTGGCCCGAGTCGACACGCTCCGACTCGGCGTGGAAGTTCCTCAAG
>DATBSL010000376.1:0-28205 GCA_036559805.1 Vicinamibacteria bacterium
CCAAGGGCCACTCGCTGGTGCTCAGCAGCTCGATGACCAACGACACGCACATCCCCGGGCTGATCCGGGGCCGCGAGGGCACCATCATGATGGTGCCCGACGGCCGCTTCGAGGGGCGCGTCGACTCGATCAGCGTCACGCCGCAGACGCTCGCCAAGGAGAAGTTCAAGCAGCGTTACGGCACGCTCGAGATGAAGCTCGAGTGCGAGCCGCGCGAGAGCCACATGGAGAACTTTCTGCGCTGCGTGCGCACGCGCGAGAAGCCGGTGCTGGACGCCGACATCGCCTACCGCGCGATGGTCACGGTCGGGATGTCGGTGCAGTCGTACCGCGAGGGTCGGATGTTGTACTGGGACGCCGCAAGCGAAAAGGTCGTGGCCGAGCCGCCTCGGGCTTGAGCGTCCGTTCGCAGGGCAATCGCGAAAGGAGCGATCAGATGCAGACTTCCTCCCAGGTCCGCAGCGTCTTCCACCGGACGGCGCTCGCGCTCGTCCTCCTCGGGCTCGTGGCGGCGCCGGCAGCGGCGCAGTTCGACAGCGCGCAGATGAGCGGGTTCGTGAAGGACGCCCAGGGACAGATGGTCCCCGGCGCGTCCGTGCGGATCCAGAACCAGGCGACGCAGCTCGAGCGCAACTACGCGACCGACGGCTCGGGCTACTACGTCGCGACCAACCTGCCGCCCGGCCTCTACACGCTCACGATCGAGATCACCGGCTTCAAGAAGTTCGTCGAGACCGGCATTCGCCTCGACGCCGCGGCCAAGCTGGGACGCGACGTGATGCTGGAGACCGGAGGGCTCGAGGAGACGGTAACGGTCACCGCGGAGTCGGCGACGCTGCAGACCAACACCGGCCAGATGTCGAAGACGATCGAGAGCAAGCAGATCCAGGACCTGATGCTGAACGGCCGCAACCCGATCAACCTGGCGCTGCTCAAGCCGGGTGTCCGCGGCAGCAACTTCAACAACTTCCAGCCCGACAGCCTGACGAGCGGCGGCTTCAACATCAACGGCAGCCGCACCGACGAGAACCTGATCACGATCGACGGCGCGATCGCGACCCGCACGCGCTCGGCGGGCGCGATCATCGGCACGCTCAACGTCGACACCGTCGCGGAGATCCAGGTGCTGACCGCGAGCTACCTGCCCGAGTACGGCCGCTCCTCGGGCGGCCAGATCCGCTTCGTGACCAGGAGCGGCGGCCGCGACTTCCACGGCGACCTCTACGGCTTCTTCCGCGACGAGGGCCTCGACGCCAACACCTGGACGCGTAACCGCGCCGGCTTGGAGCGCGCGACGTACGACTACAAGCAGTTCGGCTACGACGTCGGCGGGCCGGTCTTCATCCCCGGCAAGTTCAACGAGAACCGCGACAAGCTGTTCTTCTTCTGGGCCCAGGAATGGATCAACTGGTACCAGGACTCGACCAGCACCGGCACCGTCCCGAGCCTGAAGATGCGCGACGGCGACTTCAGCGAGCTCCTGGATCCGGCCAACCCCTTCTTCGGGCGCAGCGTGATCGTGCGCGACCCGGCGACCGGCCAGCCGTTCCCGAACAACGTGATCCCGGCGAACATGCTGAGCCCCAACGGCCTCGGCATGCTGCGCGCATACCCGGAGCCCACGCCCGGCTACCAGGTCGGCGCGCAGAACTGGATCGGCACGAGCCCCAACCCGCGGGACACGCGCAAGGACACGATCCGCCTCGACTGGGTGCCGAGCGCGGGCAACCAGGTCTCGCTGCGCGGGTCGTTCTTCCACTGGAAGTCGGTCGACGCCTTCCGCGGCACCTTCCCGATCGCGCGCACCGACTGGAACCGGCCGAACGAGACGATCGCGGCCAGCTGGATGAAGTCGATCACGCCCTCGGTGCTGAACGAGGCGACGTTCGGCTGGTCGCGCGACCGCGTCTACATCGAGGTGTTCCGCGGCACCGACGCCTTCCTGCGCAGCAAGGCCGGCATCACCTATCCGTACATCTACCCGGGCAAGGAGATCGAGGACAAGATCCCGACGATCAGCATGACCAACTTCTCCGAGGTCGACGGCGGGCCCTACCCCGCCGCGTCGTTCGGGCCGATCTGGACCTTCTCCGACAACCTGACCTGGATCAAGGGCCGCCACACCTTCAAGGCCGGCGTCTTCGTCGAGTACTCGGGCGAGGACGACTTCGACCAGATCAACGTCGCGGGCCAGCCGGGCGACACCAACAACCAGAACGGCCGCTTCGAGTTCCGCGACACCTCGACCCCGGGCGGAACCAACGTGGCGATCGCCAACGCCGCGATGGGCCGCTTCACCAACTACGGCGAGATCGGCACGCGCTCGAAGACCGACTGGCGCGCGCTCGCGATCGATCTCTTCGTGCAGGACAGCTGGAAGGCCCGCAGCAACCTCACCGTCGAGTACGGAGTGCGCTACGCCTACTGGCCGCCCTGGCACGCCCAGCTCAACAACATCGCGCACTTCGACCCCAGCTACTACAACCCGGGCGTCGCCGCGGTGATCGACCCGCGCACGGGCGCGATCCTCGCCGGCGACCGCTTCAACGGCGTGGTCCTGCCCGCGAACGGCTTCCCGGCCGACGCGAGCGGCCAGGTGCCGGCGGCCGACGACCCGCAGTACCAGCGGCTCTTCCACGGCCTGCCCGAGGGCTTCTCGGAGACGCACGCCGCGGTCTTCCAGCCGCGGCTCGGCCTCGCCTGGACGCTCAACCCCAAGACTGTGGTCCGCCTCGGCGCCGGTGTCTTCCACACCCGCGTCACGCTCAACGACTCGACGCTGCTCGGCGGCAACCCCCCGATCCAGTTCAAGGTCGGCGTCTCCAACGGCTCGGTCGACCAGCCCGGCGGCACGACCGCGCAGAACTTCCCGCTCGTGATGACCGCCCAGGACGTCGAGTTCAAGCACCCGACGGCCTACAGCTGGAACGTCTCGCTGCAGCGCCAGCTGCCGTGGAGCATCATCGCGGACGTGTCGTACGTCGGCCGCTCGGGCCAGCACCTGCAGCGCGAGCGCAACCTGAACCAGCTCCAGCCGGGCGCGATCCAGGCCAACCCCGGCGTCAACGTGGCGGCGCTGCGGCCCTACCTGGGCTTCGGCGCGATCCGGCTGTCGGAGAACGCGGGCCGCTCGCTCTACAACGGGCTGCAGCTGAATCTCGAGCGGCGCTTCCGCGGCGGGCTGGGCTTCGGCGTCGCGTACACGTACTCGAAGCTCAGCGACAACGGCGCCGACAAGCGCAACATCATGTTCAACGCCTACGACGACTCCGGCTACTGGGGCGTCTCCGACAACGACCGCACCCATGTCCTGAACTTCAACTACCTCTGGGAGCTGCCTTTCTGGCGCACTCAGGACACGCTGCTCAAGAAGATCCTCGGCGGCTGGCAGATCTCGGGCGTGACGTTCTTCCAATCGGGCGTGCCGTTCTCGGTCCGGAGCGGCAACGACATCGCGGGCGTGGGCGACACGACGCCCCAACCCTACAACCTGGTCGGCGACGTGAGCGTCTCCAACCCGAGCTTCTCGCAGGGCCGCACCGTCGACCAGAACCTCTGGTTCAACCCGCTGGCCTTCGCCGCACCGGCCGCGGGCACCTTCGGCAACTCGGGCAAGAACATCATCCGCGGGCCGAGCTTCAACACCTGGGACATCGCCCTCTTCAAGAACGTGCCGCTCGGCGGCACGAGGCGGCTGCAGCTGCGACTCGAGGCGTTCAACTTCCTCAACCACCCGAACCTGGACAACCCCGCGACGGCGGGCACGGGCGGTGGCAACGGCAACATCCTCAACCCGACGAGCCCCGACTTCGGCCGCGTGCTCGGCAAGGGCGGCACCGTGCCGAGCAACCGCAACATCCAGCTCGGCGTCAAGTTCAGCTTCTGAGCCGTAAGAGCCCGGGGGCCTCGCGCGCCGCGCGGGGTCCTCGGGCGTACCGGGGCTTCAGGCCAAGAGCTTCGTGACCACCTTGCCCGAGACGTCGGTGAGGCGGAACGGGCGGCCTTGGTGCTTGTACGTGAGCTTCTCGTGGTCGAGGCCCATGAGGTGCAGCATCGTGGCGTGCAGGTCGTGGACGTCGAGCGGGTCCTCGACGGCGTTGTAGCCCAGCTCGTCGGTCGCGCCCACGAGCGCGCCTCGCTTGATCCCGCCACCCGCCAGCCACATCGTGAAGGCCCGCGGGTGGTGGTCGCGCCCGAGGAACTTCGAGTTGTTGCGGGCCTCGATCATCGGGGTGCGGCCGAACTCGCCGCCCCACACGACCAGTGTCTCGTCGAGCAGGCCCCGCGCGCCCAGGTCCTTCACGAGCGCCGCCGCTCCGCGGTCCACCTCGCGGCACAGCTTGGGCAGGCTCGTGACCAGGTCGTCGCCGGTGCCCGTGCCGTGGTGGTCCCAGCCGCGGTGGTAGAGCTGCACGAAGCGCACGCCGCGCTCGACGAGGCGCCGCGCCAGCAGGCAGTTGTTGGAGAACGACACCTTGCCGGGCTCGGTGCCGTAGAGCGCGTGCACCGCGGGCGGCTCGTGCTTCAGGTCGGCGAGCTCCGGGACGCTCGCCTGCATGCGGTACGCGAGCTCGTAGGCCTCGATCCGGGTCAGGATCTCGGGGTCGCCGGTCGTCTCGAACGTCCGCTGGTTGAGCCCCCGCAGCACGTCGAGCACGTCGCGGCGCGAGTCGCGCGTCACGCCATCGGCGTCGGTCAGGAACAGCACCGGGTCGCCCGCGTTCCTGAGCTCGACGCCCTGGTAGACGGTCGGCAGGAAGCCGCTGCCCCAGCAGCTCTTGCCGCCGTCGGGGTTGTTCTGGCCCGAGATCAGCACCACGAACCCCGGCAGGTCGCGGTTCTCGCTGCCGAGGCCGTAGCTCAGCCACGAGCCCATCGAGGGCCGGCCGACCACCTGGTGGCCGGTATTCATGAAGATCTGCGCGGGCGCGTGGTTGAACTGTGTCGTATGGAGCGAGCGCACCACGGCCACCTGGTCGACGATCGTCTTGAACTCCGGAAGCAGCTCGGACACCTCGACGCCGGCCTCCCCGACCTTCTCGAACGCGTACGGCGAGCCGAGCAGGCGCGGCGTGCCCGTGATGAAGGCGAAGCGCTCGCCCTTCACCAGCTCCTCGGGGATGGGCTCGCCGTTGTGCTGCTTGAGCTTCGGCTTCGGGTCGAAGAGGTCCACCTGCGAGGGCGCCCCCGCCATGAACAGGAAGATCACGTGCTTCGCCTTCGGCGCGAAGTGAGGCGGCCGGGCGTCGAACGGATGCGCGGCTTGTGGCGGCGCCGCGAACAGCCGCTCGTCCATCAGGCTCAGCAGCGCGAGCGAGCCGATGCCGAAGCCCGCCTCGGAGAAGAAGTGACGCCGCGTCTCGTGGCGGAGGTCGCTCAAGGCTTCATTCCCGTGTCAGCGTCGCGTCCAGGTTGAGCAGCACGCTCGCCACGGACGCGAGCGCCGCTTCCTCGGCCGCGGCGCCGGCGCCGAGCCGCGCGGCCTCGCGGGCGTGGAGCGCCACGAGCGCCTCGAGGTCGGCGCCCGCCGGGCGCCGCGCGGTGCAGACGCGGTAGCCGTAGCCGATCCTCTCGGCGAGCGAGGGCCCGCCCTCCCGCGCCATGCGCTCGGCGAGCGCCCTGGCCGCCGCCACGAACACCGGGTCGTTGAGCGTCGTGAGCGCCTGGAGCGGCGTGTTGGTGCGCACGCGCTTGGGCGCGCACTGTTCGCGGCTCGGCGCGTCGAAGCTGGCGAGGCTCGGGTACGGTGAGCTGCGCCGGATGAACGTGTACAGGCTTCGGCGCCGCGCGTCCTCGCCGCTGCTCGTCTCCCACTTCATTTGCTGGCTGTAGGGAACGTTCCAGACGCCGTCCGGCTGCGGCGGGTAGACGCTCGGCCCGCCGAGCTTCGGGCTCAAGAGACCCGCGGCCGAGAGTGCGACGTCGCGCACGGCCTCGGCCTCGACGCGGTAGCGCGCGCCGCGCGCGAGCAGCCGGTTGTCGGGGTCGCGCTCGCGCAGCGTCGCGCTCGCGGCCGAGCCCTGGCGGTAGGTGGCCGACGACACGATCTCGCGCAGGATCGCCTTCTGGCTCCAGCCCTTCTCCATGAACTCGACGGCCAGCCAGTCGACGAGCTCCGGGTGGCTCGGCCGCTCCCCCTGGCTGCCGAAGTCCTCGACCGTGGCGACGAGCCCGTGGCCGAAGAGCGTCTCCCAGAAGCGGTTGACCGCGACCCGCGCCGTGAGCGGGTTGTCGTCGCTCACGAGCCAGCGCGCGAGGCCGAGCCGGTTGGGCGGCTGCTCGTCCGGCAGCACGCCGAGCACGGCCGGCAGCGCCGCGTAGACGCGCTCGCCGGGGCTCGTGAAGCTGCCCTTCTGCCGGAAGAGCGTCGAGGGCCGCTCGAAGCCGGGCCGCTCCTGCATCACGAGCGCGGTGACGACGTTCATCAGGTCGAGCTCGCCGTCGATCGCGCGGATGCGGTCGCGCGCGGCGTCGAGCGCGGGCGCCATCGGCCGGAACCACGCGACGAGCGCCTGCTTCTGCTCGGCGCTGCGCTCGGCCGCGGGCGCTTCGAGCGCCGGGCGCACGTCGTCGGGCACGGGCAGGCCCGCGAACGGACGCGGTCCGCTCGTGGCCGAGAGCCGGAAGCGGCCGAGGCTCGACCGCGTGTACGGCCAGGCGGCCTCGAACTGCAGCGTGAAGGTGAGCGTGCGCGGTCCCGCGGCCGCGGCGAGCGGCCGCTTCGGCGTCACGATCGCGGCGTGCGCGCGGCCGGCCTCGGCGTCGGCCGTGACGCCCCAGCCCGTCGCGGCGTGCGCGTCCAGGAGCAGCGCCGCGTGCCGGCCCTTCTCGTTGACGTCGGCCGCTCCGCGCGCGAGCGGCAGCGCGCGTCCCGCCTCGCTCACGGAGAGCGACGTCACGACGTAGACGCCCGAGCTGGCCCGGCCCGGGCCGCCCTGCGGCAGCGACGAATCGGGCAGCGCCTCGAGGCGGAACGCGGTGATGCCCGGCAACGAAGCGCGGACCGTCACGGTGTAGCTGTCCTTGTCCTCGAGCTTCCCGGAGGCGAGCAGCGAGCCGTCCTCGAGGATCTGGAGCGCCGCCCCGCTCGCGGCCGTGGCGCGCAGCGGCCGCAGCGTAGTGAAGGCGGGCGGCGGCCCGGAGATCTCGCGCGCGAATGCCGCGATGTCCGCCTCGAGGTCGCGGCTCTTCACCTCGAAGCGCAGCTCGTCGGCCTCGCGCCGGAGCGCCTCGCGCTCTCGAGCCTGCTCTTCCGTCGCGAGCTCGAGCTCGGGCTCGACGATCCAGCGGTCGACCACCTCCTCGCCCTGGCCATGGACGCGGTAGACCCCGTTGTCGAAGAAGGCCATCACGCGGTAGTAGTCCTTCTGCGGGAACGGGTCGAACTTGTGGTTGTGGCACTGGGCGCACGCGATCGTGCTGCCGAGCCAGACGCTGCCGGTGGTGGCCACCCGGTCGACGAGCGTCTCGAAGCGCTGCTCCTCGACGTCGATCCCGCCCTCCTGGTTGAGCTGGCTGTTGCGGTGGAATCCCGTCGCGATGCGCTCGTCGAACCCTGCGCCATCGAGCATGTCGCCGGCGAGTTGCTGGATCGTGAAGTCGCGGAACGACAGGTCGCGGTTGAGCGCGCCGATCACCCAGTCGCGGTACTTCCAGGCCGTGCGGCGCTGGTCCTTCTCGTAGCCGTTCGTGTCGGCGTAGCGCGCGAGGTCGAGCCAGGGCCGCGCCCAGCGCTCGCCGTAGCGGGGCGAGGCGAGCAGCCGGTCCACGAGAGCCGCGTAGGCGCCGGGGCCCGCGTCGTTCAGGAAGGCGTCGACTTCCTCGAGCGTCGGCGGCAGCCCGACGAGGTCGAGGCTCAGGCGCCGCACGAGCGTCTCGCGCGAGGCCTCGGGAGAGGGCGAGATCCCCTCGCGCTCGAGCCGCGCCAGCACGAAGGCGTCGATCGGGCTCCGGACCCAGGCGGCGTCGCGCACCGCGGGAGGCTGCGGCCGGACCGGCTTCACGTACGCCCAGTGCGTCGGCTTCGCTTCCGGCGCCGGCTCCTCCAGCCCCTGGGCCCCGGCGTCGATCCAGGCCGCGATGCGGGCGATCTCCGCCGCGTCGAGAGGAGGCTTCTCGAACGGCATCCGCGGCCGCGCGGCGCCCGTGAGGTGCTGGACGAGCAGGCTCTCGCGGCTGCGGCCGGGGACCAGCACCTCGCCCGACATCCCGCCCGCGAGCACCCGCCGGCCGTCGAGCCGCAGCAGGCTCTCCTGCTTCCTCGGCCCGTGGCAGCCGACGCAGCTGCGTTCGAGGATCGGGCGCACCTCGCTGTCGAAGTCCTGGGCGTGCGCGGGGGGCAGCAGGCCCAACACCACGAAGGCCGCGGCGGCGTCGCGCCGGTTGCGCGCCATGCTCATTCGCTCCAGGCGATTCTAGTGCGGTTCCTGCCAACCTTCTGCTGCCCGCGGGCGTCTCTAGCAACAGAGAAGAGGGGGTGCCATGCGTTCAACCAACTGGAGAGTCCTGGCCCTGGCCGCGCTCGCGGCCGCTCCGCTGTCGGCGGGGCAGCCGCGCTCGGCGTCGGACGAGAAATGGTGCCGCGAGGATGGGGGCGGCTGGCGCGAGCGGGCCCGCCACTGCGAGGTGCGCGAGATGACGCTCCCCACCGGAGGCACGCTCGCGGTGGACGCGCGGCCGAACGGCGGGATCCAGGTCGAGGGCTGGGACCGGAGCGACGTGCGCCTGCGGGTGAAGGTGGTGGCCACGGCCGACACGAACGACGCCGCGCGCGCGCTCGCCGGCGAGGTGCGCGTCGAGACGTCCGGCACCGTGACGGCGTCGGGTCCGCAGAACACGAACGGCCGGCAGTGGTACGCGAGCTTCCGGCTCGACGTGCCGCGGGGACAGGCGCTGAAGCTGCGGGCCGACAACGGCGGGCTGCACCTCGCCGACGTCGACGGCGACGCCGAGCTCGCCACGGTGAACGGCGGGCTCCACCTCGACCGCGTCGCCGGCCACATCGTGGGCGAAACCGTGAACGGCGGCATCCACGTCGAGCTCGCCGGGAGCGAGTGGCAGGGCGAAGGCCTCGAGCTGCGCACCACCAACGGCGGGCTGCACCTCGAGATCCCGGCGGACTACAACGCGCGGCTCGAGGCGAGCACCGTGAACGGCGGCGTCCACAGCGAGGTGCCGGCCGCGCGGCCCGGCAAGCAGCGCGGCGGACAGATCGCCGCGGACCTCGGCTCGGGCGGCCGGCTGCTGAAGTTCGAGACGACGAACGGGGGGCTCCACATCGCCGAGCGCTGAGGCGCCGGCGCGGCGCATCGCGAGCGGCGGCTGCCGCCCGCTATACTCGCGGGCGTGCTGCCGACGCTCGCGGCCTTCACGATCAGCCTCGCGGTTCTGCTCCTGGCCGCGCGCCGCTTCACGTCGAGCGCGGAGCGCATCGGGCTCGCGCTCGGGATGTCGCCCTTCGCGATCGGGGTGCTGATCGTCTCGGTGGGGACGTCTCTTCCGGAGCTGGTTTCCTCGATCGTGGCCGTGACCTCGGGGACGTCCGAGATCGTCGCCGGGAACGTGCTCGGCGCCAACCTGTCGAACCTGCTCCTCGTCATGGGTGCCGTGGCCGTCGCGGCTCCCCGGCAGATCCAGCTCGGCGAGCAATACATCCTGGTCGACCTGCACTTCCTGCTCGGCTCGGCCTTCATGCTGGCGCTGACCCTCAGGGACGGCCGCCTCGCGGGGGGCGAGCCGCTCTTCCTGCTCGCGGGCTACGCCGTCTACGTCCTCTACCTGCTGAAGGAGGGACAGCGGGAGCCGGACGCCGAGGGGTCCGAGGCCGCGGACCGGCCGCCCTTTCCCAAGGCCCAGCTCGCGATCCTGGCGGCGGCTGCGGCCGTCATCTACCTGTCCGCTCGCGTCACCGTCTCGTCGCTCGAGTCGCTCGCCCTGCAGCTCGGGGTGGCGCCCGCCATGATCGCGCTGACGATCCTCTCGCTGGGCACCACCTTGCCGGAGCTCGTCGTGAGCGCGACGGCCGCGCGGGCCGGAAAGGCGGACGTCGCGGTCGGGAACGTCCTGGGCTCGTGCGTCTTCAACGCCCTCGCCGTCGCTGGAGCCGCTGCCCTGGTGGGACCGGTCTCGGCCCCAGACGAGCTGCTGAGCCTTCCCTTGCCCATGTACGGCGCGAGCGCGCTCCTCTTCTACCTGCTCACGCTCGACAAGCGCGTGTCCCGCTGGGAAGGGCTGCTGTTCCTGCTCCTGTACGGCCTGTTCATCCTGGAAGTCGCGAGCTAGAACACGACCTTCACGCCGAGCTGCGCGCGCCGCGCGTAGTTCGACTGATTCGACGCCGAGATCTGTCCGAACGTGGTGGACGTCGAGCCCACGACCGGCTGCGGGAAGTACGCCTCGTTCAAGACGTTGATGAACTCGGCCCGGAGCTGGACGCGCACGTCTCCCTTGAGGAGCACGTCCTTGATCAGGGAGAGGTCCAGGTTGTTGATGGAATCCCGGCGGGCGTCGTCGAAGCGGTAGGGTGCCGTCCGCAGGTGATTGACGGGCGTCGCGTCCGTCGCCGAGTTGGACAGGATCGAGGTGAAGGCGCCCGTGTTGAACCAGGCTCCGATCGACGGGTCGTCGATCCCGACGGCTCCGCCGTTGTAGAAGAGGTCGCCCGAGGGGACTCCGGTCGCGAGGTTGAAGCTGCCGAAGGGGATCGGGAAGCCGGTCTGGTAGGTGTAGACGCCCTGGAGCTGCCAGCCGCCGACGATCGCGTTCAGCAGCCCGTCCGCGTCGGACATGAAGCGCCGGCCCTTCCCGAACGGCAGCTCGAGGATGCCGCTGAGCGACAGGCGGTGCGGCACGTCGAGGTCCGCGATCATCTTGGTGGGCGTCGCGTCGCCCGCGTTCAGGTACTCCGTCGCCTGCATCCAGTGCGAGTAGGTGTAGGAGAGCCCGAGCGTGTAGCCGTGCGAGAAGCGCTTCTGCAGGTTGACCTGGGCCGAGTGGTACCAGGACTTGCCGTCGTTGTTCGAGGTGCGGATGTCCAGGTAGTGGGGATACGGCCGCAGCAGCTGCGAGCGGGAGATCGTCGGGTTGTTGAGGCTGGTTCCGGGCAAGAGCCCCGCGAACGGGTTGGCGACGGCACCGGTCAGGAAGGCGTTGTTGGCGTTCATCGCGGCCGTGCGCGAGTTGTCGGTGCTCAGGTACTCGTTCGGCATGGCGTTGATGTTGCGGATGATCTCGATGTCGTAGCCGTAGTTGCCGACGTACGCCGCGTCGACCACGAAGCCGCCCGGCAGCTCGCGCTGGAACCCGAGCTGCCAGCGCAGCTGCTTGGAGAGCCCCGGGCTCTGGTTAAAGAAGTCGATCGCCTGCCCGATCCCCTGCTGTCGGCCGTTCTCGTTGCCGACCGGCTCGAGGATCGGAGTGGTGAGAAAGGCGGTGTCCCAGTTTCGCGGGATCGGAGCCCCGAAAGCGTTCGTGGTGGTGCCCACCGTCGTCGTCTGGGACCAGCCGTTCGGGAACACGTCGCCGCGCCGCTGGCCGAGGAAGCCGGCGAAGAGGCCGGCGCCGCCGCGGATCACCGTCTGGGAGTTCAGCTGGTAGGCGAACCCGAAGCGCGGCAGGAAGGTGCCCTTCGGCGTCTCGTAGAGCCGGCTCGGGCCGTCGACGCCGGCGAACATCAGGCCGCCCTTGACGCTCAGCTGCGGAACGAGCGCCTTGAGCGCCGGGTCGTTGAGCGCCGCGTAACGCGCCTGGACCTGGCCCTCGATCGGCTGCGCGTAGTCGAACTCGAAGCCGGAGACGCTCTTGTCGTTGCGCTCGGTGAGCGCCGTCTCGACCTCGTAGCGCAGGCCGAGGTTCAAGGTCAGCTTGCTGTTGACCCGCCAGTCGTCGTGGACGAAGAAGCCCCAGGTCTTGGAGTACTCGGAGTAGTCCGAGGCCCGCAGCAGCGACGTGGTCGAGGGCATGCCGAGCAGGAACGACGCGTAGTTCTGCAGGCCCTGGAAGTCCGTGCCGCTCGCGCTGTTCTGACGCGTGTACGTGTTGCTGAAGACGTATTGCCCGGCCTGGGCGTTGGCGGTCGACAGGCTGTCCTCGCGGTAGATCCGCATCTCCATGCCGCCCTTGAGCGCGTGCGCGGCCAGCGACTTGTTCAAGGTGGCGGCGACGGTGTGTGACGTGGTCGGCCGGAAGTCCGCGCCGTAGGCCACGTCGATCATGGTGTTCCCGTCGAAGTCGATGCGCGGGAAGTAGCGGGCCGCGTCGGAGATCAGGCTGTTGTACTCCGCGGGGTAGCCCAGGAGCGTCAGGTCGAAGTTGCGCGCGTCGGGTTGCTGGCCCGAGTTGCGCTCGAAGCGGTTGTAGCCGTACCGGACGTTCAGGACGGTCGTCGGGTTTATGACGTGCACGTCGTCGACCACGGCCTGGTACGACTGGAACTGGAACCAGGTGCCCGAGGCCGCGGAGTCCAGGTACTCGTTGTAGTTGCTGTCGCGGTTGTACCAGCTGTAGCGCACGAACATCTTGTTCGCGTTCGAGATCTTCTGGTCGAGCCGGGCCGTGAAGGTGCTGTAGTCGGCGGTTTCCGCGAGCGTCGAGTCGTAGATGTTGCCGGGCAGGCCGGGCCCCTTGGGAAGCGAGTAGTACTCGAGGAACGCCAGCGCGACCGGGCTGATCCGGTTGGCAGGGATGACGTTGCCGGGAAAGGGCTGGCTCGTGAACTGCCCGTTGCCGGTCGGGGTGCGCGTGAGCGGATCGTAGATCGTGATGTTCGACGAGTACTCGGAGAAGTCGCCGCGGCGCAGCGCCTCGGTCGGGACCCACGACTCGGCCGGGGCGTCGAAGCGCGGACGAACGTCCTTGATGCGCTCGTAGCCCACCGTGAAGAAGGTCCTGTCCCTCCCGTCGTAGAGCCCGGGAATGCGCAGGGGGCCGGTGAGGGTGAAGCCGGGGCGGTCGGAAGACGTGTCGGGCCGCTCCTGACCTCTGGAGTTGCCGAAGAAGTCGTTGGCGGCCAGGCTCTTCGGCTCGGCGAAGTAGTAGACCGTGCCGTGGAAGTTGTTGGTTCCCGACTTGATGCTCATGCTGGTGACGCCGCCCTCGGTGTTGCCAAACTGGGCGTCGAAGGTCGCGGTCTGGACCTTGAACTCCTGGACGAGGTCGGAGGGCGGCACGTAGCTCGCAATCACCTCGTTGGCGTTCGCCGTGGACGTGCTCGGCGCCCCGTCGATCAGCAGGTCGCTGCGATTGCTGCGCGTGCCGTCGTAGGCGAACCCCACGATGTGCGTCGGCTCGTACGGCCGGTCGAGCCGCTGGTCACCCGAGTGCGCGAGGCCGGTCGCGAGGCCCATGATCTTGTAGGGATCGCCGTGGATCAGCGGCAGCTCGGCGAGGCGCTTCTGGTCCACCGTAAACCCCATGCTGGCGTCCGAGGTGTTGAGCGCGGCGCCCTCGAAGGTGACGCTGACCATCTCCTCCAGAGCCCCGACCTCGAGCACGATCGGCAGGTCGCGGGTCTCGCTGATCTGGAGCTGCACCTTGTCCTGGACGTGCTTCTTGAAGCCGGTCACCTCGACCGTCACCTGGTAGGTCCCGGGCAGCAGGTAGTTGACCTGGAACAGGCCCTCGCTGTTGGTGATCGATGAGACCGTCGTGCCTCTCGTCTTGTCCGTGACGACGACCGACGCGCCTGGAATCGGAGCCTTGCTGCTGTCGAGGACCTGGCCGGTGACCCGGCCGCGCGTCTCTTGAGCGGTGAGCACCGGAAGGACGAGCAGCGTCAGCGAGAGGACCACCGCGCTGCGGATAGAGCCGGCCAGAAGACTGCGATTCCGTTCCATTGCCATCCCCCTTCGGGTTGAGAACCTTGCGCTCGCCCCGGTGGATCGACGCCCTCGATGGGTACGATCAGTCAAAAACCTAATGCAATAGAATGGACGCTGTCAATAGACAATATAGAATATCTAATGTGTGGGTACGGGCCGATTAAGTACTGTCCTATAAACGGTTACACCGCCTGAACCGTCAGTATGTCGGGACGCCCCGCAGGGTCCGCTCGAAGAGCGACAGGATGCGCTTGTACTCGTCGGCCCAGCTCGAAGCCTGCTCGAAGCCGTGGTTCTCGACGGGGTAGGCCGCGAGCTCCCAGTTCTCCTTGCGCAGCTCGATGAGCCGCTGCGCGAGCCGCACCGAGTCCTGGAAGTGCACGTTGGTGTCCACCATCCCGTGGCAGATGAGCAGCGCCCCCTTCAGCCCGGCGGCGTGGTAGATCGGCGAGCTCCTGCGATAGGCCTCGGCATCCTTCGGCGGCACGCCGAGGATGTTCGACGTGTAGGGATGGTTGTAGTGCGCCCAGTCCGTCACCGGCCGCAGCGCCGCCCCGGCCGCGAAGGTGTCGGGCGACTTGAAGAGCGCCATGAGCGTGAGGAAGCCCCCGTAGCTGCCGCCGTAGACGCCGATCCGCTTCGGATGGGCGCCGTGCTCCCGCACCAGGTAGCCCGCCGCGTCCACGACGTCTTCGAGGTCCTTGCCGCCCATGAAGCCGGCGATCGCGGTGCGCCAGGCGCGGCCGTAGCCGGCGCTGCCGCGGTAGTCGACGTCGAGCACGACGTAGCCGCGGGACGCCAGCAGGTGGTGGAACATGTACTCGCGGAAGTAGCTCGACCAGTAGCGGTGCGCGTTCTGCAGGTAGCCCGCGCCGTGGACGAAGACGACCGCGGGCCGTCGCGGATCCTGCCTGGCGCCCACACTCTCGGGCGTGAAGAGCCGCGCCGGAACGGAGGCGCCGTCCCTGGCCTCGAAGCGGACGACGGCTGGAGAGGTCCAGGCGTGGCGGCGGAAGGCGGGGCTCGTCGAGGTCGTGACCTGGCGCGGGATGGCTCCGGCGCCCGCGGCGACCAGGTACACCTCCGGCGGCGTGCGGGCGTTGGAGTAGACGTCGGCGAAAGCCATCTCGTCCGGTGAGACCTCGATGCGATGGGCGCCGGCCGTCGTGGTGAGCCGCTGGCGCGCCCCGCCAGTCGCGTCGAGAGCGTACAGATGGCGCTCGCCGGGGTCGGCCTCGGTCGTCGTGAGGTAGAAGCGGTCGCGCTTCAGGGACAGCTGCACGTCCTCGATCTCCCACTCCCCCGAGGTGAGCGGCTTCGGCGCGGCCGCGTCCGCGGCGGCGTCGACCCTGTAGAGGTGCGAGTACCCCGTCGCCTCCGACACGAACCACAGCGTCCGGTCGTCCAGCCAGCCGAAGCTCGCCGTGGCCGGCTGAGCGAAGCCTTCGCGCACCCAGGCGTCGTCGTGCTGACGGTCGAGCACGCGGCCCTTGCCGCTCACCGGGTCCACGAGCACGAGCCAGCGGTCCTTGTTGTCCGCGGCGCGCACGGCCGCGACCGCGAGTGTGCCTTCCGGCGAGACGACCGGCAGGCTCCAACGCAGCGCGCGGCCTGCCGGCTTCGTCGCGTCCTTCACGACTGGCTGCTCCGTCTGGGCCTCGCCCGTCGCAACGTCTCCCGGCTGTCCGGCCGCGGCTTCCTTCGCCTCGGACTCGGACTCCTTGTCCGGCTCGGGCTCGGTCACGCCGTCCACGAACGCCCAGACCCTCTTCCGCTCCTGCAAATCGAGCACGGCCAGCCGGCGACCTTCCTGCTTGTCGCCCACCATGGTTCGCGTCGCGATCTCCTCGGCGTACGCCGATTCGGTGACGTAGCTGGGGACGTCGGCCGTCTTCGCCCCCTCCGCCTTGTGCGCCACTAGCAGGAACGCGAAGCGCCCGTCGCCCGAGAGCGCCCCCTCGCGGACGCTCTGGCCTTCGGCCATCTCGAACTTGGGAGGCGCCTCGCGCTCCTTCTTCTCCTCGTTGCGTTTGCGGCGCGCGGCCATCTCCTCGACCGACTGGAGCAGCTTCCTCTCCTCGTCCTTCAGGAACTGCTGGCTCTCGGTGAGCTTCGGCTCCTTCTTCTTCAGCCTCACGTCGGTGAGCTGGACCAGCACGTCGCCCGTGGCGCCGAGCGCCACGCGAAAGAGGTTGTTGTCGCGGACGAAGGTGGCCGCCTTTTCGCGCGCGGCGAAGCGGGGGCTCGACTCGGCGCTCGTGGATCCCGCGAGCACGCGTCGCGTACGGGCGACGCTGTCCACCAGCACGACGTCGCCGTCCTGGACGAAGAGGCAGGTTCGCCGCGCCGCGTCCCACTCGCAGGCCACGGCCGGTGCCTGCTTGCGCTCCTCGTCCGACAGCCGGCGCGGCTCTCCGCCCGCGCGCGCGACGACGTAGCTGGCGGGCTCGTCCTCGCCGGGCTTGCGCCACTCGAAGAAAAGCTCCTTCGAGTCGCCCGAGAAGCGCAGGCCGGTGGGCGGATAGCCCACGAGCTCGGGGCCGCGCATGATGCCGTCCACGCTGAGCTCGAAGGGCCGCGCCTCCTCGGAGACGACCGCGATCCGGTCGCCGCGCGGGCTCGCGGCGAGCCGCGTCAGGTTCTGCAGCGCGGCGTCGGCGTAGCGCGCCACCTCGCGGAACTCCCGGGCTCCGGGCGGCAGCTCCAGGAGCCGCGCGCCCTGGCCCACGACGACGCGCCTGCCGGGGAGCCACGCGTAGTCCTCGACGCCTTCGGGCAAGCGGGCGAGGCGTGTGGTCTTCCGCGAGCGCGGGTCGAGCTCCTCGAGCCACCACTCACCCTTCGCGACCTTGCGCACGAAGCTGACGCCGGCGCCGCCGGGCACCGGACGGATGCAGCGGCCCACGTCCCGCGCCACTACTTCGGCCTTGCCGGTGCCGCGATCGGCGAGCTGCAGCGTCGCCGGCTCGCCGAGCACGAACAGCAACAGCGTGGAGGCGTCGGCCCACGCGTGATAGCCCACGGGCTTCACGTCGGGCAGCAGCAGCTCGGGCGCGCCCGTCTCCCGGAGGCGCCAGAGCCGCTGCGTCCCGTCCGCCTCGACGCGCACCACGGAGAGCCCCCCGTCCGGCGCCGGCGTCGGCGAGAACTCGCTCTCCGGGGTCTGCGCGAACGCGCGCGTCTCGCGCGTCGCGAGGTCGTAGCGCTGGACGTCGGTCTGGCCGTCCTTCGCCGAGGTGAAGTAAAGCGAGCCGCCGTCGGCCGAGAACGCGGGCTGGTTGTCGTAGCCTTCGCGGTCGACGATCCGCTGCGGGCGGCCCGCCTGGAGCAGGCCGCCGCGCACGTTCAGGTCGAGCAGGAAGATGTCCGTGGCGGGCGCGTTCGCGGCCGGAGCGCTCGCGGACGGCGCGGGAGCCGGGGCCTGTGCGGCGGGGAGCGCCGGGCTGGGGTCGACGACCAGGATCGCAAGCGCGAACGCGCCGCGGCATGAGCGCATCGATGTCCTCCGTCGAGGTGATCGGGGCGAAGGCCCGATTGTAGCCGCGCCGGCGATCAGCGGCCGGGGTCGGACGCCGTGCGCGGCAGCGTGAAGCAGAACGCCGACCCGGCGCCGCCGTCCGATTCCACCCAGACGCGCCCGCCGTGGAGCTCGACGATGCGCCGGACGAGCGCGAGCCCGACGCCCGTGCCTTCGCTCGCCACGTCGAGCTTGTCGAACAGCCGGAAGACGCGCTCCTGGTGCCGCGGCGCGATCCCGATCCCGTTGTCGCGCACGAAGAAGACGGGCTCGCCGGGCCCGTCGCGGACGCCGATCTCGACCTTCGGCTGCGGCTCATCGCCCATGAACTTCGCGGCGTTGTCCACCAGGTTCTGCATCACCTCGACGAGGCGCGCGCGGTCGGCGCGCACGACCGGCAGGTCCGGGGCGATCGCCACGGCGACGCCCGCCTGGTCGAGCCGGCCGCGCGCGAGCTCCACGGCCTCGCGCGCGACGTCGGCGAAGGCCACGTCCACGCGCGCCCCGACGATCCGCCCGACGCGCGACAGCTCCAGCAGGTCGTCCAGCAGCCGGCGCATCTTGTCGACGGCGTCCACGCTGCGCGCGATGTCGGCTCGCAGCCGCGCGATGTTTCCCGTCTGGGCGTCGCCGTCCATGTAGCCGAGGTAGCCGCGCAGCGAGAAAAGCGGGCTCTTGAGGTCGTGCGAGACGGTGTAGCTGAAGCGCTCGAGCTCCGCGTTCTTGGCCTCCAGCTCGTTCACCAGCTCCCGGTAGCGCGCCTCGCTCGAGCGCGCGCGCCTGAGCGCGCGCTGCACCGTGCGCGCGGCGAGGTTCTGGACGACGGCACTCACCGGGAAGAGGGTCGCGCTCACGCCCCAGATGAACAGCTCGCTCGGCGGCTCGCGGGCGGCGTCGGGCCGCGCCCCGATCGCCATCACGGCACCGGCGGCGATCGCGGCGAGCGTCACGGCCAGCGCTCCGCGTCCGCCCAGCAGCACCCCCGCGATCACGATCGTGAGCCCGTAGCCCAGCATGTAGGCGGGGCTGTAGACGCCGCTCGAGCTCGCGGCGAGCACCGTGAAGAACGCGAAGAAGGCGACGACCTGCAGCGCCGCGGCGAGTTGCACCCGCCCCCTGTGCAGCATCACCAGCAGGGTCACGTTGGCCGCCTGGCCCGCGAGGCCTTCGACGAGCGCCCCCTTGAGGAACGCAGGCGCGAAGATCGCCGTCTGGACCACGTAGATCACGGGCACGGCCACGAGCGACCACAGGATCACGTGCAGCATGAAGGCCTGGTGCGTCTCGGCCTCGTCGGCGAAGACGTGCGGCCGCGGCAGCCGGGCGAGCCAGCTCACGACGCCCTTCCGGCTTGCGCCGATCGCCGGCGCAGCGCACGCGCGTGCGCGTGCTCGAAGGCAATGACCGGAGCGGCTGCGGCTGCCGCGAACAGCCCGTAGTGCATCGGCACGACCACGCGCCATTCGTAGATGAACGGGCTCTCGCTCAGCAGGTAGTAGACCGGGACGGCGAGAAGCAGCAACGCGCGACGCCAGTCCCGCAGCGCGAGGAGCACGGTGCCGATCACCACGAGCGGCAGGAGCGCCGCACACAGGAGCGGCTGCAGCCACGCCACCGCGGGACGCAGCGGTGCCGCGCGCCGGCCCGGCGCCAGGAAGCCGGTTTCGTTCCGCGGCGTGGGCGGGACGCCTGCGCGCGGCCCGAGCGTGTCCGAGAGAACGAGCGGCGGCTTTGCCTCGCGCGCGACGAGCGGCGCCTCGCCGGAGGCGTAGCTCAGCATCTCGCCCATGCGCTCGAGCATCAGGCGCGCGTAGCGGCCGGGGTTGGCGCGGATCACCTCGCCCGCGCGCCGGTAGCGCTCCTTGTCGCGCCAGATGCCGTCCGGCTCGGCCCACCAGTCGAGGTAGCGCGGGTCGTTGTAGCGGATCGCCTCTTCCTCCACCACCAGCGTGTCGTGGCGGCGCGCTCCCACCTCGCGTCCGCCCGCGTCGGCGACGCCCTGCCACAGCGTCAAGCCGCCGTTGGTCGAGACCGGGACGAACTCGCCGAAGACGACGTAGTTGCGGATCGTGATCGGGACGACCACGGCCACCGCCGCGAGCGACAGCGCCACGGCGTGCGCGAGGCCGCGCACGCGCTGCCGCGAGACGGCGAGCACTACCAGCGACAGCAGCGGCGGCAGCAGCACCACGTTCGGGCGCAGCCACACGCCGACCCCGACGAGCGCGCCGGCCGCGGCGCTCGCCCAGATGCCGGCACGCCCGTCGGGATGCGCCCAGGCGAGGATCAGCAGCGCCAGCAGCAGCGGCAGCGCCGACAGCGCGTCCGGCAGGACGAGCGCGGACACGTAGCCGAGCTGGGGCGAGAGCGCCGCCACCACACCCGCCAGGATCCCGACCGGCCACGACACCAGGCGTCCCGCCAGCACGGCCAGCAGCACGCAGCACAAAGAGGTGAGCGCGTCCTGCACCAGCTGGGCCGCGAAGAAGCTGCGGCCCAGGGTCTGGTAGACGGCCACGAGGAAGAGCGCGTAGCCCGGTGGGCGCGCCGCGAGGCCGGTCTTCGCCGGGTCCCTGACGCGCGGGAAGAGCACGCCCTCGCCCTGGAGGATCTGGACCGCGGTGTCGTCGTAGCGCTGCGCCATCCGCGTGCCGGTCTGCTCGGGCGAGTACATCACCGGCGCCTGGTCCACGGCGTAGAGCGAGCGCACCGCGAACGCGAGTGCGAACACGGCGGCGAGCCACGCCGCGCGACGGACCGTTACGCCCTTCCCCGGGAGCACGCGCTCGGATCTTGGGAAGCCCGGGGCGCGCCTGTCAAGGAGCGGCGCGGCGATTGCGCGCCCCCGCCAGAAGTGGCACCTTAGCCGCCTGCATGCGGACGCTCCGTCTTGGCCGCGCCTGACGCGCGACGAGTCGCCCTCGCCGGCCTGCTGTTCCTGCTGAGCGGCGCCGCGGCGCTCGTCTACCAGGTGGCGTGGCAGCGCATCCTGGCGCTGCACAGCGGCATCGGTCTCTACTCGGTGGCGATGATCGTGGCGGCGTTCATGGCCGGGCTGGGCCTGGGCAGCCTCGCGGGCGGCCGATTGAGCGCGCGCACCGGGCCGCTCGCGGCGCTCTACTCGTTCGCGGCGCTCGAGCTGGCGATCGCCGCCTTCGGGGCCGCGAGCCCGTTCTTCTACTACGACTGGCTCTACCCGGTCGCGTCGCGGCTTCCCAGCCCGTCGCTCATGGGGGGGCTCGCGCACTTCGCCGCGCTTCTGCCGCCGACGCTGCTCATGGGGATGTCGCTGCCGCTGCTCGTGCGCGCGATGCTCAGCGACGTCGAGGCGGCCGGGCGCACGATCGGCTACCTCTACGGGATCAACATGCTCGGCGCGGCGCTCGGCGCCTTCGCCGCCCCGTGGCTGCTCCTGCCCTGGGGCGGCATCCCGGGAGCCGTCCGCGTGGCGGCGATCGGCAACCTGCTCGCCGGCCTGGGCGCGCTCGTCCTTGCGCGGTGGGCGCGGACGGAGGCGCCGGCTCCACGGCCGGCGCCCGACGCCTTCCGCGAGCCCCGCGCCGCCCACCCCTTCGGACTGTGGCTCTCGCTCTACGCGCTCTCGGGGTGCGTGGCGCTCTCGCTCGAGATCCTGTGGTTCCGCCTGGTGGAGGTCGGCGTCAAGTCCACCGCCTTCACCTTCGGCACCGTGCTCGGCATCTACCTGCTCGGCTCGGCCCTGGGCTGCCTGCTCGCGGTGCCGCGCGTCGCGCGCGTGCGGGATCCGCTCGCGACGTTCCTGCTCTGCCAGTGCGCGATCCTGCTCGTCTCGGGCGTCTCCGTCACGCTGCTCGCGCGCCTGCCGCCCGGCACGCCGGTCTACGCGTGGCTCGTCGAGTACTGGGGCACCTACCGCTTCTTCCGCTTCGGGCACGTGAGCGATCCCGTGCCGGTGCTCCACCTGTACGTGGCGCTGCCGCTCTTCCTGTTCGCGCTGCCCACGCTGCTCATGGGCTTCTCGTTCCCGGTGCTGCAGCGCGCGGTCCACGACGAGCTGCGCACGAGCGGGCGCAAGGTCGGCGCGCTGCAGGCGGCGAACATCGCAGGCTGCGTCGCGGGCAGCCTGCTCGTCGGGCTGGTCGCGCTCGAGCGGCTGGGGACGGCCGAGACGCTGCGGCTGCTGACGCTCGCGGGCCTCGGCTTCGCCGTCGTCGGCTGGCGCTACTGCGGCCGCCGCTTCGCGCTCGCGGCGGTCGCGCTCGTGTCGCTCGCGGCCCTCTTGCCCGGGAGCGAGGAGCTCTGGCGGCGGCTCCACGGCGAGACCCGCCCCGAGAATCGCGCGCTCTTCGAGGAAGACGCGACGGGCGTCGTGGCCCTGAGCGCGCGCAGCCCGATCCGGCTCAGGATGTTCGTGAACGGCAAGGGCAACAGCTGGCTGCCGTTCGGCGGCGTGCACACGGTACTCGGGGCGCTGCCCGTGATGATCCACCCCGCGCCGCGCCAGGTGGCCGTGGTGGGCCTCGGCTCGGGCGACACGGCCTGGGCCGCGGGCGCGCGGCGCGAGACGCTCGGCGTGACGGTGTTCGAGATCTCCTCGCCGCAGCCGCGCATCCTGCGCCGCATCGTCGAGCAGCAGAGCCTGTCCGAGCTTTCGGGCTTCCTCAGGGACCCGCGGCTCGCACTGCGGCTCGAGGACGGGCGGCGCGCGCTCGAGGCCGAGCGCGGCCTGCTCTTCGACGCGATCGAGACCGACGCGATCTGGCCCGAGAGCGCGGGCAGCGGCAATCTGTATTCGCTCGAGTTCTTCGAGGCCTGCGCGCGGCGGCTGCGCGCCGGCGGGCTGATGTGCACCTGGTCGCCCACGCCGCGCGTGCGTGCCACCTTCAGGACCGTGTTCCCCCACGTGCTCGACGTCGACAGCGGTGTCATCCTGATCGGCAGCCGCTACCCGATCCAGCTCGACCTCCCGGCCTGGGAGGCCCGCCTGGACGAGTCCGCGGCCTACCTCGGCGACCTGCGGGCTGAGTCCGTGCGCGCCCGGCTCCGCAACCTGCTGCCGGCCTCGGGCCCGATCGAAGGCGACCTCAATCGCGACCTGTTCCCGCGCGACGAGTTTGCGGTGCGCTAGTCAGCGAAGTTGCGCCCAATCGAGCGGCGCAACTTCGCTTTCTAAGCTAGTCCGTCGGCTCCGTTTCCGTTGTCCGCTTTCCGTTGTCCGTTTCCAGATCGTCGGCCTATTCGTCCGTTTCCTACTTTTGTTTCTGATACGTCCCGACGAGCTCCGCCTGCGCGATCACGTGCCCCCGCATCGCCGACTCCAGCGCCGCCTTGGTGGCCGCGCCCAGGTCTGGCAGCACGCGGTCGAGCGCGTAAAGCTTGTGGAAATAGCGGTGGCGCCCGATCGGCGGGCAGGGTCCGCCGTAGCCGGTGCGCTTCCAGTCGTTCAGCCCCTCGAGCGTGCCCGGCGGCAGGTCCCGCGACGCCACACCCTCGGGAAGGCCGGTTCCCGAAGCGGGCAGGTTGTAGAGAACCCAGTGCACCCACGTGAGCTTCGGCGCCTTCGGGTCCGGCGCATCGGGGTCGTCGACGACGAGCGCGAGGCTCATCGCCGGCGGCGGCACACCCGACCACGCGAGCGCGGGCGACACGTCCTTGCCCTCGCAGGTGTGCAGGGATGGGATCTCCCCGTCTGCCTTGAACGCCTGAGACGTCAGAACGAGGCCCATGGCGACCCTCCGTAACGGCCAGTCTGCCTTCCGGCGCGGGGTCGAGGCAAGGATGTCCCGCGTTTCCTTGCCGCTTTTCGTGTCGCCACGAGCCGCCGCACGGCTCGCCGCTTCAGGGCTCGCCGCTTCGCTCGACGCGCGCAGGACGGCCCGGTAGACTGTCCGCGCATGCCCCTGGAGTGCGGCTACAAGCAGCGGCACGGCCGCCAGTTCTGCGTCACCGACTGCCCGGCGAGCGAGCCCGGGGGCTTCTTCGACTACGCCAGGATCGAGCGCACGGAGGATCTGCCCGCGAGCGATCCCCGGACGATCGACGTGGCTGTTCTCGACCTGAACCACGGCTGGCCCAACCTGGGGCACGACTCGATCGTCCACGCCGTGATGGACGCCGCGTGCGACGTCGCTCCCGAGCTTCAGGCCGCGGGGCTGCGCGTGCGCGCGCTCTCCTTCGACGTGCGCCGCTCGAGGATGCTGCCGGAGGCGCCCGGGCCGCGCTTCTCTCTCTACCTCGGCACCGGCGGTCCCGGCCACCTCGACCCGCGCGCCAACGACGGCGTGCGGCCCGAGTCGCAGGGCATCCGCGAGGACCCGTCGTGGGAGGAGCCGGCGTTTCGCCTGTTCGACGCCGTGCAGCGCGATGAGCAGGCGGCGCTCCTCGCGGTGTGCCACAGCTTCGGCGTGCTGTGCCGCTGGTCGGGCGCGGCGGAGGCCGTGCTCCGCGGCCCCGAGAAGGGCAAGTGCAGCGGCGTCCTCGAGAACGTGCTCACGTGGGACGCCGCGGCCCACCCCTGGTTCCGCCGCTTTGCCGAGCTTTTGGGACCGGGCGGGCGGCTGCGCGTCGTCGAGAACCGCCTGTTCGACCTGATCCCGCGTCCCGGCGGCCTCCGCGAGGGCGTCCGGGCGCTCGGCTACGAGACGAGCGGCGTGGGCGGCGCGCCGGGCGACGCCGTCACGATGATCGAGTTCGCGCGCGACCGGGGCGGCGTGATGCCCCGCATGTTCGCGGTCAACCACCATCCGGAGATCGTCGACCGCTTCCGGCAGCTGATGATCCTCGACCGCAAGCGCGACCGCGGTGACGTGAGCGAGCAGTGGTACCGCGAGCGGCGCGAGATCCTGACGCGCTCGGCTCCCGACGAGGACCTCGACCAGCGGCTGCGGCTGACCTCCGACTTCACCTTCCTCGGCCCGCTGCGCTTTCACCTCTTCCGTGCGCTGCGGCGGCGCGCCGAGGCGCTCTCGATTCCGCTCGGGCTTCACGAGGACCGCGTGCTCCAGTCCGTCGAGGGCGAGCCGGTGGGCACGGTCCGCGCGGGCGAGGTGCTCTGAGGCCGGGACCATGATCCCGAAGCCTCCCTTCCTGAAGGACCTCACCCCGGAGCAGGAGATCTCCGAGTTCCAGCGCCTGAAGCCGCGGCTCGCCGAGGTGTGGGACGCGCTCACGATGCGCGAGGAGGAGCCGCACACCGCCGTGGTGGTGCCGTCGCTCACGCTCGACCAGAGCGAGCTCCGGAAGATCTCGGGCGCGAGCTTCTACGAGGAGCGGCTGCTGTTCCTGCTGATCCGCCTGCGCAACCCGCGCGCGCGCATGGTCTACGTCACCTCGCAGCCGATCCACCCGATCATCCTCGAGTACTACCTGCAGTTCCTGGCCGGGATCCCCGCGAGCCACGCGCGCTCGCGGCTCACGCTGCTGTGCGCCGACGACGCGTCGCCGCGCTCGCTGACCGAGAAGATCCTGGAGCGCCCGCGCCTCGTCGAGCGGATCCGCGCCGGCATCATGGACCAGCAGCGGGCCTACCTCACCGTCTTCAACTCGACGCCCCACGAGCGCAAGCTGGCCGTGCTGCTCGGCATCCCGCTGAACGGCTGCGACCCGCAGCTCGCCAGCCTGGGCACGAAGTCGGGCAGCCGCAAGGTGTTCCGCGAAGCCGACGTGCCGCTGCCCGAGGGCTTCGAGGACCTGCACACGACGCACGAGATCACCGAGGCGCTCGCCGAGCTGCGCTCGCGCCGCCCGGGGTTGAAGCGCGCCGTCGTCAAGCTCGACGAGAGCTTCTCCGGCGAGGGCAACGCGCTCTTCCGCTATCCGGCGACCGACTCGCGCCCGGCGCTCGCCGAGGCGCTGCGCCAGGTGGAGTTCGCCGTGGCGACGGAGACCCACGAGTCCTACTTCGACAAGATGTCGAAGATGGGCGGGATCGTCGAGGAGTACATCGAGGCCGAGGAGAAGCACTCCCCGAGCGCGCAGCTGCGCATCGGCCCGCGCGGCGACGTGCTCGCCATCTCGAGCCACGACCAGATCCTGGGCGGCCCGAGCGGCCAGGTGTTCCTGGGCTGCCGCTTCCCGGCCCGCGACGAGTACCGCGTCACGATCCAGGCTGCCGGACAGCGGATCGGCCACGTGCTGTCGGCGCACGGCGTCGTGAGCCGCTTCGGCGTCGACTTCCTCGTACACCGCGACACGACAGACGCGCCCTGGAAGACGACGGCGCTCGAGATCAACCTGCGCATGGGCGGCACCACGCACCCCTATCTCGCGCTGCAGTTCCTGACCGGCGGCAGCCTCGACCCGGAGAGCGGCCTTTTCCGCTCGCCGAGCGGCCAGGTCAAGTACTACAAGGCGACCGACAACCTCTACTCGCCGCAGTACCGGGGACTGCTGCCCGAGGACCTCGTGGACCTGCTGACGATCAACAAGCTGCACTACAGCCACGGCAGCGAGTCGGGCGTGCTGTTCCACCTGATCGGCGCGCTGTCGGAGTTCGGCAAGCTCGGCCTCACCGCGATCGCGAACAGCCCCGCCGAGGTGGACGACCTGTACGCGCACACGCTCGAGGTGCTCGACAGGGAGACGGCTTACGGTCACTAGCGATTCCGATCGTCTGGTTCGTCGGTCCGTCTTGAGCGTCTGCCAGTCGTTGGCTAGCCCATGGACGTCCTGCTAGTCGATCTCGCCCTAGCGCTGGTCCTGGTGGGCGTCCTCTCGCTCATCCGCCCCCCGCGCTTCCTGAGGATCCGCACCCGCAAGATCGCGGCCCTCGTAGCTGTCGGCGGCATCACGTTGCTGTTCGTGGCGCTCCATCTCCCGGTCGTCCCGCCGCGCCTGCCCGGCCCGCGCATGGCCCTCGACGACGTCCTCCCCACGTACCAGTTCGGCGAACACCACGAGATCCGGATCGCCGCCCCACCCGAGCGCGTCCTGGCCGCCGCGCGAGCCGTCACGGCCGGCGAGATCCGCCTGTTCCGCCTGCTCACGTGGCTGCGCTCCCCGCGCCTGTCCGGACGCGGCCCGGAAAACATCCTGAACCCGTCCGCCGACCGCCCGATCCTCGACGTCGCCCTCGGCTCCGGATTCGTCCTGCTGCGCGAGGAACCCGGTCGCGAGATCGTCATCGGCGCGGTCGTCTGCTGCGGCCGGCGATTCCCCCCGCGCTCCCCCGAAGAGTTCCAAGCCCTCCAGGGCTCGCTGGCCCGCGCCGCGATGAACTTCCACGTGGAACCCGTCGGCCAAGGCGCATCGCGCCTCGTCACGCAGACACGAATCGCCGCGACGGACCAGGATTCCACTCGGCGATTTGCCGCCTACTGGCGCGTGATCTACCCCGGCAGCGCCCTCATCCGCCTGATGTGGCTCCGTGCGATCAAGTCCCGAGCCGAGGCGCCAGGCTAGCCCCCTTGGTGGCCGGCTGGCGTCCTCGATACCCAGATATGCTTGTGTCGATATCGTGCTATCAAGTTCTCAATATCGCATTCGCAGTCTCTCAATATCGAGATATCTGATTCGCATACTTAGTTGTTCGGCGGACCGCTTGGTAGATTCAGATGCCTGAGGAAACGCGGCCAACTCCCGACGGGATAGCCCGTGCAGATTGGGATCGTGTCCACCAGCTTGCGGTCGACATCGTCAATGCGTCCTCGATGGACGACGCACAGGCAGGGGTTCGCGCGACCCGGGAGCTTCTTGCAGTGCTCGACGAATTGGAGAAGCGCTACGGCTCACTCCCGAGCATCTTGGCAACCCGCGCAGACTATCTCGAGGATCCGCGTCAGCAAGAGCAAGTGCTTCGTGAGGCACACCGTCTTGCTCAGTCCCGTCAAGACCAGAGGAACCTGGTGTGGATCGCTTCGTCGTTGTCAGCCTTGTACGTCGAGGTCATTCGCGACCAAGCGCAAGGTCAGCAATGGCTTGATACGCTTGCGGCTCACCTTCGGATCTCGCCCGACGATTGGGAAGCCGAAGAACACGCCCGCCTGCAGAATCTGCTGACGGGAGCCGTTGAACACGAGGCCGCCGAACAAGGGGATGAAGCAGACGAAGCCTGAGCATAATGAAGCTTCGCAGCTTATCCCCGGTGTTAGGCGTCGTGGAGGTGAAAGGAGGGTCCGTCTGAATGGCCACGGTGGTCATCGGCGACGTACACGGCAACCTCCGAGCGCTTGACGACCTGCTAGCCCAGCTTGGTCCGCTGTTGGCAGCCGAAGACACCGCGGTGTTCTTGGGTGACTACATCGACCGTGGTTTCGACGCACGAGGCTGTATCGACCGTATCCTGCGGTGGCAAGAGGAGTCTCCTGCCACCGTGGTGACCCTCTTGGGCAACCATGAGGACTGGCTGCTACGCTCGATCAACGACCACACGCGCCATTCGTGGCTTGTCGGAATGGAGGCGCATGAGACGATCGCGAGCTACTCCCCTCGCGTCGCACAGGAGCTCCGGTTGGCCCTTGAGGAAGCTGGACCTCGCCTTCTGATCGAACGGGTCGAACTGCCTTATGGCCTTCTCGTTGAGGCGATGCCGCCAAGTCACCTCGGCTTTCTAAGAGGCCTGAAGCTGTACCACCGAACCGAGGATGCCCTTTGCGTTCACGGGGGACTAGATCCCGCAGTATCTGATGTCGAAGACCAGCCGCGCGAGGCGCTCCTCTGGGGCACCGACGGCTTCCTCGGTGGGTATTCGGGCGATGAGATGGTCGTGTACGGTCACTGGGGCAACGCCGTGCTTGATCGGGAGGGTTGGCCGCAACCGTGCAGACGGAATCGGACGATCGGTATTGACACGATTAGCCACGGAGTGTTGACTGCAATTCGCCTACCCCAGATGCAGGTGATACAGAGCGCACGCTTTGGGGGCGACGCCTAACAAGGGGATGAAGCAGACGAAG
>DATBSL010000377.1:0-8209 GCA_036559805.1 Vicinamibacteria bacterium
GACGCCCGAGGTGAGCGTCCAGACGTGGAGGTCGTGGACGGTCTTCACGCCCGGGACGCCCTCCATCGCCTGACGCAGTGCCTGGAGGTCCACTTCGCGTGGCGTGCCTTCGAGCAGCACGTGCAGCGTCTCGCGCAGCAGTGCCCAGGTGCGCGGCAGCACGAAGAGCGCGATCGCCACCGCCACCAGCGTGTCCACGCGGTGCCATCCCGTGGCGGCCATCAGCAGCGCGCCCAGGATCACTCCGACGGAAGACAGCGCGTCGGCGACGACCTCGTTATAGGCGCCACGCAGGTTCAGGCTGGTCTTCGAGCCGCTGCGGAGCATGAGCGCACCCGCGACGTTCACCAGCAGGCCGGCGGCGGCCACCGCGACCACCGCGCCGCCCGGCACGGGCTGGGGATCGCGGAACCGGTCCCACGCCTCCCGCAGGATGTAGCCGGCCACTCCCAGCAACAGGACGGCGTTGGTGAGCGCGGCCAGCACCTCCGCGCGGTGGTATCCGAAGGTGCGGCGGGGGGAGGGGGGTCGCTCGGCGATCTTCATCGCGAGCAGCGCCAGCAGCAGGCCGGCCGCGTCCGTCAGCATGTGGCCCGCGTCGGCGAGCAGGGCCAGGCTTCCGGTCAGGAGCCCCGCGGCCACCTCGATCACCAGGAAGCCGAGCGTGAGCCCGAGCACCAGGCTCAGCCGGCGGCGGCTGGCGTGGGGATGCGCATGTCCGGGGTGCGCGTGTCCGTGGTGCCCGTGCGCGTGGGCCATCACCCCAGAGGATAGCAGGCCGGCCCGCGCCGGCGTATCACGGCGGGGCTATACTTCCGGCTTCGTCCGGCACCCGGAGCATCTCGCGAGGTCAAGCCGTGAGCCATCAGAAGCGACTGGCGATCCTGGTCGGGGGCGGGCCCGCTCCCGGCATCAACAGCGTGATCGGCGCGGCCACCATCCGCGGCCTGCTCGAGGGCGTCGAGGTGCTGGGGATCCGCGACGGCTTCGAGTGGATCATGGAGGGCAACGTCGACCACGTGCGGCCGCTCACGATCGACGAGGTGAGCCGGATCCACTTTCGCGGCGGCTCGCACATCGGCATCTCGCGCGCCAACCCGACCAAGAACCCCGAGCACCTCGAGAACACCGTGATCTCGCTGCTGCGCCTGAACGTCTCGCAGCTCATCACCATCGGCGGCGACGACACGGCGTTCTCGGCGATGAAGCTCGCGGAGAAGGCGCAGGGCCGCATCCACGTCGTCCACGTGCCGAAGACGATCGACA
Organism: Vicinamibacteria bacterium; assembly: GCA_036559805.1. GTDB lineage: Bacteria > Acidobacteriota > Vicinamibacteria > Fen-336 > Fen-336 > DATBSL01. Next base: position 1,267 of record DATBSL010000377.1, read on the forward strand.
ACGACCTCGACCTGCCCGCCTACGTCGACACCTTCGGCTTCCAGACCGCGCGCCACATCGGCGTCGAGATCGTGAAGAACCTGATGGTCGACGCCAGGACCACGTCGCGCTGGTACTTCGTGATCGCGATGGGGCGCAAGGCGGGCCATCTCGCGCTCGGCATCGGCAAGGCCGCCGGCGCGACCGTGACTCTCATCCCCGAGGAGTTCCCCCCGGGCGGCGTCAGGCTCAAGACGCTGGTGGACACGCTCGTGGGCTCGATCATCAAGCGGCTCAGCTACGGGCGGCGCGACGGCATCGCGATCCTCGCCGAGGGGCTGGTGCTCGACATTCCCCCCGACGACCTCGCGCAGCTCGAGGACGTGGAGCGCGACGCCCACGGCAACGTGCGCATCGCCGAGGTCAACATCGGCGAGATCCTGAAGGCGCAGGTGCAGGCGCGGCTCCGGAAGTTCGGGATCAAGACCACGATCGTGGCCAAGAACATCGGCTACGAGCTGCGCTGCGCCGACCCGGTCCCGTACGACATGGAGTACACGCGCGACCTCGGCTACTGCGCGACCAAGTTCCTGCTGTCGGGCGGCAACGCGGCGATGGTGTCGCTGCAGGGCGGGCACTTCGTGCCGGTGCCGTTCGCCGAGATGCTCGATCCGAAGACCGGCAAGGCCAAGATCCGCCTGGTGGACGTGCGCTCGACGCGCTACGCGATCGCGCGCCGCTACATGATCCGGCTGCGCCGCGACGACTTCGAGGACCCGCACGAGCTCGCCAAGTTCGCCGCGACCTGCGGGCTGCACCTGCAGGAGTTCCGCGACGAGTTCGAGTACCTGATCCGGGACGAGCCGCCCCCGCTCGACCTCGAGAAAGACGCCGCCGCTGCGCGGGCCGAGGACGGGGCCCACCAGCACTAGCCGGCGCTCCCGCGGGACGCCCGGAGCCTGTACCATGGGCGTCGGCGAATCGGGGGAATGGGGAAGCGCGTGATCGAACGAAAGCTGGTCGCCGGGACACTCGTCGCCCTCGCCCTGACGGGAGTGTTCCCGCGGGCCGGGGGGGCGGATTCGACGTGGCGCGTCGCGCAGGGAGACGTGCGCGTGACGGTTCCGCTCAGGCCCGGGGGCAGCTTCGAGGCCCGAACGCCGTCGCTCGCCGGCGTGCTGACCCTGTCTGGAGCCCGGCCGGCGCAGCTCGCGGGCGAGCTGGTGGTCGATCTCGCCACCATCGACACCGGCATCGACCTGCGCAACCGGCACCTGCGCGAGAACTACCTCGAGATCGCCAAGGGAGCCGGCTACGACAAGGCGGTGCTCTCCGAGATCCGACTCGCCGAGGTGGCTGGCGACGAGTTCGAGGGGCGCAGCCCGTTCATCGGGAGCTTGCGGATGCACAACGTGACCAAGCCGATCGCGGGGACCGCCGAGATCCGCCGCGATGGGGCTGCCGTGCGCGTGACGGCGACCTTCCAGATCCAGCTGACCGATTTTGCCGTCGAGCCGCCGATGTACATGGGCGTGGGCGTCGGGAACAAGCTGATCGTCAAGGTCGCCTTCGCCGCGTCCCGCGGAGCGGGCCGATGAGCGCGCCGCGGCTCGCAGCGCTCGCGCTGGGTTTCGCGGCGGTCGCTCCTTCGATCGTGGCCGAGCCGATCTTCCTGTCGCGCCAGTACGCCCGCTGCGCGAACTGCCACTACTCGCCGACGGGCGGCGGCCTGCTCACGCCGTACGGCCGCTCGCTGTCGCGCGAGGAGCTCTCGACATTCGGCAAGAGCAGCGGCACGCCGCAGGGGCGCGAGCACGAGTTCCTGTACGGGGTGGCGGGCGGCGCGCTCGGGCCGCTGAGTCTCGGCGTCGACCTGCGTCCCTCGCACCTCGACATCGACCTGGGCCGGGGCATCAGCGCGAACCGCGACATCCTGATGAACGCCGAGGTGGTCGCGGCGCTGCGCCGCGGCGGATTCACGTTCTACGCCGAGCTGGGCCGCCAGCCACGCGGCGACGACCCGCGCGTCGCTTCCTTCGAGCACTGGATCGGCTTCGAGAGCGAGCGGGGCTTCGGGGCGCGGGCCGGCCGCTTCCTGCCCGCCTATGGCGTGCGCTTCGCCGACCACACGACCTTCACGCGCGCGCCGATGGGCTTCGACAACGAGGACCAGGTCTACGCGCTCGAGCTGAGCCACCGCAACGACAAACACCTGCTGCAGCTCAGCCTCGGCCCCGGGCGGGCGGACGACGTGGACGACTCCGAGCTGCGCGCGTTCACCGCGAGCGCGCGCTTCCAGTACGACCTCACGTCGCGCGCCGTGCTGGTGGCCTCGGGCCTGTATCGCGACGCGTCGGAACTCGCCCCCTCGAACGGCTCGGCGGGGCTGGCCGTAGGCGTGGCGCCTTTCCGGCGCTTCACGCTCTGGACCCAGGGGGACGTGCGCTTCCAGGGCGGCGACGAGGGCCAGACGGCATATGCGCTCGTGGCCGACGCCGCGATCGAGGTCTACCGGGGCGTGTGGCTCAAGCTGTCGCCGCAGCTGCTCACGGCCTTCGGCGACAGCTCGGGGGGCGTGATGCGCTACAGCGCCGGCGTCAACTGGCTGGCGCGCACGCACTGGGACGTCGTGGTTTCCTACTACTACGACGACGACCGAACGAGCGATCGCTCGACGAAGACGCTGCTGCTCCAGCTGCATTTGTATCTCTAGACTGCTCCTCAATCAGGCCTTCCGAAGAGGGACGAACGGCCAGCCGGTTGACCTCCTTAATGAGGCTCCTCAATAGGGGCCTTCGAAGGGGGGCGATGGCCAGGTTTGTAGCCTCCTTCCTTGAGACGAGGGGGCTCCGCCCCCTCGAGCACCCCCGGTGTTGCCTTTTTCATCCGCTGTTTCGAGTACGCTTAGGCTAGTCGTACAGGAGGCGAGATGGACGTGAACGCCCCGACCGCTCCCGCCGAGATCCAGGGTACCGTGGCCGCGGAGGTCGAGCGCCAGCTCAAGGCCTTCCGGGACGAGATCGAGGGGAAGCTCGCCCAGGTCCGCGAGCGGACGGTGGACGACGCGGCGACGATCATCGTCTTCAGCGGGGACCTCGACAAGGTGCTCGCCGGCTTCGTACTGGCCACCGGCGCTGCGGCTGCCGGCCTCGAGACGTCGATGTTCTTCACGTTCTGGGGGCTCTCGGCGCTCAAGAAGAAGGGCGCCGCCGCGGGGTCCAAGAACATCATGGAGAAGATGTTCGCGCTCATGACGCCCTCGAGCTCGGAGTCGCTCGGCACCTCGAAGATGAACTACTTCGGGATGGGCTCGGTGATGCTCAGGAAGATGATGAAGGACAAGCAGATCGCGTCGCTCGAGGAGCTGATGGCGATCGCGCGTGAGCTGAACGTGAAGCTGATCGCGTGCACCATGTCCATGGACGCGATGGGCGTCGCCAAGGAGGAGCTCATCGACGAGCTCACCTACGGTGGGGTCGCGACCTACATGGCCGACGCCGTGCGCTCGCGCGTCACGCTCTTCATCTGACGGTGGCCGCCGCCCTCGAGCTGGGCGAGCTGCTGCCGCGTCTCGACCGCGGCGAGAAGCTGCTGCTGCTCGACGTCCGCAACCAGGACGAGTTCGAGAGCTGGAAGCTCGAGGCGCGCCGGCCCGTCGAGACGCTGCACGTGCCGTACTTCGACTTCATCGAGGACGCGGACGCGGCGCTCGCTCGCGTGCCGCGCGGCCGCGAGCTGGTCGTGCTGTGCGCGAAGGGCGGCTCGTCGGATATGGTGGTGGACCTGCTCGGCGAAGCCGGCGTGCCGGCGCGCAACGTCACCGGCGGCATGCTCGCGTACGGCGCCTACCTCGAGGCGGTGGCGCTGCCGCTCGTCGCGGCCGAGGCCGCCCGCTTCAGCCTGTTCCAGGTCAACCGCCGCGGCAAGGGCTGCCTCTCCTACGTGATCGTGTCCGGCGGCGAAGCGGTCGTGGTCGACCCGAGCCGCCACGCCTCGTGGTACGAGGACTTCGCGGCGCGGCACGGCGCGCGCATCGTCCAGGTTCTCGACACGCACATCCATGCGGACCACGTGAGCGGCGGCCCCGAGCTCTCGCGCCGGCTGGGCGTGCCGTACTTCGTGTGCGCCGGGACGGGCTTCGAGCTGCGTCAGCCGGTGGCGCCGTTCTCCGACCGCCAGCGGATTCGTGTCGGGGGAGACCGGGGCGTCTCGATCGAGGTGCGCGTGATCCGCACGCCCGGCCACACACCGGGTTCCACGTCGTTCCTCGTGGACGGCCGCTACCTCCTGACGGGCGACACGCTGTTCGTCTCGAGCGTGGGGCGCCCCGACCTGGGCGGGCACGTCGAGGAGTGGGGCCGCGAGCTCTTCGTAAGCCTGCGCGAGCGGCTCGCGGACCTTCCGGACGAGGCGCTCGTGCTGCCGGCGCACTACGCGGGCAGCGGCGAGATCTCCGCAGAGGGCGTCGTGTGGGGGCGCCTGGGCGCGCTGCGCGCGTCGGTGGCGGAGCTTCAGCTCGAGACACCCGACGCGTTCGTGGACGCTGTGCGCGGCGCCGTGAAGGACCCGCCCGCGGCCTACGCCCGGATCATCGACGTGAACCTGGGGGCCGAGGCGAGCGACGAGCAGATCTCCGAGTGGGAGCTCGGCAAGAACCAGTGCGCCGTCTCGGCGAGGCCGGCCCGGGCGTAGAATCGGCCGGCAGCCGAGAATGGCCGTCCAACGAGGAGACCCGAGATGGCCTTGAAGCAGCTCGACGTGCGCGGGGCAAAGTGCCCGATCCCGATCGTGAAGGCCAAGAAGGAGATGGACGCCCTCGCCCCGGGCGACCAGCTCGAGGTGATCGCCACGGACCCCGGGTCGATGCCCGACTTCGTGGGCTGGGCCAAGACCGCGAAGCACGCGCTCTTGAAGGGGCAGCGGACCGAGAAGGACGAGACGGGCCGGGAGCTCTACATCCACCTGCTGGAGCGCAAGTAGCAACGGGCCGCCGCCGCGCGCGCCCCTTGCGAACGCCATGTCGGGTCCCGTGACGCTGCGCCCGGCGGCGCCGGTGCGCTGGGCCAAGCTCGTCGACCAGACGCGCTGCATCGGCTGCCACGCCTGCAGCACGGCGTGCAAGTCGGAGAACCAGGTCCCGCTCGGCGTCCACCGCACCTACGTGAAGTACGTCGACGTCGGCCGCTTCCCGCAGGCGCGCCGCGCGTTCCAGGTGACCCGGTGCAACCAGTGCGCCGAGCCGCCGTGCGTCTACGCGTGCCCCACCTCCGCCATGTACCAGCGGCCGGACGGGATCGTGGACTTCGACAAGAACGCCTGCATCGGCTGCAAGGCATGCATCGCGGCGTGCCCCTACGACGCGATCTTCATCAACCCCGACGACCACTCCGCCGAGAAGTGCAACTTCTGCGCGCAGCGGCTCGACGTCGGCCTCGAGCCGGCCTGCGTGGTGGTGTGCCCGACCGAGGCGATCGTGGTGGGCGACCTGAACGACCCCGCCTCGCGGGTGTCCGAGGCCGTGGGGCGCGAGGCGGTGGCGGTGCGCCGGCCGGAGAAGGGCACGCGGCCGAAGCTCTTCTACCGCGGCGCGCACCAGGCGACGCTCGACCCGATCGCGGCGCAGCGGCCGCCGGGCGGCCTCTTCATGTGGAGCGAGCAGGGCGGCGGGCCGCAGCAGGTCACGTCGGGCCACCCGGGCACTCCCAACAACGCGGCCGCAGCGATGCTCGCTTACGACGTGACGCACCGCGCGCCGTGGGACTTCCGCGTCAGCCTGTACACCTGGACCAAAGGCATCGCCTCCGGAGCGTACCTGGTGCCCGCGCTGCTGACGCTCGCGGGCGTCATGGCACCTTCGGCCCCGCTGTGGCTGTGGGCGGCGCCGGTGCTGGGCGCGGCCTTCCTCGCCGCGACCGTGGGCCTCCTGATCTCGGACCTCACGCATCCCGGCCGCTTCTACATGGTGCTGACGCGCCCGCAGTGGCGGAGCTGGCTCGCGCGCGGCGGCGTCATCCTGTCGCTCTTCGGTCTCGTCCTGGCCTTGCACCTCGCCGCCGCGGTCGCGGGACGCCCGGCTTGGGCGAAGGCTCTCGCCTGGTCCGGCGTGCCGCTCGCGGCGCTCGCGGCCGTCTACACCGCCTGGCTCTTCGCGCAAGCGAAGGCGCGCGACCTGTGGCAAGGCCCGCTCCTGGCGCCTCAGCTCCTGGTGCAGGCCGTCGCGTCGGGGGCCGGAGCACTCGCGCTCGTCGCGCCGGGCGTCGAGCCGGGGGCCGCGCACGGGCTGACGCGGCTCGCGGCGCTCGCGACCTTCGTTCACCTGCTGCTCATAGCCGGCGAAGCCACGATCACGCATCCGACGGCGCACGCGCGCCTCGCCGCGCGCGAGATGACGCGCGGCCGCTACCGGCTCTACTTCCGCGCGGGTGTCGCGCTCCAGGCGGCGGGCGTCCTCGCAGCCCTGCTGTTCCCGGACGGCTTCCTCGCGGCGACACTCGCGCTCGCGGGCGTCCTCGCCTACGAGCACGCCTTCGTGCAGGCCGGCCAGGCCGTGCCGCTGGCATAGGAGCGATCGCCATGAGCCCTCCTCCCAAGAGCGACCGCGTCTCCGCAGCGCGCAGCGCCACCGAGAGCCGCGGCGAGACCTTCTATCCCGGGCCGAGCCGCACGCAGCTCGGCGCCTATCCCCCGAAGGAGCGCTGGGACGACTGGGTGGAGCTCGACTCGCGCGCGTGGCCGCGGCGGCTCGAGCGCCACTACCTGCTCGTGCCGACGACCTGCTTCAACTGCGAGTCGGCGTGCGGGCTGCTCGCGTACGTAGACAAGCAGACGCTCGAGGTGCGCAAGTTCGAGGGCAACCCCGAGCACCCGGGCTCGCGCGGCCGCAACTGCGCCAAGGGCCCGGCGACGCTCAACCAGGTGCAGGACCCCGACCGCATCCTCTACCCGCTGAAGCGCGCGGGCCGCC
>DATBSL010000378.1:0-9847 GCA_036559805.1 Vicinamibacteria bacterium
CCGGCTCTCGTTCGGATCGCTCAGCGGGCTGCTCGGCGGCGTCACCGGTTGCGCCACCGGCTCCTCGGCCGAACCGAGGCCAGCACCAGCCAGGACCAGCACCACCCACCCCAACCCCCAGGATTGCTTTCCCATGGCTCATCCCCCCCGTCTCTGGGGAATGAAGCAGCTCGAGCCTGTGCGTTACACGTTCCCGCGCCGCCTTCAAGTGCCTCGCCGCCATGCGCTTGCTTGACCCGGCGCGGGCCTGCGCCCTACTGTTGGCCGCTGCCAGGGGGGAGCCGCTTGCGGAAGCTGGTCGAGTGCGTGCCGAACGTCTCGGAGGGCCGCGACCGGGCCGTGATCGACGCGGTCGCCGAGGCGATCCGGAAGACCACCGGCTGCACCCTGCTCGACGTCGACCCGGGCGCCTCCACCAACCGCACGGTCTACACCTTCGTCGGCGCGCCCAAAGCGGTCGTCGACGGCGCGCTCGCCGGCGCGCGCGTGGCCCGCGACCGCATCGACATGCGGACGCAGAAGGGCGAGCACCCGCGCGTGGGCGGGCTCGACGTGTGCCCGTTCGTGCCCGTCTCGGGCGTGACGATGGACGAGTGCGTGGCGCTCGCGAACGAGTTCGGACGCCGCGCGGCCGAGGCGCTCGGCATCCCAGTGTTCCTGTACGGCCACGCCGCCCGGGCCGAGCACCGCCGTACGCTCCAGCAGATCCGGGCGGGCGAGTACGAAGGGCTAGCCGACAAGCTCTCCAGGCCCGAATGGAAGCCGGACTACGGGCCGGCGGCGTTCGTGCCGGAGTGGGGCGCCACCTGCGCCGGGGCGCGCGACTTCCTGATCGCCTACAACGTCAACGTCTTCGGCACGAAGGAGCAGGCCCACCGCATCGCACTCGACGTGCGCGAGGCCGGGCGCGGACCGGGCCAGCCGGGGAAGCTCAAGGCGGTGCGGGCGATCGGCTGGTGGGTCGAGGAATACGGCCTCGCGCAGGTGTCGATCAACCTCGAGGACTACAAGACGACGCCGCCCCACGTCGCGTTCGAAGCCTGCCGTGAGCAGGCGCGAGCGCTCGGCCTCGCGGTCGCCGGATCCGAGCTCGTCGGCCTGATTCCGCTGCAGGCGCTGCTCATGGCCGCCGACCACTACATCGCGCGCGAGGGGCTGTTCATCCTCGACGAGGGGCAGAAGGTCCGGCTCGCGGTCGAGCGGCTCGGGCTCTCGTCGGTTTCGCCTTTCGTGCCGGGCAAGCGCATCATCGAGCACATGGTTCCGAAAGGCGACGACGAGCCGCTCGCGTCGATGAGCGTGCGCGCCTTCGTCGAGGAGCTGGGCGCGCGCTCGCCGGCCCCGGGCGGCGGCTCCGCCTCGGCGCTCGTCGCGGCGATGGGCGCCGCGCTCGGCGCGATGGTCGGCTGGATGACCTACGGCAAGCGCAAGTTCGAGGCCAAGGACGCGGCGATGCGCCGGCTGATCCCTCCGCTCGACGAGGCGATGAAGGCGCTCTTGCCGCTCGTCGACAAGGACACGCGCGCGTTCGACGCCTACCTGGCCGCCGTGTCGCTGCCGAAGGACACTGAGCAAGAGAAGGCGGCGCGCCACGCCGCGATGCAGGCGGGGCTCAAGGCGGCGGTGCAGGTGCCGCTCGAGGTGATGCGCACGGCCGACCGCTGCTGGGAGGCGATGGTCGAGATGGCGCGCGAGGGCAACTTCGCCTCGCGCTCCGACCTCGAGGTGGGGGCGAAGGCACTCGAGGCCGGAGTCTGGGGCGCCTCGCGCAACGTCGCGATCAACCTGCCGGGCATCGAGGACGCGGCCTTCCGGAGCGCGACCGGCCAGGAGTCCGAGCGGCTCGCCGCGCGGGCGCAGGCGATGCGCGACGCGGTGATCCAGACCCTCGGGAGCCGAAGCGAAGCGGGGAGTTCTGGGGGGGCGGCTTAGGAGAGCCCCCAGCTTTCGCTAGCCTAGACTTGTACGTGTGGAGCTCTCGTCGCTCGTAGGCCTCGTAGCGCGGCTGCGCGCCACGACGAAGAAGACGGAAAAGGTCGCGTTGATCGCGGAGCTGCTCCAGCAGGCCCGCGGCCGCGAGGTCGAGCTCGTGGCGCTCTACCTCACCGGCACCTTGAGCCAGGGCCGAATCGGGATCGGCTACCGCGGCCTGCAGAACGCGATGCCTTCCGGGCCCGCGGTGGGGGAGCCGCTGACGCTCGCGGGCCTCGACGAGGCGCTGTCCGAGCTCGCGACGCTCTCGGGCCAGGGCTCCGCCGAGCGCCGGGGCCGCGGCCTGCGCGCGCTGCTCGAGCGGACGGACGACGAAGGCCGGCGCTTCCTGTTCGCGCTGCTGACCGGCGAGGTGCGGCAGGGCGCGCTCGACGGCCTGGTGCTCGAGGCGATCGCGAAGGCGGCAGCGCTCCCGGCGACCGAGGTGCGCCAGGCGGCGATGTTCGCTCCCGGAATCGGCGCGGTCGCGCGCGCGGCGATCGACGAGGGCAGCGCCGGGCTCGCGCGATTCTCGCTGCAGCTCCTCTCGCCGATCGCGCCGATGCTCGCGAACCCGGCCGACGACGCAGAGGAGGCGCTCGAACGGCTCGGCGAGGCGGCCTTCGAGTACAAGGTGGACGGCGTGCGGCTGCAGGTGCATTGTGCGGGCGACGAGGTGCGGGTCTTCACACGCCACCTGCAGGACATCACGGCGCGCGTGCCCGAGGTGGTGGAGTGGGCGCGAGCGCTGCCCGTGCGCGAGTTCGTGGTCGAAGGCGAGGCGATCGCGCTCCGTGCGGACGGCCGGCCGCGGCCGTTCCAGGAGACCATGCGGCGGCTCGGCCGCCGGCTGGACGTCGAGACGGCGCGCCAGAGCGTGCCGCTGTCGTCCTTCTTCTTCGACCTGCTCTATCTCGGGGACGAGGGCTCGCTCATCGCGCGCCCCTACGCCGAGCGGGTCGAGCGGCTGAAGCGGATTGTCGGCCCGGAGTCACTGCTGCCGCGCGTCGTCACGCGCGACCCGGAGGAGGCCGAGCGCTTTTTCGACCAGGCGGTCGCGGCCGGCCACGAGGGCCTGATGGCGAAGTCGCTGGCGTCCCCGTACACGGCGGGCCAGCGCGGCTTCAACTGGCTCAAGCTCAAGCCGCACCACACGCTCGACCTGGTGATCCTGGCGGTCGAGCGCGGCAGCGGCCGGCGCACGCGCTGGCTCTCGAACCTGCACCTGGGGGCGCGGGACGAGATGAGCGGGCAGTTCGTCATGCTCGGCAAGACCTTCAAGGGCCTGACCGACGAGATGCTCGAATGGCAGACGCGGGAGCTCTCCAAGCTCCAGGTCGAGAGCGACGGCTACGTCGTCCACGTGCGGCCGGAGCTCGTGGCCGAGATCGCGTTCTCGGACGTGCAGGAGTCGCCGCGCTATCCCGCGGGGCTGGCCCTGCGCCTCGCACGCGTGAAGCGCTACAGGCCCGAGAAGCCCGCGTCCGAGGCCGACACGCTGCAGGCGGTGCGCGCGATCTTCGAGCACCAGCGAGCCTGACGCGCGTCACAGACCGTTGGCACGGCGCGCGTGCTAGGATCCCGCGCGAGGTCGAAGATGCTCGGAAAGACGCCGCCGCCCCCCGCCGCTCCCGAATCCCCCACGCGCCGCTTCACGGATGCGGTCGACGCGCAGACGACCGTGATCGGCCCGGGCACGCGCATCAAGGGCGAGCTCGTCGCCGACGCCCCGGTCGAGCTGGCCGGAACGCTCGAGGGCGAGATCCGCGCGAGCGCGCACTGCCGCGTGCGCCAGGGGGCGCGCGTGACGGGACGGGTCGAGGCGAAGACGCTCGTGATCGAAGGCACGGTCGAGGGTCCGGGGCTCGTCGCCGATCGGCTCGAGATCGGCTCCACCGCCCGCGTCCGCTCGAGCATCCAGGCGCGGGTCGTGGCGATCGCGGACGGGGCCATCTTCGAGGGCGAGGTCCGGATGGACGAAGCGGGCTCGCCGCAGTCGTTCACGGAGAAGCGGAAGGTCTAGACGGACGGGTTGGGGGTAAGACCTGACCCCTTCCTAGCCTGTCCCGCAGGTAGGGCGCGGTGCGCGACGCCTTCGCGCGCGCGACCTGCTCCGGCGTGCCCCACGCCACGACGCGCCCGCCCGCCTCGCCTCCCTCGGGCCCGAGGTCGATCACGCAGTCGGCGGCGGCGATCAGGTCGAGGTTGTGCTCGATCACGACGACGCTGTCGCCGCGGTCGACGAGACGCTGCAGCGAGGTCACGAGCCGCGCCACGTCGGCCATGTGCAGGCCGGTCGTCGGCTCGTCGAGCACGAAGAGCGAGGGGCCGAAGCCGGGGGCCGTCAGCTCGGCCGCGAGCTTGATGCGCTGCGCCTCGCCGCCCGACAGCGTCGGCGACGGCTGGCCGAGCTGCAGGTAGCCGAGGCCGATCTCGGAGAGGAAGTCGAGCGGCCGGCGCACCGCGCCCACGGCCGCGAACAGCTCGCGCGCCTCGTCCACCGTCATCGCGAGCACCTCGGCGACGCTCTTGCCCTTGAAGCGGACCGCGAGCGTGTCGGCGTTGTAGCGGCGCTCGCGGCACGACTCGCACGGAACGTAGACGTCCGGCAAGAGCGCCATCGTCACGCGCAGCCGGCCCTGGCCCTCGCAGCGCTCGCAGCGGCCGCCCTTCACGTTGAACGAGAAGCGGCTCTTGCCGTAGCCGAGAGCGCGCGCGTCGGGCACCGCGGCGAACAGCGTCCGGATCGGGTCCATGATCCCGACGTAGGTCGCGGGCACGGAGCGCGGCGTGCGGCCGATCGGCGACTCGTCCACCTCGAGCGCGCGCGCGACCCCGCGCAGCCCCTCGAGCTTGCCCAGCACCGGCGGCAGCCGCTCGCCGGCGAGGCGCGCCTTCACCGCGCGGTAGAGCACGTCCCGGACGAGCGTCGACTTGCCCGAGCCCGAGACGCCGGTCACGACCGTGAAGCGGCCGAGCGGAACCTCGACGCTCAGCTCGCGCAGGTTGTGGAGACGGGCGCCCGCGAGCGTGAGCCGCTCGGCGCTCTTCAGGCTGCGCCGCGGCCAGGGCGGGTGCTCGCCCGCGCCGCGCAGCCACTGGCCCGTGACCGAGCCGAGGGCGCGCGCCACCTCGCGCGGCGAGCCCTGCGCCACGACGCGGCCGCCCCGCGGCCCGGCGCCAGGGCCCAGGTCCACCACGTGGTCCGCGGCCCGGATGACACTCTCCTCGTGCTCGACCACGACCACCGTGTTGCCGCGGTCGCGCAGGCCGAGGAGCGCCTGTGTCAGCGCCTCGTCGTCGCGCGGGTGCAGCCCCACCGTCGGCTCGTCGAGCACGTAGCACACGCCGCGCAGGTTGGAGGCGAGCGCGGCCACGATCCGGATCCGCTGCGCCTCGCCGGTCGAGAGCGTGTCGGCGCCGCGCTCGAGCGCGAGGTAGCCGAGCCCGAGCCGGTCGAGCAGGTCGAGGCGCAGGACCAGCTCCGGCCACACGCGCTCGCGCACCTCGTCGGGCAGCTGGCCGTCGAGCGCGCCGAGCCAGCCGCGCAGCGCGCGCACGTCGAGCGCCGAGACCTCGCCGATGTGGCGGCCGGCGATCCGCACCGCGCGCGCCTCGGGCCGCAGCCGCGTCCCGGCGCAGGCGGCGCAGGCGACGCCGTCGGCTCGCCGCAGCTCGCCGTCCTCCTCGACGCGCGGCGCGCCGAAGCCGTCGCACTCGGGGCACGCCCCGTACTTCTGGCTCCAGGAGAAGAGCCGCGGGTCGGGCGCGGGCAGACCCGTGCCGCAGCTCGGGCAGGCGCGCCGCGTGGAGTAGAAGCGCTCGCCGCCGCGGCCGAGGGCGACGAGCGTCCCGCCGCCGAGCTCGAGCGCGCGGACGACCGCGGCCTCGAGGCCCGAGCGCGCGCCCTCGCCGACGCGCGCGACGAGCGCCTCGACGTCGTGGATCTGGAAGCGGTCGAGCCGCGGCGGCGCGGCAGCCGGGTGGAGCGTGCCGTCGACGCGCACCTCGGCTATGCCCTTCTTCGCGGCCGCGAGCATGGCGTCCTTGTGCAGCCCCTTGCGCCGCCGCACGAGCGGCGCCAGTACGAGGGTCTCGCCCCTCGGGAAGTCCGCGGCGACGCGCGCGGCGAGCGCTGCCATGTCGACGACCTGGCCGGCCAGGCCGCACTTCGGGCAGTGGACCGTGCCGAGCCGCGACCAGAGCAGCCGCAGGTGGTGGTAGACCTCGCTCGCGGTCCCGACGGTGGAGAGCGGCGTGCCGCGCGAGAGCTTCTGCTCGAGGGCGACCGTGGGCGGTACGCCCTCGAGCCGGTCCACGTCCGGACGCGCGAGCGGCCGGATGAACTGGCGCACGTACGTCGAAAGGCAGTCGAGGAAACGGCGCTGACCCTCGGCGAACAGCACGTCGAACGCGAGCGTCGACTTGCCCGAGCCGGAAACGCCGGTGATCGCCACCAGGAGGTCGCGCGGGATGTCTACCACGACGTCCTGCAGGTTGTGCTCGCGGGCGCCGATCACCCGGATCGCGCCGGGGCGCCAGCCTGAAGGCTCCTCAAGGGGGGAATTCGTGGGGCCGGGCTCCTTGCCCTCGCGGTGGATCACCGCCGCGAGGGCGCGTCCCGTCGGTGTGTCCAGCCGCGCGACGCGCTCGGGCGTCCCTTCGCCCACGACGCGCCCGCCGTCCGCTCCCGCTTCCGGCCCGAGGTCGACGATCCAGTCGGCGGCCCGCGCCAGCTCCAGGTCGTGCTCGACGACCACGACCGAGGCGCCCGCGTCGACCAGGCGGTGCAGGGCGCCGACCAGCACCGCGACGTCCTTGGCGTGCAGCCCGGTCGTGGGCTCGTCGAGCAGGTAGAGCCGTCCGCGCGCGCTCGCGGCCTCGGCGAGCGCCCGCGCGAGCTTCAGCCGCTGCGCCTCGCCGCCCGACAGCGTGGGCGCGGGCTGCGACAGCGACAGGTAGCCGAGTCCCAGCTCGAGCATCGGCTGGAGCGCCGCGCGCACGCCCGCGTGCTCGCCGAAGAGCCGCACGACGTCGGCGGCCGGCAGGTCGAGCGCGTCGGCGATCGACAGGCCGTGGCAGCGGACGTCGAGCACCTCGGCCCGGAAGCGCCGGCCGTCGCAGGCGCCGCACTTCACGAACGCGTCGGGCAGGAACTGCAGCTCGACCTTCTCGTAGCCGGCGCCCTCGCACACGCGGCAGGCCCCGGCCGCGGAGTTGAACGAGAAGGCGGTGGGCTTGAGGCCGCGCTCGCGCGCCGCAGCGGTGCGCGCGAAGACCTTGCGCAGCGGCTCGAGCACACCCATGTACGTCGCGGCGTTGACGCGCGACGAGGCCCCGAGCGGCGACTGGTCGACGAACGTCACGCCGCTGACGAGCGACGCGCCCTCCAGGGAGTCGCACGCCCCGGGCTCCGACTCGCCGATGCCGAACTTCCGGCGCAGGTTCCGGTACAGCACCTGGTCCACGAGCGTCGACTTGCCCGAGCCGGAGACGCCGGTCACGCACACGAGCAGGCCGAGCGGCAGCTCGAGCGTCACGTCCTTCAGGTTGTTCTCGCGGGCGCCGCGGATGCGCAGCGAGCGCTTCGCGTCGGGCGAGCGGCGGCCCGCACGGCGCGCGGGCTGCGCGCGCCCGGCGAAGTACGCGCCCGTCTCCGAGCGCGGCTCCGCGAGCAGCCCCTCGAAGCGGCCCGCGTAGACGAGCTCGCCGCCCTCGCGGCCGGGGCCCGGGCCGAGGTCGATCACGTGGTCGGCCGACTCGACGAGCGCGCGCTCGTGCTCCACCACCACGACCGCGTTGCCGGCGTCGGCGAGCCGGCGCAGCACGGCGGCGAGGCGCGCGGCGTCGCGCGCGTGCAGGCCGACCGACGGCTCGTCCAGCACGTAGAGCGTGCTCGTGAGCGAGCCGCCGAGCGCCGTCGCGAGCGTGACGCGCTGCGCCTCGCCGCCCGAGAGCGTGCGCGATTGCCGACCGAGCGTCAGGTAGCCGAGGCCCACGTCGACGAGGAAGGCCAGCCGTCCGCGGACCTCGTGCAGAAGCTGAAGCGACGCCGCGTCGAGCGGCTCGCCCTGCGCGCCGCCGTCCCACTCGCGGAACGCGCGCTCGGCTTCGGCGACGGGCAGCGCCTCGACCTCGGGCAGCGTGCGCCCGAGCAGGCGGAACAGCCGCGACTCGTCGCGCAGCCGCGCGCCGCCGCACGCGTGGCACTGGCGGTAGCTGCGGTAGCGCGACAGGAACACGCGCACGTGCATGCGGTAGGTGCGCGACTCCAGCCACTCGAAGAAGCCGGTTACGCCGTACCACTTGCGGCGCCAGGCCTGGCGCCCGCCCGGCTCGCCATCCCAGACGAATCGCTTCACGGCCTCGGAGAGCTCGGCGTACGGCACGTTCTCCGGCAGCGCGGCCCGCTTCAGGAAACGCTCGAGGTCGTCCTGGCACTCGCTGTAGGCGTTCGTCTGGAAAGGCTTGATCGCGCCGCCCGCGAGCGTCCGGCGCGGGTCGGGGATCACCAGCTCGGGGTCGATCGCCATCGTGCGGCCGAAGCCCTTGCAGGTCTCGCAGGCGCCGAAGGGGTTGTTGAACGAGAAGAGCGCCGGGGAGGGATCGGAGTATGCGAGATCGCACGCCGCGCAGTGGAGCGCGGTGCTGAAGCGGCGCGGCCGCGCCTCGCCCTCGACGTGCAGCGCGACCTTCCCCTCGCCGTGGCGCAGCGCGGCCTCGAGCGAGTCCACGATCCGCTGGCGCTCGTCCGCTTCGACGCGCAGTCGGTCGAGCACGACCGTGAGCACGCCCTCCTCGGGCGTCAGGCGCGCGTCCTCGATGCGCACGAGCTCGCCGCGCTCGAGCACGCGCCGGAAGCCGGCCTTCTCGAACGCCTCGCGCACGACCGAGGCCGCGACCTTGCGGCCGACGCGGTGCGGGAACGTAACGAGCGCGTTGCGGCCAGCGGCCTCGGACAGCAGCGTCTCGAAGATCGACGACGGCGAGTCGCGCCTCACCCGCTGGCCGCAGCCGCGGCAGTGCAGCACGGCCGCGCGCGCGTAGAGCGCGCGCAGGTAGTCGGCGACCGACGTCATGGTCGAGACGGTCGAGCGCGAGGTGCGGACGGGCGCTGTTCGGTCGACCGCGACCGCCGGCAGCACGCCCTCGATCCGCTCGGCGCGCGGCCGGTCGAGCCGCTCCAGGAACTGGCGCGCGTAGGGCGAGAAGGTCTCGGCGTAGCGCCTATGGCCCTCGGCGTACAGCACGTCGAGCGCGAGCGAGGACTTGCCCGCGCCGGCGACGCCGGTCACGGCGGTCACGGCGCCGATCGGGATCCGGACGTCGATCCCCTTCAGGTTGTTCTGGCGCGCGCCTGTGACTTCGATGAAGCGACCGGCCATCCGCCGAGAGTGTCAGGGAAGCGCGCGACGGGTCAACTCGCCGCGCGAGCCGGCCTGCGCTGGTGGAGGACCGCTACGGCCCGGCGCTAGCGCTTGCGGGAGGTCAGTCGCCGCGCCGAGAGCGACGCGAGGCCGAGTCCGAGCAGGATCACCGTCGCGGGCTCCGGGGCCGCCACCTGGTCGCCGATCGGCGCGCTCGAATCCGGGGCGCCGCCCTCCGGCGAGTTGGGGAGCCCCTCACGGGCTTCGGACGGAACGAACCGAACGTTGCCATCGGAGCCGCGCTCGGGGAGCCGAACGCTGCCCTCGAGGAGCCGCCCACTGAAGAGGTGCACGGTGCCGTCGTCGAGCGAAGGCAGCGTGGCGACCGCCGGGTCCACGCGCGCCGGCGGATCGAACGGGTAGGCCGCCCTCCTCAACAAGCCGCCCTCGGTGACGTCGATCGATGCGGCCTCGGCCGTTACGACCAGGTCTCCGAGGTCCGACGATCC
>DATBSL010000379.1:0-9789 GCA_036559805.1 Vicinamibacteria bacterium
CGCCCCGATCCCTCCGTGATGGCACGCAGCCGCCGCCGCACCTCGGGAGCGAGGTCGCTCGCCGCGAAGCGCCAGCGCCAGTTCCCGCTGGCGCGGCCCGGCAGGTTCATGCGCCCCTCGGATGAGACGCCGAGGACGTCCTGCAGCGGGACGATCGCCACGTCGGCCACCGACACGAAGAGCGTGCGGATGAAGTCCCAGTGGACCTCACGGCCGTCGCCGCCGACGTAGGCGAGCGCCCGCTCCCGCTCGCGTTCGACCTCGGCGGCCGTGCGCGTCGAGTCCCCCACCCCCGCGTTCCACCAGCCCACGATCGTGTCGTTGTCGTGGGTGCCCGTGTAGACCACCTTGCGGCGCTCGTAGTTGTGGGGCAGGAAGTCGTTGCCGTGCGCGTCGCTGCCGAAGGCGAACTGCAGGATCGCCATGCCCGGCAGCGCGAACGCGTCGCGCAGCGCCTCGACCTCGGGCGTGATCAGCCCGAGGTCCTCGGCGACCAGGTTCAGCTCGCCGAACGACGCCCGCAGCGCCTCGAAGAAGGCGGGGCCCGGGCCTTTCACCCAGCGGCCGGAGATCGCCGTCTCCGCGTCGCCGGGCACTTCCCAATAGGCCTCGAAGCCGCGGAAGTGGTCGAGCCGCACCACGTCGACGAGCTCGAAGACCGCGCGCAGGCGCGCGATCCACCACGCGTAGCCGCTCCGCGCGAGCGCGTCCCAGCGGTAGAGCGGGTTGCCCCAGAGCTGGCCGGTGGCGCTGAAGTAGTCGGGCGGCACGCCCGCCTGAACCGACGGCCGGCCGTCGTGGTCGAGGTGGAAGAGCCCCGGGTGGGCCCAGACGTCGGCGCTGTCGTGGGCGACGAAGATCGGCACGTCGCCCATCAGGCGCACGCCGCGCGCGCGCGCCGCCTCGCGCAGCGCCGCCCACTGCTCGAAGAACAGCCACTGCGCGAACTCGACCACGCGCCGCTCGCGGGCGAGCTCGCGGCGGGCGCGCTCCAGGGCCTCCGGCTCGCGCTGCGCGAGGCCGTGCTCCCACGCGTTCCAGGCGGCGCCGCCGTTTGCGTGCTTGAGCGCCATGAACAGCGCGAAGTCGGGTAGCCAGTCCGCGTGGGCGCGCGTGAACGCCTCGAACGCGTCCCGCCGGCTCGCCGAGGCCTTGCTCTCGAAGGCCGCGCACGCCTTCTCGAGGAGCGGCCGCTTCCACGCGATCACCCGGCCGTAGTCGACCTGGCGCTCCTCCGAGCCGGCACCGCCCCGCAGGTCGGAGTCGCTCAGCAGGCCCTCGTCGCGGACGTGCTCCAGCGAGACGAGCAGCGGGTTGCCGGCGAAGGACGAGAAGCACTGGTACGGCGAATCGCCGTAGCCCGTGGGCCCGAGCGGCAGCACCTGCCACAGGCCTTGGCCCGTCTCGTGGAGGAAGTCGAGGAACGCGAGGGCCGCGGGGCCGATCTCGCCGATCCCGTGCGGTCCGGGCAGCGACGTGGGGTGCAGCAGGATCCCGGCGACGCGGGGGCCACCCACGAGGGGCTTTATTCGACCTTGACCATGATCGACTGGTTGATCGTGTTGTCGTGGTCGTCCTTCATCTGCACGTTGACCGTCAGCAGCGAGTTGATCCGGGCGTCTGGAAGGAAATAGCTCATCGTCTGCGGCACCTCGAGCGTGCCCGCCGGGTCGATGCGCTTCTTGCCCACGAACACGATCAGGTCGGCGCCGTCGAAGTAGTTGATCGCCGGTCCCCCTCCCGTATTGACGGCCAGGAACCCCGTTTCGGGGTCGAAGACCTGGGCGGCCACGAACATGATCTCGCCGCCGAGACCGTTGACCTCGGTGATCACCACGCGGTAGCCGATCGACACCGCGCCGGTGAGCGTGTTGAAGCTCGGGGGTATCGGAGTGGGAGTGATCTGAACCGTGATGATCGCGTTGTTCGCGGTGCCAGTGGGCGTGTCCTCCTCGCAGCCCGTGAGGAGCAGCGCGGCCACCAGGACCAGCGGCAGGCGGAGGCCCGACGAGCGCGTCATCCTCAGGCCTTGGGCGCGGGCGGGGGCAGCTCGGCCGCCTCGCAGGTCGAGCTGAAGCCGACCTTGTTGTGCGAGCCGTCGCAGAATGGCTTCTTCGCCGATTGGCCGCAGCGGCAGAGCGACACCGCGTTGCGCCCGGCGAGCCCCCACTCCTTGCCGCTCTCGTCGAGGATCGTGATCGCCCCCTCGAGACGCAGCGGCCCGTTGTTGCGGACCGTCACCTTGAAGTCGGACATGAAGCACCCATTCTAGCCGCGGGCGACGCACGCGGTAAACTCGACCCTGATGACAGCGAAAGTCGGGGTGGCGGACGCGGCGCTCGAGCAGGAGTACCGCGCGGGCCGCGAGGGCGCGGGGCTCGTAGCGCTCGCGCGCGCGACGCTCGACGTGAGCGGGCCGAAGCGGCAGGACTACCTGCACGCGATGCTGAGCAACGACGTGAAGGGCTTGCGGCCGGGCGAGGGCTGCCGGGCGGCCAGCATGACGGCGAAGGGGTCGCTCCAGGCCTTCGTCCGCGTGCTGGCGGACGCGAGCCTCGTGGTGCTGGAGACCGAAGCGGAGCGTCTCGAGCCCGTGCTGCGGACGCTCGAGCACCACAAGGTGGGGGCGCCGGTGCGCTTCGCCACGCGTCCCGCCGCAGTCCTCGGCGTGCTGGGTCCGCGCGGGGAGGAGATCCTGACCGCGGCCGGGGCCGAGCTGCCGGCCGCGGCGCTCGACGCGCACCGCGAGACGCGGGTCGCCGATCAGCCGGCTCGCCTCGTGCGCGCGGGCGACGTGCCTGGCGGCGGCTTCGTCCTGCACGTCTCGCCCGAGGCGAGTGCCGTCGTGCGCGCAGCGCTCGAGGCGAGAGGCGCCGTGCCCGTCGGCCGCGAAGCGCTCGACGCGCTGCGCGTCGAAGCACTCTGTCCCTGGTACGGAACGGACGTGACCGAGGACAACCTGCTCCACGAGACAGGCCTCCTCGAGCTGCTCCACTCCTCCAGCAAGGGCTGCTACGTGGGCCAGGAGGTGGTCGCGCGGCTCGAGGGCCGCGGCGGCAACGTCAACAAGGCGCTGCGCGGGCTGCGGCTGTCGGCTCCCGCGGCGCCCGGCGCGGCGGTGACGGCGGACGGCAAGGAGATCGGCTGGCTCACGACGTGCGCCGTCTCGCCGCGGCTCGGGCCGATCGCGCTCGGCTACGTGCACCGCAGCCACTTCGCGTCGGGGACGCCGGTCGAGGTGAACGGAGCAGGCGCGACGGTCGTGGCCGGCTTCGACACGGCGGTTGCCGCGTGAAGATCTACACGAAGACCGGCGACCAGGGGCAGACGGGACTCCTCGGAGGCGCGCGCGTGCCCAAGAGCGATCCGCGCGTCTCGGCCTACGGCGACGTGGACGAGGCGAACGCGGCGATCGGCGCGGCGGCGGCGCACGCGGACGCCGGGGTCGCGCGCCTCCTCGGCGGCATACAGAAGGACCTGTTCGCGATCGGCGCGCGGCTCGCCGACCCGACGCACAAGGTCGCGGCCCGGCGCGCGAAGGCCGCCGTCACCGCGGCGCAGGTCCGCAAGCTCGAGCGCGCGATCGACGCGCGCGAGTGCGAGCTGCCGCCGCTGCGCGCGTTCGTGCTGCCCGGGGGGCGGCCGTCCGCCGCGTTCCTGCACCTGGCGCGCACGGTCGTGCGCCGCGCCGAGCGGTCGGTCGTCGCGCTCGCCCGCGACACGGCAGTCGAGCCGGGGATCGTGGTCTACCTCAACCGGCTCTCGGACCTGCTCTTCGTGCTCGCGCGCCACGCGAACCACCGCGCGGGGCTCGTCGAACAGCGTTGGTGAAGCGCCTTCTCCGCCACCTGTCGCAGGTCCTGCCCGCCATCCTCGCCGTGGCGCTGGGTGCCTATGCGCTGCGCTCGGCCGACCTCGCGCGCGTCGGCGAGCTGGTGCGCTCGCTCGGCTGGCGGCTGCCGCTGCTGCTGCTGCCGAACTTCGCGGTCACCCTGATCGAGGCGCTCGCGTGGTGGCGCTCCTTCGAGGCGCTCGGGGTGCGGCCGCGCTTCGTGCCGCTCGTCGGAACGCGGCTCGTCGCCGAGGCCGTGATGCTGGGCCTGCCGTCGGGGGCGCTCATCTCCGAGTCGCTGCAGCCCTATCTGCTCAAGAGCCGCTGCGGCGTGCCGTTCGAGACGGCCGTCGTCGCGACCGTCGGGCGCAAGTTCTTCGTCGTCGTCTCGCACGGCGTCGTGCTGGCGGCCGCGACGCTCCTGGCGTGGCCGCTGCTCGCGCGCATCTCGCGCGAGACGATCGGCCGCGGCGGCCTGCCCTGGCTGCTGCTGGCGGTCGCGGCTTTCATGATCGCGGCGTTCGGCGTCGGCATCGCGCTCGGAGCGCGCGCGGGAATGGCCGAGCGCACGCGCGCGGGCCTGGGCCGCGTGCCGGGCCGCCGCCTGGCCTCCTGGCTCGAGCGCAACGCCACGCGCTTCCAGCGCACCGACGACCACCTGCAGGGCTTCTTCCAGCGCGAGCGCGGCGGGCTCGTGCTGCCGCTGCTGCTCTACTCGGCCGGCTGGGTCGTGCGCGGCGCGGAGGCGCTCCTGTTCCTCCACGTGCTGGGCGTGGACGTGGCGTTCGTCACGGCGCTCGTGCTCGAGAACGCCCTGATCGTGGTGCGCTCGATCGCGGTGCCGGTGCCTGGAGGGCTCGGGGTTCAGGACGTGGGCTACGTCCTGTTCCTGAAGGCGGTCGGCGTGCCGGCCGCCACCACCGTCGGTGTCGCGTTCCTGCTGCTGAAGCGCGGCAAGGACCTCTTCTTCATCCTGCTCGGCTTCGCGCTGATGGCGACGGGCGAACGCCTCAAGCCCCGATGAAGGTGTGCTTCCAGCTGATGCGGACCTTCACGGGCTTGCCGTTCTTGATCCCGGGCTCGTACTTCCAGCGGCTGATCTCGAGCAGCACCGCCTCGAGGACGCCGCCGCCCTCCTCGACGCGGATGTCCGTGACGTCGCCGGCCTCGTTCACGACGAAGCTCGCCGTGATCGAGACCTTGGAGCCGCGCGGGAGCTCCGGGCCCCAGGCGGGGTAGCCGGTGGACGTGCCCACCAGGCGCCGCGGCGGGATCTCCACCTCGTCCTCGTCGTAGACGCGCAGGTCGACGGGCTCGGGCAGCGGCGTCACGTCCTGCGAGGGCTCGGGCAGCGGCGTCACCGCCTGCGGGGGCTCGGGAAGCTGCGCCGAGCTGGTCGGGAGGGGCGTCGGCACCGGCGTCGGGTCGACGTTCGGCTCGACGGCAAGGGTGTCGCTCGACGGAGGGGAGACCCCTGGGACCGTAGGCGCGTGCGCCGCGACGCGCGCCCCCGCCACGGAGACGAAAGCGATCGGCGGCAGCTGCGGCGAGGCGACGCCACCGGCGCTCACGAGGTGCACCGCCAAGAGCGCCAGCCCGGCCTGCGCGACCGCCATGCTGCCGATCGGTGGCGCCTCGCCCACCATCAGCGGCCGGGTCTCCTCCTCCGGCCGCAGCTCGCCCGACCCGTCGCTCGGCGTCGCGAGCAAAGCCGGCGCGGCCAGCGCGCAGGCGGCCTCGATCGCCCGGCGCATCTCGACGGCGCTCGGATAGCGATCGGACTGGTCCTTGGCGAGGGCTTTCGCGATCACCGGGCGCAGCGCCGACGGCAGGCTCGGCACGTCCAGGAACGGCGTGTCGTGGAGCTGGCGCACGATCGTGGCGACCGGCGTGTCGCCCCGGAAGGGCAGCTCGCCCGTGAACAGCTCGAAGATCACGACTCCGAGCGAATAGAGGTCGCTGCGGAAGTCGACGTCCTCGCCGCGCAGCTGCTCGGGGCTCATGTACTCGGGGGTCCCCATCAGGCTGCCCGTGGCGGTGATCGTGATCCCGGCGCTCGCCCCGTACTGCTTGGCGATCCCGAAGTCCATCACGCGCACGACTCCGTGCCGGTCGCGCATCAGGTTCGCCGTCTTGAGGTCGCGGTGGACGACCCCCACCTCGTGGATCGCGCACAGGCCGTCCGCCACCTGCAGCGCGGCGCCCCAGGCCTCGTCGTGAGGCAGGCCCCCGGTCTCGCGCGCCCGGCCCGCGAGGTTCTCCCCCTCGACGAGCTCCATGCAGATGTAGAGCAGGCCGCGGTCCTCGCCGTCGCCGAAAATCGAGCACACGTTGCGGTGCCGCACGCGCCGCGCCAGGCGGATCTCCGAGCGGAAGCGCTGCTCCACCCGCCCCGACTCGCGCGCCACGTCGGGCCGCAGCACCTTGATCGCCACCGTCTCGCCGAGCTCGCGGTCGAACGCGCGGTACACCATGCCCATGCCGCCGCGTCCCAGCGGTCCCAGGATCTCGTAGCGCGCGGCGAAGACGGCGCCCTGCGCTAGCGAGGCGAGCGCCGCGTCGAGCGCGGCGCCGCAGGCGAAGCACACGGGGGCCGAGCCGTCGTTCTGCGCTCGGCAGGAGGGGCAGTTCATCGGTGCGTCACAACGATGATAGCCCGGCACGAGGGTAGAATCGCGGCCCAATGGCCCTGCGCGCGGTGGTTTTCGATTTCGACGGCGTGATCGTGGACAGCGAGCCGCTGCACTTCCGCTCCCTCCGCGACGCCCTGCTGGGCGAGGGCGTCGAGATCACGCGCGAGGAGTACTGGGACCACCTGCTCGCCTACGACGACAGGAGCTCGATCCGCCTCGCGTTCGAGAGGCGCGGCGAGCGACCCGACCCCCAGCGCCTCGAGCGGGCGCAGCGGGCCAAGGTCGAGCGCTTCGCCGAGCTCATCCCCGAGGTCCCGGTCTTCCCGGGGGCGCGCGAGGTGGTCGGCGCCCTCAGGGTCGAGCTGCCGCTGGCGATCGCCTCCGGCGCGCGCCGCGAGGAAATCGAAGCGATCCTGGAAGGGATCGGCCTGCGCGACGCCTTCCGCGAGATCGTCGGGGCGCAGGACGCCACCGCCACGAAGCCCGACCCCGCCCCGTACCTCGAGGCCGCGCGCCGCCTCGGCCGCAGCCTGCCCGGCCTCGTGCCCGAGGACTGCGTCGCGTTCGAGGACTCGGCTGCCGGAGTGGCGTCCGCGCTCAGCGCCGGCATGAAGGTCGTGGGCGTCGCCCACACGTATCCCGCGGCCAAGCTGCGCTCCGCCACGCGCGTGGTCGACTCGCTCGCCGGGCTCGAGCCCGCGTCGCTCGGCGCGCTCTTCGAGGACTGAAGCCCTTGCCCTCCCGACACCTCGACGCCGAGCAGGCGCGCCGCTACGCCGAGCACCGCTACGAGTTCAACAAGAAGTCGCTGGCCGGGCGTGTCGTGCTGCTGCCTGGCGGTGCCGGGGGGCTGGGCGCGGCGATCGCGGCGCTCCTGGTGCAGGACGGGGCGATCCCGGTGGTCGGCTACCGCTCGAACCGCGGCAACGCGCTCGCGTTCCAGCAGCGCGTCCAGGACCTCTACGGCGGCCTCGTGCACCTCGTGGAAGGCGACGTCTCGGACCCCGAGGTGCGCAAGCGCTACGTCGACGCCGCGATCGCCATCAAGGGCGAGCTCTACGGCGTCGTCGCACTCACCGGCGACCCGGCGCGCGTCAAGGCGGGCGAGCTCGACGGCGCGGCGCTCCACGCCTCGTTCACGGCCAACTTCGAGGCGCCGGTTCTGCTCGCGCGCGCGGCGGCCGAGGAGATGCTGCGGCGCGACACGCACGGAGCGATCGTGCTGGTCTCGAGCATGCAGGGCGTCTTCCCGTTCGAGGGCAGCCTCGCCTACTCCTCGCCGAAGGCCGCGCTCGTCCACGCCGCGCGCGTCCTCGCGAAGGAGTACGGCGGCAAGGCCGACATTCGCGTCAACGTGGTGGCGCCCGGCGCCACCGGCGCGGGCATGGCGCGCGCCTCGATCGACGGCGGCAAGTACGACCCCTACGTCGACCGCGGCGCGATCGCCCGCTTCGGCCGGCCGGAGGACGTCGCGCGCACCGTGCGCTTCCTGCTCGAGCCCGACTCGTACGTCACGGGCCAGGTGATCACGGTCGACGGAGGCCTCACGCTGCGCCGGGACCGGGTGGGCTGACGCGGAGCACCGAGGCTGCGGCGTCCCATTCGGCGTTGACGCTGCCGGACGGCTGGATCCCGATGTACTCCGCGGGACGGGTCGTCGCCATCGGCAGCACCTCCTCGAGCGTCAGGCCGGTAAAGCGAACCGCGTTCCCGATCGCGACGGGCATGGAGAGCGCGGACCCCGCGAGGTTGGGCGCGCCCGGAGCCGCCACGCGGCCGGTCGCGTCGAGCTCGACCTGCTGTCCGCCCAGCGTGTAGACGCCCGGGGGCATCCCGGCCGCCGCCATCGCGTCGGTGACCAGGATGCTGCGCGCGGGAGTCTTGGCACGCACCATCGAGCGCACCGTGGCCGGCGGCAGGTGGTGGCCGTCCACGATGAAGCTCGCGATGAGGCCGTCCTCGCCGAGCTGCTCCCAGATGACGTTCGGGTGCCGCGGCAGCACGGAGGCGCAGCCGTTGCCGAGGTGCGTCGAGAGCGTCGCTCCGGCGCGCACCGCGTCGCGGATCTGCGCGCCGCTCGCGGCCGTGTGGCCGATCGCGACGCGGACGCCCGTCGCGGCCAGCCGCTCGATGAGCGCGAGCGCTCCGCTCACCTCGGGGGCGAGCGTCACCAGCCGGATCCTTCCGTCGGCGGCGTCCTGGCGGCGCGCGAAGTCGTCGAGCGACGCGGCCCGCACGTGCTCGCGCGCGTGAGCGCCGCGCGGGCCGTCCTCCGGAGAGATGTACGGCCCCTCCATGTGGATCCCGGCGATGCCCGGCAGCCCGGCTCGCGCCAGCGTTCGCGCGCACGCGGAGAAGCTGTCGAGCGAGGAGGTGATGAGCGTCGGCAGGAAGCGCGTGACGCCGGTCTTCGCGAGCGCCGCCACGGCCTGGGCCAGCCGGTCGGCGCTCACGGCCGGGTCGGAGAAATCGACGCCCGCGAAGCCGTTCACCTGCAGGTCGACGAAGCCGGGCAGCACGAGCGGGCGCGGGCCCGCGCCTGCCGGCTCGCGCGGCGTCCCCCCCGATTCGCGGCCCGCGAGCGCCGCGACGGCCGCGCCCGTGGCTCCGATCAGGACCCGCCGCCTCGGGTTGGCGCGCTCGGTCAATCCCGCTTGCTCCCGCGCGAGCGTACCGCAAACCTCGAGGGCCGGCGAAGCCTCGGCTTGCGTCACGCTCCGGCTTGCGGCACAAATGTGCGCGCCATGGCCAGCATCAAGGGAAGCGTCCTCAGGTCGCGCCTCGGGCTCGTCGAGGAGCTGGCCGGGAAGGAAGGCGTCCAGCGGGTGCTCGCGCGACTCTCCGCCCTCGAGCGCAACGTGCTGGAGTCGCTGCTGCCGTCCGCGTGGTACCCCTTCGACCTCGGCAAGCGGCTCGACGAGACGATCGTCGATTGCCTCGGCGGGGGCCGGCCGGAGTTCTTCGAGAAGCTCGGCGAGGCCTCGGCCGAGCGGAACCTCGGCCCGACGGGCGTGCACCGCAGCTTCCTGGTGGCCGGGGACCCGCACGCCTTCCTCGCGAAGGCGCCCCTCATCTACTCGCACTACTACGACCAGGGGCGCCGCGACTACGAGAAGACCGGCGACACCGAGGCGCTGCTCGTCACGCGCGACGCCCTGACCTTCAGCTCGCCCGATTGCCTGACCGTGGTGGGCTGGCACCGCCGCGCGCTCGCGATGTGCGGGGCGCGCGCGCCCCGCGTGGTCGAGGAGGAGTGCCGCGCGCGGGGCGGCAGCGTCTGCCGCTACAGGCTGCGCTGGTCGTAGCGGCGAAGCCGCTCAGCGC